>JAHFTD010000003.1 GCA_023269565.1 Opitutaceae bacterium | reverse complement strand
GACCTTCACATTGACGATTTCTCCCGCGGGCAACTGGCGCGGGTCGCTTGCGAGCACTACCATATCGGCGAGCTTCCCGACGGAGAGCGATCCCTTGAGTCGTTCCTCGAAGGAAGCATAGGCGCCGTTGATGGTCAGCACGCGCAAGGCCTCGGCAAACGTGATGCGCTGGCTCGCGCCCCACGTCGTTCCGCGAATGTCGGTGCGCGTGAGCATCGAGGTGAGAGCCATCATCGGCTCGAAGGGACCCGGCGGATAATCGCTGCCCATCGTCGCGGGGATCCCGGCGTCCAGGAACCAGCGCATCGGGAACATCCGCTCCAGTCGGGCGGCGCCATACTCCGTCATTTTTTCACCGTGGAAATAGACGTAGCTCGAGAACGGGGTCGGGATGGCGCCGAGCGCCTTGATGCGCCGGATCAATTCGGGTGTGAGCACCGTGCAATGCTCGAAGCGGTAGCGCGGGTCGTGCCGGGGAAACTCGCGCTGCAGCCGTTCATAGAGGCCGGCTACGAGGTCAATCGCGACGTCGCCATTCGCGTGCGTGCCGATCTGCCAACCGGCACGGTGCGCCTTCTCGAAGACCGGCCAGAGCGCCGCGGCATCGTTGACCATGATGCCGAAATCCTGCGGCCGCCCGATGTAGGGTTCGGACAAGCGGGCCGTGCGTTCGGAGATCGAGCCGTCGGCCAGGCATTTCACCGCACCAATCTTTACCCACTCGTCACCCAGACCAGTCCGCACCCCGGCAGCGATCATCGCGTCAAGGTGCGCCGCATCGAGGTGACAATAGACGCGTGTGAGCAATTCACCGGCGGCGCGGGCGTCCTGATAGGCCCGGAGATCGTCCGGCGAACCATCGGCATCAGTGACGGAGGTGATGCCCACGGCGGCGAGCCGCCGGGAAATCTCGGCGACACCAGCCTGCTGGTCAGCGCGTGAATAGGGCTGCACCGCCGCCCGCCCGACGATGTTGGCCGCCTCCTCGGCGATGCGACCGCTCAGGGCGCCGTGAGCATCGCGCTCGAAGCGCCCGCCCACCGGGTCCGTAACCGACTCCTTGATCCCCGCGGCGCCGAAGGCGGCGGAGTTGACGTAGGCGGTGTGGCCGCCGCGGTGCTGCACGAATACAGGGTGCGATGTGGAGACCGCGTCCAGGTCTGCGCGCGTGAGGAAGCGCCGCTCAGCGGTCTTGGTGTCGTCGTATTTGAATCCCATCACCCATTTGCCAGGGGGTGTGATCGCAGCCCGTGCGCGCAACGCGTCCTGGATTGCGACGACTGTGCGCAGATCGCAATCGACCTCGCGCAGGTGCCGGATCCCGGCATAGGCAGGATGACTGTGGGCATCGATCACCCCGGGGATGACCACGCGGCCGGCGAGATCGACGACACTCGTGCGGTGGCGTGAGAGAGAGCGGATTTCAGTGTTCGAGCCGACGGCGATGATGCGGTCACCCGAGATGGCAATCGCCTGCGCCCGAGGCGTCGTTTGGTCCTGCGTCAGCAAATCGCCATTGACCAGGATAAGATCCGGGGTCTCGTGCCATTTCGGTAGCGCCGCGACCGTGGCGAAAGCGGTAAGTCCCGAGAGGAATTCGCGCCGGGTGGTCATGGCAGAAAGCAGCCGCCGATCGGGAAGCCTGGCGATGTTTCTGGGCAATCCGTCATGCGATCCTCTTGCTAAAGGTGCCTGTGGATGAGGCAAGGCGGTTATCTTCCGGATGCATCGGGCAGGTTTGGCTGGCCAGCTGCACGTGCGTAGCTAATAAAGCTGCCTCCTCCCCTCCCCACGATGACAACCGACACTCCTACCCCGGTCTCCAACAAAGCCCGCTGGACCGGCCGCGTGCTCAGCGCGCTGCCGGCGCTTATGCTGGGCTTCAGTGCCTGCATGAAGCTGGCCGGCCCGCCGCAACTTGCCGAGGGCTTCCAGCACCTCGGCATTCCCCTCACCCACGCCTTCGGCCTCGGAGTGCTCGAGTTGGGCTGCACCGTCGTCTATCTGATCCCGCGCACATCCTATCTCGGGGCGATTTTGCTCACCGGCTACCTCGGCGGCGCGATCCAGACGCATTTGCGCGTCGGCGATCCGGTCTACGCCCAAGTTATCCTCGGGGTGGTGATCTGGGGTGGACTCTACCTGCGCGACCCAAGGCTGCGCGTGCTCATACCGCTCAAAAGCTGAGGCGGGCGGCTGGTTTCTTTGCCTGGCGCACATGGCAGGGATTTCTCCTCGCCAAATCCGGCACCTTCTCGCTCGATGGCATCCGTCTGGATGAACGCCTATTTCAATCTCGGCGACTGGCTGATCATCATCGCCTACCTCGGCGGCATCATCGCCCTGGGCGTCCGATTCGGGAGAGAGCAACACAACACGCGCGACTATTTCCTCGGCAGCCGCAATATCCCGTGGTGGGGCATTGGGGTCTCCATCGTCGCCGCAGAGACGAGCGCACTGACGGTCATCGGCGTGCCCGCCATCGCCTATGGCAGCAACCTGCTGTTCATCCAGATGATTTTCGGTTACGTGATCGCCCGCCTCATCCTCGCCGCCGTGATGGTTCCCCATTACCTGAAGGGCGAAATCTACTCCCCCTACCAGCTGCTCGAGCGGCACCTCGGGACCGGACCGCGGCGGCTGGCGGGAGCATTTTTCCTGCTGCTCGAGACTCTGGCAGCCGGCGTGCGCGTGTTCGTCGCATGCATCCCCGTCCGTCTGCTGCTCGGCGAGCGGGTCTGCAGCCTGGGCGGGTTCGTCGACCCGATCCTCGGCGCGATTCTGATGTTCGTCGGATTTTCCCTGATCTACACCAGTCTCGGCGGCGTCAAGGCGGTGATCTGGACCGACGCCGTGCAGTTCTGCCTCTTCCTCGGAGGCGGACTCTTCGCCCTCTGCTACATCCCGACGCTGGTGGAGGGCGGCTGGACGGGCGCAATGACGGCGGCCGCAGCAGCGGGCAAATTGCAATGGCTCAACGCACAGTTCTCGTTCTCGGCGCCCTTCAACCTCTGGATGGGTCTGCTCGGCGGCACAATGATTGTGCTTTCATCGCACGGGGCGGAGCAGCTCATCGTGCAGCGCGTGCTCGCCTGCGGCAGCGTGGCCGACGGCCGCAAGGCCCTCACTCTGAGCGCCGTGCTCATCTTCCCGCTCTTTCTGCTCTTCCTCCTCGTGGGCGTGTTGCTCTGGGTCTTCTACCAGAGCCACCCGTTCCAGATTCCCCTGCCCGAGAGTCGGCCCGGCCTCAAGTCCTTCGACTTCGTCTTCCCGATTTTCATGCTGACGGAGGTTCCCCACCTCCTGAAGGGTTTCCTGATCGTGGCGATCCTCGCCGCGGCGATGTCGTCCATCAGCTCGGCGCTCACCGCGCTCGCCTCGGTCTCCACGATGGACTTCGTGAAGCCGTTCACCCCGGGTCGGGACGAGGCGGCGCTCCTGCGCTTCAGCAAATATTCGACCGTGTTCTGGGCCGGGATGCTCGTGCTCACGGCGTGGCTGACGCGGGAGGTAACATTCGTGCTCAACGCGGCGTTCTCCCTGCGCGGCCTTACCAGCGGGGCTCTGCTCGGCGGCCTGCTGCTGGCGCTGTTTTCGCGCCGGGTGGGCGCGCGGGCGACGATGGCCGGTATGATAGTGTCACTCGCCGTGATGAACCTCCTCTACTGGCCGCCGAACATCCCCGCGCTGCAGGACTGGTGGACGCGGACTTTCGGCGGGGAGGTCTTCTGGCCGTGGTTCACTCTCATCGGCACGGGCGTGACGCTGAGCGTGGCCTGGCTGGTCCGTGCCGTCTGGCCGGATAGCAGGCCGCCCACCGCCGGGCAGGCCGGCTAGCTCCGCAATCCCCTCGCCTTCATCCCGACAACCTGGCGCAGAAACGCGCGAGGCGCTCCAAGCCTTGGACGATTCTCTCGTCCGAAGTGGCGTAGCTCAGCCGCAAGTAGCCTTCCGCCCCGAAGGCGAAGCCCGGCACCGTGGCAACTTTCTCCTCGGCCAGCAGCCGCGCAGCGAACTCGACCGACGGCAGGCCGTAGCGGGAGATATTGGGAAAAAGGTAGAACGCGCCGCCGGCCAGCACGCACGTCAGGCCGGGAATCTTGACGAGCCCGGCGTGCATCAGCCGGCGCCGGAGGTCGAAGGCGGTCTTCATGGCCCCGAGCGAGGCGCGGGCCTTGTCCTGCTCGCGCAGCGCGGCCAGAGCACCGTATTGGGCGAAGGTCGTGGCGTTGGACGACATCTGCGCCTGCAGTTCTCCGGCGGCCTTGGCGATGTCGGCCCGGGCCACCAGCGTGCCGAGCCGCCAGCCCGTCATCGCGTAGCTCTTGGAAAAACCCGAGGCGGTGAGCGTGCGCGCGGCGGCTTCGGGGCCGAGCGTGGCGACGCAGGTCGGCGTGCCGCCGTCGTAGATGAGGTGCTCATACATCTCGTCGGACAGGATGTAGAGGTTGTGTCGCAGGAAGACGGTCAGGAGCGCCTCGACCTCCGCGCGCGTGTAGACCACGCCGGTGGGATTCGAGGGGTTGTTGAAGATGACGGCCTTGGTCTTGGGCGTGACGGCCTGCTCGACCATCGCCGGCGTGAGCTTGAAGCCCGTGCGGTCGGCAGCGGCGACGAACACCGGCCGTGCGCCGCAGAGTTTCACCATCTCGGGATAACTGACCCAATACGGCGCGGGCACGAGCACCTCGTCGCCGGGATTGCAGACGGACTGCAGGCCGAGGAAGCATGAGAACTTGCCGCCCGGCGAGATGACAACCTGCGACGCCTTGACCTGATAGCCGTATTCCGCGGCGTAGCGCGCGGCGACGGCGGCGCGCAACTCCTCCAGTCCGGGCGTCGGAGCGTATTTGGTCTTGCCGGCCTTCAGCGCCGCGATGGCGGCATCCTTGATAAAGTCCGGCGTGTCGAAATCCGGCTCGCCCGCGGCGAAGCTGCACACGTCCTCGCCGGCGGCCATCATGGCCTTGGCCTTGGCATCGATCTCGAGGGTCGGTGAGGGCGAGACGTTCTGTGCCCAGACGGAAAGCGGATGCGGGGAGGTCATTGGCCGCACCGACTAAAGGGCTGCGAAACGCGAAGGCAAGTCCTACGGCTTGCGCCGGCGATCAAGCCTTGCGGCGCCGGCGGCGCTTCCGCGCGGCCTTGGCCGGCTGCGCCTCCAGCTTCGGCAGATAAGCCTCAACCGCCGCGCGCACGAGCTGGCCGATGCTGGTATGCCGCGAGCGGGCGACTTTCCTCAGGGTCTGCCGGAGCGCCGGCGGCAACCGCACCGAGATCTGCAGCTGCGCGGGATGCAGGACGACCACGTTGGCGAAATCGTAATGCTCCAGCGCGGCGCGGATCAACGCGCTCACCGACTCCGCCTTGCCGTCGCGCACGGGTTCGTTCAGGCGGTCGAGAAACTCGACCTCGATGGAGAACGGAAACGGCTTCGCCGGTCGCGCACGCATGGATCGGCGGATTAGAAACGCTGGATGGCGTCCTCCGCCACGACTGGTGCCTCAGCCGCAAGCCCATCCGCCGACCAGACAGTGGGCGGGAGTATGAGATCGAGCGCTGCGGCGGTAACGGTGAAGCGGGTCTTGTCGCGCGTGACAAGATTGCGCAGATCGATTTCCTTCACGATCCACTGCTCGCCGGTTTTTTTCAGATCAAGGACGGTGATGCTTTTTTCGGGCCGGCCTTTTTCGCCGAGCAGCTCGGCCTGCACCAGCGCGCCAAACTGTGTGTCGAGCAGCACGCGCACGCCAGTGAGTTGCGGGCGGGCGGCGGCTAGATCCTTGGGCGGGTAAAGCACAAAACTGTTCGCCGGGCGGCCGCGAACCTTGGCGAGACCTTCGTAGACAAAATCATTCCAATACAAAAACGGCATCTGCAGATCGAAAAGCGTCAGGTCGGTGTCACCTACGGGCTGGAACGCGTCACCCACCCCGAGCTGCCGCGTCTGCGCCGCCGCGCCGTCCCAAGTCCACGCCGTGGGCTGGGGGCCGCTCTGGATGAGCCAGCGGCGCTCCGAGGCGAGGCCGTGCGCGCCGGGCAAGGTCAGCCGCGAGACGGGGCCAGACTCATTGCGGGTGCCGAGCAACTGGCCGTGCACGAGTCGCTCGGTGCCGCGGCGCGGCATCACGCGCAGATCGAAGGCCAGCCAGTAACCGCCGCGAATGCCCAGCCGGCGGAACTCGGCGAGAATGCGCGCCCCCTCGGTCTGATCCGCCTTGCCGCCGGGAAAAAAATCCTGGGGCGGACGGTAAAGTGGCGTCTGCGCGGACAAGTCACCCGGCAGTCCGGCCGCAGCCAGGAGCACCAACAACAAGGCCCGGTGGAGTGCCGGGCCGGGGGGGAAGTTATGGCCTCGGTTGCTCACCCGGCTTGGGCGTGGCGGGTTGCGGCGCCAGGGTCTTGGCCGGCGCGACGACCGTGGGCAGCTTGCTGTCAGCCGTGTCGCGGTGCTTGGCCTGGTAGATGTGCGCCAGATAGAGTGAGAAACTGAGGACGAAGAACGCGATCGCGGCGTTGATGGTGGCCTTGCTGAGCACATTGCCCGTCTCAGCGCCGAAAGTGGACTCGGCCATACCGCCACCCATGGCGGCGACGCCGCCGTCCGCCTTGGCCTTTTGCATGAGCACGACCAGGATCAGGAAGAGCGAAACGATGATGAGGGCGAAAGTTAAAATGCCGATGAGCAGGCTCATAAAGGGACGAGAAGCAACGTAGTCCGACCCGGATTGTCAACCAAAGTTCTGTGCGGTGGGCCGCCTGGCGGCGGGCGCGGCCAAACCGCGCGGGTTCAGGCGGTTGGCCGGTCGTAGAAAATGCGGATGCCGGGGTCCGCGTTGTGCAACAGCTGTTGGGCGTGTTCGAGCGCGTGCTTGGTGCTGACGGTGGGATTGGCCTCGGCAGGGAAGATGTTGTCCGCGCCGATGCGCTCAAACGCGCCGCTGGAGTGCAGCACGCGCTCAACGTCCGGGCTGAGGCCGCTGATCAGCAGATGGCGGCCGTGCCGTAGCAGGTAGTCGTGGAGCTCCAGCAGCGCCAGCACGGTGGTGGCGTCGAGATGGCGGGCGTTCTTGAGCCGGAGTATAAAGACCTTGATGTCCTCGTCGTCGGCCAGGCTGCGCACTTGCTGCTGGAAGATGTCGGCCGCGCCGAAGAACAGTTCGCCCTCGACGTGGATGATGGAGATCTGGGCGTGCGGGCGCTGCTCCTTCGTCTCGATGGCCGCGAGGTTGCCGCTCTCGTTGAAGGTGTATTCGACCAGCGTGGGCGTGGCGGCTTTTTTAAGGAACAGCGCGAGCGAGACGCCAACGCCGACGTAGATGGCCGCGTCGAGCTTGAGGAAGAGTGCGGCGCAAAGTGTCACCCAGAACACGACGGCGTCGGAGCGCGTGGCGCGGCGCGCGATGTGGATCTGGCCGCGATTGATCATCTTCAGGCCGATGCGGATGAGATGCGCGGCGAGGCTCGGCACGGGGATGAAGTTGATGAGCGGGGCGCAGAAGAGGAGCGCCACCAGCACGATGAGGCTGCTCAGCAGGGCCGAGACCTGGGTGCGGGCGCCCGACTGGTAATTGGCGCCGCTGCGGGCGAACGAGGCCGAGCCGGGCATGGCGCGGAACAGGCTGTTGGCGATGTTGGCCGCGCCCATCGAAATCAGCTCCTGGTTGGGATCGATGCGCTGGCCGGAACGCGTGGCGAGGGTCTTCGAGATTGAGAGCGACTCCAGCATGCCGAGGATGGCGATGGCCAGCGCCGCGCTGAGCAAGCCGGGCACGACGCGCAGATCGGTCGCCCCGATCGGCATGCCGGCGAACGACGGCAGCGCGGCGGCCAGCGCGCCCTCGTCCTGAATGGTGCGGATGCCGAGGTCGGAAAGATGCCCGAACTGCATGACAAGCGACAGGAGCACCAGCCCGATGAATTCTGCCGGCGCCCGCGGAAACATACGCTCAATGACATAGAACAGGAGAAGAGTCACCGTGCCCATGATGGCGCTATAAACGCTGAACTGGCCCTGGATGACGCTGTGCGCCGCTTCCAAGAGACTGCCAAAGAGCCCCCGGACGCGCTCGACCTCGTGCACCCCCGCCAAGTTAGGCAGCTGGCTGAGCACCAGCAGCAGGCTGATTGCCGTGCCGTAGCCGATGACGACCGAGCGTGAGACAAACTGCGTGAGCTGCCCCATCTGCGCCAGCCCCGCGCCGAGTTGGATGACACCGATGAGCAGGCCGAGCACCAGCGTGAGCTGCAGAGGCGACAGGGCGTGGCCGGAAAACGAATAGATTGTGCCCGCGAGGATGATGCTGAGGGAATTCGTCGGACCGAACACGAGATGGTGCGACGATGTCAACAGCGCCGCCACGAAACCGCCCACCACGACGGACATTACGACCATCAGCGGCGGCAAACCGGCGATGAGCGCGAAGCCGATGGCCTGCGGAATGGACACCAGCGAAACGGTGAGTGCCGCGGCGATGTCCGCCCGCCAGGTCTCCTGCCGGTAGCCGCGCACCTCGCGCCAGATGGGCAGCCGATCGAGGAACCAACGCCGGACCGGGGCGGCGATCTGCCCGGAGGTGGTCGGTTGGGGTTGCTCCGGCTGGTTGTCCACGCGCGGTCAGACTACAGTGTGAGCCCCATTCTCCCGAGCACGCGCTGCAGATCCTCGTTGCCTTTGTATTCAATGACGATCCGGCCCCGCCGGGGCGAATGCCGGAGGCTGACACGCGCGCCGAGGTGCGAGGTCAGCTTCTTCTCGATGTCGGTGAGAGCCGCGGCCGTGGCGGCGGGCATGCGCCGGCGCTTGCCGGTGCCGCCGCGGCCGTGCTTCAGCAGTTCCTCAAGCGCGCGCACACTCAGGCCGCCTTCGAGTGAGCGCCGCGCCAGAAGCAGACGCTCGGCGGAGTCCTCGACGCCGAGCAGCACCTTGGCGTGGCCAACGCTGAGCAGATTCTTGCCGAGATATCCCTGGATTTCGGGCTCAAGGGAAAGTAACCGCAGTGAATTGGCCACCGAGGCACGGTTCTTGCCCACGCGCTGGGCGGTCGCCTCCTGGGTGAGGTCGAAATCGCGGATGAGGCTGGCGTAACCGTGCGCCTCGTCGATGGGGTTGAGGCCCTCGCGCTGCAGGTTCTCGATCAGAGCCAGCGCGGCGGAGGAGGCGTCGCTGGAGGTCATCACGCGCGCGGGTATGCTGGGGAGCTTGAGTTGCTGGAACGCGCGCCAGCGGCGCTCGCCCGCAATGAGCTGGTATTTGTCACCCACCGGCCGGACCACGACCGGCTGCAGCAAACCCTCGGCGCGGATGCTCTCGACCAGCTCGTGCAACTGCTCGGAGTCCATCTCGCGGCGCGGCTGATAGGGATTCGGTTCGATTTGGTGCAGTGGGATTTCGCGGTAGCCGGCGGGACCGGCCTCGACGGGCGCGTCGGGTTTGGCGGCTGCGGAGGGTGCGTCCGGTTTCGGCGTTGTAGTGCCGCTGCTGATGAGTGCGCCGAGTCCGCGCCCGAGTCGTGATTTGCTGGTGGCCATGGTTATTTCCCCTGCGGTATGAACAGTGTCTGGCCGACCCGGATCTTGGTCGGGTCAGCGATCTTGTTCGCGTTGATGATGTCCTGCATCTTGGCGCCGGTCTTCTTGGCGATGATGGAAAGTGTGTCGCCCGATTGCACGGTGTAATTGGTGCCCTCCTTCGGGAAATCCTCGGAGAATGTCGTCTGCACCGTCGGGCGGGTTGCCTGGCCCTTGGCGAGGGCGTCGAGCGCGGCGTTGGTCTGGCGACCCAGCCGCTCGATCTGCCCGGCGACCTGCTGGAGCACCTCGTGCTTCTGGTCGGCCAGCGCGTTTTGCAGCGAACGGTTCAGATCCGCCACGGCTTTGTTGAGCTGCTCGATCGTCGCGTAGCTCTGGCCGGCCTTGGTTTGCAGCGCGCTGTTTTCGCGCGACAGCTGTTCGATGGTCAGTGAAAGTTCGCCGACGCGCTGGTTCAGCAGGCGCAGATCCTCGCGGAGACCGGCCAGTTCGCTCTGCACGGGATCGGGGCGTCCCGATTGCGCCGCCGCGGTCGTGACGGCCGCGGCCAGCAGGAGGCTGATTCGCCAGACTCGGGATAGCATGCGGGGCATGGTTGGGAAATTTGCGCGCAAAAACAAGCGAACTTAGGACGCCGGTCTCGGGAACGGTTCACGGGCCGCCAAGGGCGGCATCGGACGTGATGGCAGCACCGTGCCCGGGGCGACGGGGAATCCGCGGAGAAACTCAACCGTTGGGAGCATCCGGCCGCCGGGCCGTTGGAGCTTGCGCAGGCGCAGTGTCCCCCGCCCCGTCGCCACCAGCAGACCCTCTGCATCGGCGCCGAGCACCGTTCCGGGTGCGGCGGCATTGTCATCTAATATATGACATTCTCCCGCTGGCGAAGCGTCGGCGAGGCCGAGTTTGACTGGCTGTCCGCCGATCTCGACCGACGGGCCGGGCCACGGCATCAGGCCGTTGATGCGGCCGGCGAGTTCGGTCGCGGTCGCATGAAAATCCAGAAGACCGTCCTCTTTGGTCAGTTTCCTGCAGTAAGTGGCTACGGCTTCATCCTGTCCGGTGAAAATCAGGGTGCCCGCGTCCAGCTTCGGCAAAGCGCGCGCGAGGAGCGGCACGCAGGCCTGCGCCAGCTTTGCCTCCACCTCTGTGGCCGTATCGAGGGGCGCAATTGGCACGCGCTCGCTGTCGCTGACCGGGCCGGCATCGAGCTTCGGGACAATGCGCATCAGCGTCGCTCCGGTTTCGCGCTCGCCGCACGCGATGGCGGTCTGCACGGGTGAGGCGCCGCGGTATTTGGGCAGAAGCGACGTGTGCAGATTGAGTGTGCCAAGCCGTGGGGTCGCGATGAAGTTTTCCCGTAAAATATGCCCGTAGGCCATGACCAGCGTGACATCGGGCCGCAGCGCGGCGAGTTGCTGGCGCACACCTTCGGTCAGCTTCTCCGGCTGATGACACGGCCGTCCGCTCTGCTGCGCCCAGAGCTTGATTGCGCCGGGCTGCACTTTCTGTCCGCGGCCGGCGGGACGGTCGGGCTGCGTGAAGACTCCCACGACTTCCGCCACCGGCCGGCCCTCGCCCGCCAGCCACTCCAGCGCCGGCAGCGCGATCGGATCGGAGCCCATGAAGACAAGCCGCAGCATAACCGCTCAATCCTCGCTAAGTCCGCCCCACACTTCCGCCGGCTCGGCGGACTCGCCGCCGTCCTCGCGGCTTTTCTTGACGCCCCCGAGCTTGCGCGGAGGTTTGCCGATGAGATCGAAATGGATCGGGCAGCCATCAAGCTCGAACTCTTTGACCAGACCGGATTCGAGGTAGCGCCGGTAGGACTCGTCGAGCTTCCGGTCGTTGTTGCAAAACACCTTGATGCGAAACGGCCGGTTGCTGACCTGCGTGGCGTAATAAATGCGGAAGCGCACGCCGCCCACCGCGGGCGGCGGCACGCGGTCGGCGAGACGGATGAGCGTCTGGTTGAGTTTGGCGGTGGGAATTTTTGTCTCCAAGCGGCGGTTCAGCGCGCGGGCGGCGCGCAGCATGCGCTCGATCTCGTGGCCGGTGAGGGCGGAGGCAAAGATCACCGGCGCACCGGGCGTGAAGAAAAGCCGGTCGTAGAGGGCGTTTTCGAATTTTTCCCGGAAATCACGCTCGTTTTTGAATTTCTCCAGCTCGCCCCGGCGGAAGGCGGCGTGGACCAGATCCCATTTGTTGACGACGACGACGATGGGCTTGGCCGCCGCGACAATCTCGCCGGCGACGGCCTTGTCCTGCTGCGTCACGCCGTCCATTACGTCGAGCACCATGTAGACGACGTCGGCGCTGCGGATGGAGTCGAGCGAACGCACGCGGGAGAAATACTCGACCGACGAGGACAACTTGGCAGAGGCGCGGATGCCGGCGGTGTCGATCAGGCGGAATTTCCATTCGGCGCCGTCGCGGTTCCGGAAGAGGAAATCGTGCTCGACCGAATCGCGCGTGGTGCCGGGCACAGGGCTGACGATGAGTTTGTCGCTTTGGAGGAGTCGGTTGGCGAGGGAGGATTTCCCGACATTGGGCCGGCCGACGAAGCAGATCTTCAACCGGTCCGTCTCCGGCGCGGCCGCCGCCGCCGGATCGGGGCCAAGCTTGGCGAGGATGGCGGTGCGCAGCTCGGCTTCGCCATTGCCATGTTCCGCCGAGATGAAGAACGGCTCATCAAAGCCCAGACGGAAAAACTCCTCGTGCCCGGCAATTTTTCTCCCGCCGCCGCCATCATCGGCCTTGTTGGCGACGAGCAGCACCTGCCGCCGGTGCCGCCGGAGCAGCTGGGCGACGCGCTCGTCCAACGCCGTGATCCCCTCGCGCGCATCGACGGTGAACAGAATGACATCGGCCGCGGCGATCGCGAAGCGCGCCTGTGCCTCCGTAGCCTTGATGATGTGCGCGGGGGTGTCGCCGCCCGTCAGACCCAGGCCGCCGGTGTCGAGCAGCGTGTAGGCGCCGTCCTTGACCTCGGCGGAAATAATATCGCGCGTGACGCCCGGCTGGTCGTGCACGATGGAAATGCGGCGACGCGCCAGCCGGTTGAACAGGCGGCTTTTGCCCACATTGGGACGGCCGACAATGGCGACGGTGCGCACGGCGGATGACATGGCTTGACGTTCATTGGGGAGGAGCTTGCTTGCAAGCGATACTTCCTTCTTCCTGCCGCTTCCCATGTTCGAATCCCTGACCGAGAAACTGACCAGTGCGCTGCGCAACCTGCGCGGCGTCGGCCGGCTCACGCCAGAAAACATGGCCGAGGCGCTTCGGGAAGTGCGCGCCGCCCTCCTCGCTGCCGATGTCAACTTCAAGGTGGCGCGCGATTTCGTCGAGCGCGTGCAGACGCAGTGTGCCGGCCAGGAAGTCCTGCAGAGCGTGACGCCCGGCCAGCAAGTCGTGAAGATCATCCACGACGAACTGGTCGGACTCCTCGGCGAGGGCGCGACGGAACTCGCCGCGAAGCGCCCCCTGCGGGTGCTCATGGTCGGCCTCCACGGTTCGGGCAAGACCACCTCCACCGCCAAGCTGGGCAAGCTGCTCAAGAAGCGCGGCGCGCGGCCCTTGGTTGTGGCGTGCGATATCTACCGTCCCGCCGCCATCGACCAGCTCGAGATTCTCGCGCAGCAGGAGGAGCTTGGGTTTTACTGCGACCGCGGTTCGCGCGACGTGCCCGCCATCGGCCGGGCCGCGCTGGAGGCGGCGAAAGCGGCCAATGCCGACGTCATCCTCTTCGACACCGCCGGCCGGCTGCAGATCGACCAGGAATTGATCGAGGAAGTGAAACGCCTCCACGCGGTGGTGCAGCCCGACGAGGTGCTGCTTGTTGCCGACGGTGCGCTGGGCCAGGAGGCTGTGAATGTCGCCAAGGCTTTTCACGAGGCACTGCAGCTGACCGGCCTCGTTCTGACCAAGCTCGACGGCGACGCTCGCGGCGGCGCCGCGCTGTCCATCAAGGCCGTCACCGGTGTGCCGATCAAGTTCATCGGCGTGGGTGAGAAGACGGCGGACTTCGAGCCGTTTTACCCCGACCGGCTCGCCTCGCGCATCCTCGGCATGGGCGACGTTGTCTCGCTCGTCGAAAAGGCGCAGGAGAACATCGATCAGCACGAAGCCGAGCGCATGGCGGAGAAGATGCGCAAGGCGGACTTCAACCTGGAGGACTTCCTCGCGCAGATGCAGCAGGTAAAGAAGATGGGCTCGATGCAGTCCATCATGGGCATGATGCCCGGCATGAGCGGGGTGCAGCTGCCCGACGACTCCGAGCGCCAGATGAAGCGCACCGAGGCCATCATCCAGTCGATGACCGTGCAGGAGCGCCGGAAGCCGCAGCTGCTGAACGGCAACCGCCGGATGCGCATCGCGAAGGGCGCCGGCGTGAAGGTGCTCGAGGTCAACCAGCTCATCAAGCAGTTCGAGCAGATGCAGAAGCTCATGAAGATGATGAAGGGCGGCAACCAGAAGAAGCTCATGCGCCAGATGGAGGCGATGAAGGGCCGCGGCGGGATGCCGGGGTTCTGAGACACGTCTCCGGCATCTCCGGGTTCACCTAACGGCAGCGTCTCCAGAGAGCGCGGCGAGAACTACACTGAGAGGTCAATCCTCCGGGTCGACACGGGCGCGCGCCCATTCCTTGCGAACCTTGGCAAACTCCGCGCGGAAGGCCTCGTTCTGCAGCAGCCGGTTGACGAACTGCCGCGCCAGCACGCGGCCGGCCTCGGTGTCGCTGGGATAGTGCACGCCGATGATCTCGCGCGAATGGGCGATCTCCCGGGCATCCCGCAGGAAAACATTGGTGAATTCCGGAGCCAGCACACTGTAGAAATAGGCCAGGATGTAGGCATTGGAGGAATGCCCGCTGGGAAATGCCGCCCAGCCAGTTTGCTGCAGGTTATTGATCCGGGGATCGATGACCACGGGCCGGATTCGGGCGTATTTGAACTTCAGGCTCCAGATATGGTAGTGGGCATCGTGCCACACGCGGCTCATCAGGTTGGCCGTCCGGGGCAACCGGCTGGCCGTGAACCATGGGCCGATGGAGTGGCCGATCGAGAAAAGGGCGGCTCTACTGGCCGCATAGCCCGGTTTGCCAGGCTGTATGTCTGGGCTGTGTCCCCAGTCGGCGAAACGGAGGGCCTGCAAGCCCTCCAGTTTGGTGCGATGTTCTTGGAGCTGCAGCAGGTAGTCGATTTCCGCCCGGGCCTGCGCGGAGCTGTTGGCAGGGCATGCGGGCAGCTCGATCTCATCCAGCGGAATATGCAGAAACTCCGGCTTGCTCGCGCGGACGCTCTCAACCACGCCCGGATTGTTGGCGAACCTCTGCTGATCCAACGGCAAATCCGGCCCGGCCGGCTGCGCATCCAGCCGGGCGAGTCGCTTGTAGGGCTCGCCCGCAGGCGTGAAGTTGGCAATCTCGGCGACAGCAACCGAGGAGATGAATAGAGGAAGCCAAAGCGCGAGCCCTCGCACTCGCCTGCCTGCACGACGGCAACTGTAGAAGACATGGGTTGTTTTCATAGGAATGTCCGCGGTGCCTACATTCGTCATATTCAGAAAGTATTCACCGACGTGATGACATGGTCGACCTGCTCGTCGGCCAGCTCCGGGAAGATCGGCAGACTGATGCAATGGGCGCTGGTCGCCTCAGCAACAGGAATGCTGCCGGGCTTGTAGCCGAGCGACGCGTAGCACGGCTGCCGGTGCATCGGGCCGGGATAGATGATGTCGGTGCCGACGCTGCATTTTTCCAAGTGCGTGCGGAGCGCGTCGCGCTGCGGATGCAGCAGAGTGAACTGGTGCCACACGGACTCGCCGTAGGCCGGCACGGCGGGCAATTGCACGCCGGCGAGCTTGATGCCGGCGCGATACTTCGCCGCGATGGCGCGCCGGCGGGCGGTCCAGCCGGCCAGCTTCTTCAGCTTGATACTGAGCACCGCGCCTTGGAAGCCGTCCATGCGGAAGTTGAAACCCACCTCGGTGTGCAGGTAGCGTTTCGGCGAGCCGTGGACGCGCAGCAGTTGCGCCCGGTCCATCACCGTCGGATGCCGCGAGACAAACGCCCCGCCCTCGCCGCAGGCGCCGAGGTTCTTGGTCGGGTAAAAGCTGAACGTGCCGCAGTCACCGATGCCGCCGACCGGTGCGCCGTTGCAGGTGGCGCCGACGGCCTGTGCGCAATCCTCCACGACGAATAGTTTGTGTTGCCTGGCGATCGCCATGATCTCGTCCATCCGGGCGGGTTGGCCGAAGATATGCACGACCACGATGCCCTTCGTCCGCGGCGTAACCGCTTTCGCGATCGCCTCCGGGCTGACGCACCAAGTGTCGGGATCGATGTCGACGAACACCGGCTTGGCGCCGACGTAGCTGATGCCCCAGCAGCTCGACGCAAAGGTGAACGGCGTGGTGATGACTTCGTCGCCCGGGCCGAAGCCGCCGCAGAGCGACGCGATATGCAGCGGTGAGGTGCCACTGTTCATGCCCAGCGTGCGCGGGTGGCCGAACATGGTGCTGAACGTCTTCTCGAATTCCTCCACATCCCGGCCGAGACAGAAGCGGGTGTTGTCGTAAGTGTCGGCGAGGGCGGCGAGCGCCTCGGTGCGGATGGCCTGGTGCTGGAGCTTGAGGTCGAGGAACGGGACTTTCATGGAGTGCTATTTCAGACGGGCGACAAGGGCGGTGAGCAGCGAGTCTAAGTCCGGTGCACCGGCTTCGAAACCGGCGGTCAGACCGAACTCTTTCAGAGCCTCGGTGGTGGTGGGCCCGATGCTGCCGTTCAGCGGGATTTGCGCGTTGGGCGCGAGTTTCAGAGCGGTGGCTTGGTCCGCATAGGACTGCACCGCGGAGGGACTGGCGAACAGGATGGCGTCGGCGCCGAGCGCGCGGAAATCGGCGGCGGCCGGGTCGGCGGTCAGGTCGGTCTCCTCCGTCCGATAGACAGGCAGCGTGTCGACGATGGCGCCGTTGTCGTGGAGCAGCTGCACGAGCGTCTCGCGATTCCGGCTGCCGGTGACGACAAGGACCTTGGCGCTGTCCATCGATTCGCGCGCGAGCAGGGCCCGGGCCAGCGCCTCCCCGGTGGCCTTGTCGGATAGCAGATCGATGCGCAGGTGCTGCGCGCGCAGGGCGGCGGCGGTTGCCGTTCCGACGGCCGCGATGCGGACAAACCCGAGCGAGCGGATGTCGTCGAACACGCGGTGGAATTCCTCGAAAAAATACTTCACACCGTTGGCACTGGTGAACACCAGCCATTCGTAGCGGCCTAGCTCGGGGAAAATCTCGGCGAGCAGGTGGAGATCGACGTCCTTGGTCACGCGGATGAGCGGCAGTTCCAGGACGACCACGCCGAGTCTTTCGAGACGACGGCGCCAGTCACCGGACTGTTCCGTAGGACGGGTGAGGACGATGCGGCGTCCGGTGAGTAGTGCGGTTGCTTTAGACATCGAAATTCATCTCCCGCAGCATCCGCCGCGCGTGCTCCCGGGGTTGGGCGAACTCAATGCCGGTCAGTGGCCACGAGCGGGTTCCGGTTTTTTCGTGAAAGAAGTGGAGCCGGTCCGCCGTCGCATGGGCGGCGAACGCAATCTGGCAGCCGCCGCCGAGCAGCGCCTGGAAAGCGCGCTCGAGGTTGACCGCGCGGGCGGTCGCGGCATCGAGCGCCGGGGTGAATCGGGTGGCGTCACCGGCCCGGCATTGGACGGCGATGGCCCCCTGCCCCACCGCGGGCACGCTTTCCTCAAAGGTGAGCGGCCGGAAGACGATTCCCGGCCATTGCGCGATACCGAGACGGGCGAGACCGGCGGCGGCGAGAATGGTCGCATCGGCGGCGCCGGCGGCGATTTTTTTCAGACGAGTGTCCACGTTGCCGCGGATCTCGGTGAACTTCGCCTGCGGGAACAGCCGGGCAATCTGCAGCTGGCGGCGCGGGCTGCTGGTGGCGATGGAAGCGGGTGTGGCCACGCCTTCGCACAGCACCAGCACGTCGCGCGCGTCGGCGCGCGGCAGGAAACCGGCAAGCGCGAGGCCCGCGGGATTTTCCCCGGGCAGATCCTTGCAGCTGTGCACCGCCACATGCGCTGCGCCGCGGAGCAGCGCCTGCTCGAGTTCCGCGGTGAAAAGACCCTTGCCACCCTCCTGCGCCAGCGACCAGCCGGTCTGCCGGTCGCCGGTGGTGACAATTTTAAGGAGTTCACACTCGACACCAGACAGGATCTCCCCGAAACGCGCCGCCACCATTTCGGTCTGGGTGAGGGCCAGCGGGCTTTGGCGGGTGGCGAGAATTATTTTCATCTGACGAGAATGGTGGACGGCGAGGGACTCGAACCCCCGACCCCCTCGGTGTAAACGAGATGCTCTAACCAACTGAGCTAGCCGTCCGGGAGCGGCGACTAAGCAACATCGGCCGCGGTGTCGCAAGGGTGAAAACGGCGGACAAAGGGCACTTGACCGTGACCGCAGGCGTCATCGACCATGCCGCGCACCACCTGCCAATGATCGACAGCCTCGAGCACGCCTGTGAAAGATGGACCGCACTCAGCCTGAAAGCTCCGGTGCGGGTGCTGGTCGTGTCCATTGCCCGGCAACTGCTCGGTTTTTACCGCGACGGCGTTCTTGTGAAGTCGTATGTCGTCTCCACCTCGCTGCGACCGCCGTCCAATCTGCGCGACTCTCTCGGCACACCGCGCGGACTGCACGAGATTGCGGAAAAAATCGGCGCGGGCCTTCCGCCCGGCATTGTCTTCAAGGCGCGGGTCAACACCGGCCAGCATTATTTCGAATTCAACGAGCAGGAGCAGCAGGCCAACCTTATCACTACGCGGATCCTTTGGCTGCGCGGACTGGAGCCGGGCCACAACGCCGGGGGCAACGTCGACAGCCACGGCCGCTACATTTATATCCACGGCACCAACCATGAAGAGCGGCTCGGCACACCTTTTAGCGGCGGCTGCATCGAGATGAACAACCTAGAGATCATCGGGCTGTTCGACCAGGTGCGCACAGGCGACCTCGTGTGGCTGGAGGATTGAGCGGCCCGGCTCGACGGGGCGGACGGAAAGAACAGCGACAGTTCAGGGTCCCGTCGCCAGCACGACCCGCGCCCCACCCTGGCCATGAATCACCTCGACCCGGTCACCGGCCTGATATTCCGGCGGCGACTCCTGGACGATTACGACCACGTCACCATTCTTCAGCTCGACCGTGATCTCCTGCGCATTCCGGCGCGTGAGGTATTCCTCCGCACCTTCCCCGACGATTGCGCCCACGGTTGAGGCAGCGGCAACACCCAAGGCCTTGCCCGTGGTCGTAGCCCCGCCTTTCGGCAGGGCGGCGGCCCCCCCGATCACCGCGCCAGCGTAGGGCCCAAGATGGGAGCGCCGGCCCTCGATGGTCACCGTCCGCACCTTGAGGACCGTGCCGCGCTCCGAAGATTGAATTTGGTTGGCCTGTTTGGCTGGCACAACAGTCTTGCTGGACGGAAAGGTGCAGCCGCTGGCCGCCAGAGTGGCGGCCAGCAGAAGGACGAGCCGAGTGCGCGGGATGTTCATGGGGATTAAGACGCCGAATATCCTCCATTGTTTCAAGGGGGTTAGGGCCCGATTGCATAGTCCGGATGTGCCCGCCAGCAAGCGGAAAGGCTGGATCAATTCGTTAGCGATTCTGCCCGAGGAGCAACCGCAGCGAGTTGATGCATACTACGAGCGTGCTGCCCTCGTGCACCAGCACGCCCACGCTGAGAGGAACAAAGCCAAAGAGCGAGGTCGTCACCATCACCGCCACGGTGCCAAGGGAGATGAACAGGTTTTCCCGAATGATCCGACGGGCGCGCCTGCTCAGCTGCAGGGCGGCTAGGAAATTCTCAATGCGGTCGTTCATCAGCACGACCTCGCTTTGTTCCAGCGCCGCATCGCTGCCGCGGGCGCCCATGGCTACGGAGACGTAAGCCGCGGCAAGACTCGGGGCGTCGTTCACGCCATCGCCGACCATCGCGACCTTGTGGCCGAGTTGCCGGAATCCGTCTACCACCGCGACTTTATCCTCGGGTGAGAGCCCTGCGCGGACCTCGCTGACACCCAGTTCACGCGCGACCGACTCGGCGGTATGGCGCCGGTCGCCGGTGAGCATGACGGTGGTGATGCCATCGGTTTTCAGCCGGGCCAGCACATCGCGCGATTGCGGGCGGAGCTGGTCCTTGAGCAGCAACCGGCCGAGCAACCCCTCGGCGAGCACCCACACCTCGGAATACTCCGGATCGGCCGGCGGCATCTGGTCGAGCCAACGGGCAAAGGGTCCCGCCGCGATCAGTTCGCGGCGGCCGAGGATTGCGGTATTTTCGCCCACGCGGCCGCGCAGGCCTTGTCCGGTGAGGGACTCAAAGGCCTCCACTTCGCGGACACGCACCCCGCTCCGCCGGGCGTGCTGAGTGATGGCGCGGGCGATCGGATGGGTGGAGTTTTTTTCCAAGGCGTAGGCCAGTTCCAGCACCTCCGATTCGCGGCCGGCCGGGAAACTTTCGCAGGAGATCAGCGCCAGCTCGCCAGTGGTCAGCGTGCCGGTCTTGTCGAGTGCCACGACGTCGACTTCGGCCAGTTTCTCGATAGCCGCGCCGCCCCGGAAGAGAATGCCGTGCCGGGCACCCCAGGCAATGGCGGCAAGAATCGCGGAAGGAATGGACAGCACTAGAGCGCACGGGCTGGCGACGACCAGCAGGGTCATGGCACGGTAGAAGGCGGAGAATTGCCCCGGTTCGTTGCGGAAGGCCGGGATTCCGAACCCCTGCCACCAGACGAAAAACATCAGCGCGGTCAGACCGAGCACACCGATGGTGTAGCCGGCGCCGAATTTGTCCGTCAGGCGCTCGCTCGGCGCGCGCAGCTTCTGCGCCGTCTGGATCAGGCGGATGATCTTTTGCAGCGTGCTCTCCGCGGAGAGACGCAAGACATTCACCTCGAGCACACCGAGAAGGTTGATCGTGCCACTGAAGATCGGTGAACCGACGCTCTTCTCGACCGGGACCGATTCGCCGGTGAGGGTCGACTCGTCACTGGACGACTGCCCTTTCACCACCTCACCGTCGGCGGCGAACATATCGCCGGGCTTCACCAGCAGACGGTCGCCCAGCCGCAGGTCTTCCGCGCGCACGACCCGCTGCTCGCCGTCGGGCCCGAGCACCATGGCCAGCTTCGGCGCCGTGTGCAGCAGGGCGGACACCTCGCGGTGCGTGCGGTCGAGCGCGTATTCCTCCATCGCGCCGGACGCGGAGAAGAGGAACAACAGCAGCGCCGCCTCGCCCCAGGCGCCCACGAGGATCGCCCCGAGCGCCACCGCCAGCATAAGGAAATGGATGTCCAGCTTCCAGCGTCGCACATGCTCCCAGGCATCGATGGCGGCGTCCCATCCGCCCGCGACGACGGCCAGCAGATATAAACCCTTGACGACGAAAGCGGATCCCACGGCCAGATATTCCAACGCAAAGGCGCCGAGGCCGGCCACACCACAGACCGCCGCCAAGGTGGCGAGCAGACGCCACTCGGGAGTTGCCGGCTCCGGGGTCGCGGGCTCAGGCCAGATGAACTCACGCCACAACCAGAGTTTCGGCGCCGTTGCACAGGTCGGACGCTCAAGGGTCGTCACGTCTCCAGATTGGCGGATAACAAAGCCCTCGGGTCGGACTATCCCCACCTTGTTCTCGGCAATGCGCTGCTCGACCGCCCGGAGCACCTCCACCAGCTTTGCCTGCATCGCCGCAACATCAATCTGCCCCAGCGTCGCCACCACCACGGTGCGCTCCTGTGGATTCACCCGCAACGCTGCTACCCCGGGCTGTTCCCGCAGGAAGCGGATGAGGTCATCCGTCCAGTTGGCAGGTTGGTGAACTGGAGCAGACATATTGGCAGCAAAGTCCCGATGCGCCTGCCTCGCAAATAGATTTGCGAGGCCGTGTAGACCGCTCCCTGTCCGTTTGCGGTTTCCAGCCGCGGGAACGTGTAGTAGCTGCGTTATCCGGACTAAAAGACCGTCTCATGCTGGCAGCTTCTCAGCTGAATCTCGCAGGGATTTGCCGCAATTACACACCTGCTTGACATTAATATCTGGCGAAAGTCTTTTTGGCCCTTTCCATTCCTTGCGCGGTCACTCTACGCTTTGACCTTTTAATGATATTACGCTCCTTCGCCCTCTCTGACATCGGACGTGTTCGTCCGGAAAACGAGGACAGTTTTTTATGCGACGACAAGCAACGACTCTACGTCGTTGCGGACGGTATTGGCGGACTGCCCGAAGGCGCTCAGGCCAGCCAACTGGCCGTGGCCGTCCTGCGCGAGTCGGTGGAGGCCATCGCCGATCCTGCGACCGTCAATTACCGCCACTGTCTGGACGAAGTTAACGACCGTGTATTTCTCCTCGGCCAGATTATCAGCGCCCGGCACGGCATCGGCACAACCTTGACCGGCATGCACGCCCGCAACGGCCAACTGCATGTGTTCCATGTCGGCGATAGCGCACTGCTGCGCATCCGCGGTGGCGAGAGCGCCTATCTGACAACGGATCACACGCTCGAAAACGAGATGCGCGCGCGCCTGGCGGCCGGCACCACGCCCCCGACCATACTCGCGGAGCATCGCAACGCCCTCACCCGCTGCATCGGCCAGCCGCCCCCGATCAACGGCGAATTCACCGTCCAGGACATGCAACCCGGCGACCGCTTTCTGCTCTGCACGGACGGTGTGTCCCGGGCTTTACGGATGACGGATATCGCCCGCATTGCGAGCGAAGCCGCCGATCCGGAAAGTTGCGCCCATCATCTGATCGACTTTGCCAACGAGAACGGCGGATTTGATAATGCAACCGTTGTCGCCTTGTTTGTTGACTGACATTGTCGGCGATCCGGTGCTTTGAAAGAAGCCCCGCGTCCTGAGGCGGTCAGCCTACCGCCAAAGCGGCGCGGAATAATGCCGGGCGGCGACCAGACTCCGTAGTGTGCCTCGTGCCGACGCCAGGTCGGCCTGATGAGTCAGCCCAAACCAGGCATCGGCGCTGGGCAGGACGGTCACAGCGGCTTCTCCGTGCTTGCAGAGTGTGTCGATCGCAGTGGGCAAATAAAACTCCGCCCGAAGGTCCAAAGCCTGCCGGGCGAGGAAATCGCTGAAGAGTTCTTCGAGTTGGTCGAAAACCGTCGGAGTAAACCCCCAGAAATTCATTGAGACGATCTCATCGCCGCTCAACTCCACCCTCTGTCCCTCGCCGGCAGTATAGACAGCGCCGGTGGCGGTCGTGCTGATCCCGGTAATTTCGGAGACACGTTCCAGTTTGCCGTGGGTATCGATGGTGCACAAACCGCGGCTCACGACGCCATGCTCCGACAGGGTCAGCCGCAACGGATAACCCACCAGCGCGTAGTCGGGTCGAGTCGCTGCGGTCTGCCGGCAGAAATGCCCCGCCAGCGCCCGGAAACCCGCGGCGCCGTAGAAATCGTCGGCATTGATCACCGCAAACGGCCGGCGCACCGCAGTGCGCGCAGCGAGCACCGCCTGGCCGGTGCCCCACGGTTTGGTGCGGCCCGGCGGCGGACTGAATCCGATCGGCAGCGCAGCGAGCTCCTGATAGACATAGCTGACTTCGATCTGCGACTCCAGCCGCCGGCCGATAACCGCGCGGAAGTCAGCCTCGATGCCCCGGCGGATGACCAGCACGAGTCGTGTAAACCCAGCCCGCATTGCATCATGGACCGAATACTCGATGATGAGCTCGCCGTCCGGTCCGACCGGCTGCACCTGCTTGAGTCCGCCGAAACGGCTACCCAGACCCGCCGCAAGAACCACCAAGTCGTAGGAATCAGTCGCCACACTTCAGACATGGAGGCAGATACACTGGCCGTAAAATGAAAACCACGCGATGCCCGCAAAAAAAAATTGGTGCCAGGGGCCGGGATTGAACCGGCGACCAAAGGCTTATGAGTCCTCTGCTCTACCACTGAGCTACCCTGGCGGAAGGGACGCGGAAGAAGTCACATTCTTTCCAGGAAATCCACAAGAATTTTCTAGACGTCGTCGTTCAGCGGTGGCGCATCAGCCGCCAGCCAGCGGAAGTGGATAATGGCAAAGCGCCGGCCCGTGCCACCCGGACCGGGCCCGGGCATGCGTTGGACGATGGCTTCGCAGTAAGCGACCGCCTCGGTCTTCGCCGGATCGGCGGGATTCAGCGCCTCGCCATAGGCGCGAATTCTAAAGGTATCGGACCGCACTCCAAGCAACAGACCAAGGCCCGTGATGAACTGCCCCGGTGTCACACCGCTGCCATTAAGCGCGCCGGCCAGCAAGGCACTGCCCGCAAAGCCGTCCACGGAGAGAAAAGGCCCGCCGGTGGCCTTATTCGCCGCGGTAGCGCCAGCGAGACCGTTGGCCAACACGGCCCCGATGCCGGATATCTGGGCGGAGTCGAGCAACGGGCCAGTGCCCGCAAGATTGTAAGTGCCCACGATGCTCCGCCAGACGATGGTCGAGTTGGTGTTGAGGTTGAAAACGCCGGAACGCAGCTCTCCCGCCGTCAGCCGCAAGCTGGAAAGTGTGACCTGATGAAAGTTGTCGTGAATCGTCCCTGCAGTAAGTGCGGCGGCCGTGGGCACCGGCAGCAGGCGAAGCTGCTCATATGCGAGGATGCGCGGCAGTCGTGCCGAGTAGGTGGTCAGCGCGCCGAGCAAGCGACCCTGCGCCGAGGTCGCCGAGGAACTGAACAACCGCGGCGTCACTCCGATGCTGATCGGCGGCGGATTCTCAGGTGTGTAAGCGCTGACTTTCACGCCTTCGTCCGCGACCCAATAGGCGTAGCGTCCCCCTGTGCTCGTCGAACCCGTCACATCCGGCACAGTGATGGGCAGC
Source organism: Opitutaceae bacterium (assembly GCA_023269565.1). Lineage (GTDB taxonomy): Bacteria > Verrucomicrobiota > Verrucomicrobiia > Opitutales > Opitutaceae > JAHFTD01. The sequence continues at coordinate 47,686 of JAHFTD010000003.1, read as the reverse complement.
TTGCCTACCATCACGTGCTCGGAGTTGCTGGAATTCGCCCCGACTGATCCGTCGGCGGCGAGCTTGACTTGCGGCACACCCGCTTGGATGGCGGGCGCCCCACCCGCTTGCGCGCCCGAACTGAGCCAGCCCAGAAAATCCCCGCTGTCCGTCCATACTCCGCACCAATGCCGGGTGACGTTGCCGGCCCCCGCGCCAATCCCCGTGACCCCGGCCATGGCGGTCACGCGGTTATCCTCCCCTGCCCGGCGTTGCAGTTCGCCGAGTGCCACGTTGAGACCGAGCAGCGCGTTCTGCCGGGCCTGCATTTGCCTGACTCCCGTCGCGGCCAGCTGGCCGCCGGCCCGGACCAGCCCGCTCAGGGCAAGAACTGCCAGCACGAGTAACCCCAGCAACGCGAGTGTCAGGATGAGCACAAAGCCGCGTTTCGGACGTTGGCCAGGCGTTCGATTCATGGCGGTGCAGTCTGGATTTCCAATTGCTGGACAAATACCCGCGAGTTGGCCTCGACAACCGCCCACCACCACTCGGCATCGCTGGCGTATTGCGCCGGCCGGACTACGCCGCTGCCGGGATTCTCCATGGCAGCAATCAGGGTCGCGCCCTGTTCCGTGAGGATGCGCAGCATCGCCAGCGCGATGTCCGGAAACCGGCTCGCGTCGTCGGCAGATGGCGTCCCGCGGGCGGCATGCGTGTCGTCGGTTTCGCTTGCCGGGAAAATCCGACGCAGGCTGCCGTCGGGGTTTCGCACAAAAAGCCAGACTCCGAAGTCGACAACGTTGGTGGCGAGGGCGTCGTTGGTCGTGTGCGGATTCGTGAGAGTTGGCGGCTGCCGGGCGAGTCCGGGCTGGCCGGAGGTGCTGCGGTAAGCGGCGGCGAGCACATCGTAGCCGTTGATAAAGGTCTGGTCGGTCGCCACGGCCGAACGAAACAAGGTGTAGCGGACATCCGCGGGATTGCCGGTGGAAATTCCTCCACTGAGCGGCCGGCGCACAAGCTGGTAGGAAACCGTGACCGGCAGACTGCCGCCGGCTTCGACGTTGCTTGTCACCAGTCGCAGCCAGACGCCCGACAAGCCGAAGCGGGCGCCGGCGATATTCATGACGTCATCGGCACCGGCCGTCGAGAAATAGCGTCTGCTCTCCGCCGTCGCCGGTTTCATCAGCCCCGGAGACGCCAGCCAACCGTGGTTGGCAAGACTCGCGGCGGACTGCAAAATATCCGCAGCCAGCCACGTCTGGCCATCGGGCTGGAAAACCGCCGCCTGCAAGTCGCGCGCGAGGTGGTCGAGCACAATTTTCGCCTGTGCCTCCGCCGTGAAACCGTCCTGGACGCGCCGCCACAGATCCAGTGTGCCGGCGGTCACTGCCAGCACGGCCCCCGTCAGCACCAGGCCGCTGGCCACGGCTGCGAGCAATTCGAGCAAGGTGAAACCCGCATGCGGACGGGCGGCATTCATCGCAGGAGACTCACGTTGCAGGCGAGCTGCTCGCGATTGGCCAACGGGATGATCATGGCCGACCCGGGGATGCGATACGGCCACGAGATTCGGGCATGCACCGCCAGCAGCGGCGCCCCCGGTTCGTAGGCGAGCGGCGGAGAGGCAAAGCGCCAGACCTCGATCAAGAAAAACTGGCGCTCGGGAGCTATCACGGCGGACGCCGGCGGATCGGTCAATGAGTGCAGGGCACCGCCATCGCGCAGGGCGGCCAACTGGTAGCCGTCGGCCAAGGAAGCACCCATGATGGGCAGTCTGCCGGCTAGCGCATCCCAGCCCTCTGTGGCGGCCAGCCGGCGCACCTCTACGCGCAGTGCGTCTGTGATGCGCATCGCTGCCATCGCCTCAGTTGAACCGGCGGACTGCCGGCCCAGCGCGGGCAGTAAGCCGAGCACCGTTACGACCCCGACGGCAACGACGCCGATGGCAATGACCACCTCGAGCAGCGTGAATCCCTTCTTGTTCATTTGTGCCGGCATTTTAAAAACTGGCCCGTCCGGCTAAAAGTGCCGGCACCCCATACGCGCTGATCGCCAGACCGCGCACTGCCTCGGCATTATCCAGCATGACCGGCGCGTCGCCGGTTGCATAGGAACCGGGCGGCCGTGGTCGGCCCGTGGCGAGCACGATCTGGCCGGCTAGGCCGATGTTTCCGTAGGGGGAAAAATTCAGACTGACCCATTGCTCAACGCCCCCGCCGGTGATCGCTTCGCTGGTGACCTGGTCGCTGTGAAAAGCATTGGAGCGCAGAGCGGAGCCGTCCGACTTCAACCATCTGCTCACCCCTTCGGCGAACAGCCCGGATACATTGGCCGCAAAGGCAGGCGGAACTACATAGACACCCGGCGGCAGATAATCCTCGGCGAGCGCCTGCCAACCGGTGCCATTTTGAATCTGCAGCACAAGATAGCGGAGGTAGCGGACCGGTTGCACCGTGCTCGCCGGATCAATCTGCAGCAACAGACGCACCGGCTGCCCGCTGGTCGCGGCCTTGGTCCGAGCCACGGTGATAAGATTGGCAACTGTGGCCTGGGCTGACTGAAGCGCGACGGCACGGCCGCCGCCGAAATCAGCCCCGCCGGCCAGGAGCCATGCCAGCACTGAAACGAGTGCCAGAACCGTGAGCAACTCGAACAGCGTAAAGCCTGATTTTGCCTGGCAGGTTTTCATTTCCAACTGAAGAGGAATGCGGGCATCGCCGCGGTGGCTGCCGGCGCGGGCGCGTAGAAAATCACTCCGGCCTTGATTCCGCCGGTCGGAATATCCGCGCTTGCCGGAGTCAGGCCACCGACGGCGGGTAGAACGGAATAATCGCCCGAATCTCCGCCGATGCGGACGACCCCGTCGAGGTTCTTGTCCACCAGGATCGCGATTTCTGTGTTGCCGAAGGCGTCGCGCAGGAAGGCAGATTCAGAGAAGTCCGACTCGGAGAAGACATAAAACCCGATGAGCTTGCGATTCTGCGCCTCGGGATACTGTGGATCCGCGCCGGACGCATAGACAGGCAGCACGGAACCGTCGCGGCGTTTGGCCGCCAACACATCATGGAAAAGATGCAGCGACGCTGGATCGCTGTTCTGCCCCGGCGGATTGACGAGTCCCGAGGCGTGGAAAGCTGGGTAGTAGCCGTATTCACTGCGGAAAGCCTCGATTGCGGCGGTCCACTGGCTGAACTGGACGCGAGTCCTCGCCTTGCCCGCGGCCACCCGCGCGGCGCGGATGCCAGGGAAGAGTATCGCAGCCAGAATTCCGATCACTGCAATGACCGCGAGGAGTTCCAAAAGGGTAAAGGCGGTGCGGCGCGTTGGCATCGTCAGTCGCGGTTTGCGTAAAGGTTGTCGGCGTTCACCGGACGGCCGTCCTGCAGGACGGCATCGTAAGCCGGGGAAATTATACCATCGTCCGGTGTGGGCAGCAGGGCTTCGCCGTCGGGCCCGGCGGAGAAAAGAACAAAGGCGGCATTCTTCCATCCCCCGGCCGCTGTGCCGTAGGCGTAACGGTAGGGATTACCCCAGGGATCAAGGAAATAATTGCTGGCTGTGTCCGCCGCCGCTGGCGCAGCCATGGTCAGCCGCGCTTTTTGCACCAACACGCGCTGTTGCTGCGCAAAATATCCCGTGCCACCCACTGGGCCGCGCTGCCCATTGAGCGCCGCGTAGAGATTTTCGCCGGAAGCAGTCTCTGCGAACGAGCGGTCGGAGAGAACCTGCGGGTAGTCACCGTAAAGCCGCCGGTAGGTCTCCAACGCGGCGGAAAATGTGGCGAGCTCAACCCTGGCGCGGGCGCTCTTCGCCGACTCTCCCGCCCGTCGTCCTACTCCGAGCAACAGACCGCCGAGCACCGTGAGAATAGCCAGCACCGTCAGGATTTCGAGCAGCGTAAAGGCACCCGGTGTTTTTGCCCGGGCCGGGCTTTGTCCGGTGGAAGTATAGCGATGGGCCATGCGTGCGGCGCAGTCTGGCCCCCTGCGGTTGAGGAGATTGGACTATTCCTCGTCGGCTTTCAATGCTGTGATGATGGAAAAATCCTCCAGCGTGGTCGTGTCCCCCTTGATCTCGCCGGAAGTCGCCAGCTCCTTGAGGAGGCGGCGCATGATTTTTCCCGAGCGGGTCTTGGGCAGGCCGGCGGCGAAGCGGATCGTGTCGGGCTTGGCCAGCGAACCAATCTCCCGGCCGACGTGGTTGCGCAGCTCTTCCTTCAGCGCGTCGCTCGTCTCGTGCCCGGCCTTGAGCGTGACGAAAACAACCAGCGCCTGGCCTTTCAGTTCGTCCGGGCGGCCGACGGCGGCGGCCTCGGCGACCTTCGGGTGCGAGACGAGCGCGCTCTCGATCTCGGCCGTGCCGATGCGGTGGCCGGAGATGTTGAGGACGTCGTCAATGCGGCCGACGATCCAGAAATATCCGTCCTTGTCCTGCCGGGCGCCGTCGCCGGTGAAATAGTAGTCGGGATGCGCGGGGAATTCGCTATAATACTGTTTCTTGTAACGGGCGTCATCGCCCCAGAGCGTCCGGAGCATCGAGGGATATGGCCGGGTAAGGACCAGCTTGCCACCCGAGTTGCGTGGAGCCTCGTTGCCGTCGGAGTCCACAATCTTTGGCACCACACCGAAAAATGGCAGCGTGCCGGAACCGGGTTTGGTCGGAATGACGCCGGGCAGCGGGGTGATCATGATCGAGCCGGTTTCGGTCTGCCACCAGGTGTCGACAATGGGGCAGCGCTTCTTGCCGATCATCTTCTGATACCACATCCACGCCTCGGGATTGATCGGCTCGCCCACCGTGCCGAGCAGGCGCAACGAATCGAGGCGGTGGCGCAGCACGTAGTTGTCACCCCAGCGCATAAAGGAACGGATGGCGGTCGGCGCCGTGTAGAGGATGGTGAGGCCGTGCCGGTCGATCATCTCCCAGAACCGGTCGGGCTCGGGGTGGTTGGGCGCGCCCTCATAGAGGAAAACCGTGGCGCCATTGGCGAGCAAACCGTAGACGACATAGCTGTGTCCTGTAACCCAGCCAATGTCGGCGGAGCAAAAATAACGATCATTCTCCTTCAGATCGAAAACATAATGTGCACTCAGCTTGGCACCGAGCAGATAGCCTGCGCTGGTGTGAAGAACTCCCTTTGGTTTGCCGGTTGAACCGCTGGTGTAGAGGATGAAGAGCGGGTGCTCGGAGTCGAACGCCTTGGCGGCATGAGTGTTCGGCGCGCCAGCCCAGGCTTCCTTCCACCAGACGTCCCGACCCTCGACCATGTTCACGGGATTGCCGCAGCGTTTCACGACGATGACCGTCTGCACGCCCGGCGCGCCCGCAATCGCCTTGTCGACATTGGCCTTGAGTTCGATAACCTTACCACGTCGCCATCCGCCATCCGCGGTGATGACGAGCTTAGCCTTGCAGTCATTGATCCGGTCCTTGAGCGCCTCGGGGCTGAAACCGCCGAAGACCACCGTGTGCACCGCCCCGACGCGCGCGCAGGCCAGCATCGCCACGACCGCCTCCGGGATCATCGGCATGTAAATCGCCACGCGGTCACCCGCGCCGACGCCCATATTTTCAAAAATATGCGCCAGCCGGCAAACGTGGAAATGCAGCTGTTTGTAGGTGATGGTGCGCACATCGCCCGGCTCTCCCTCGAAAATCAGCGCCGCCTTGTTTTCGCGGGCAGTGCCGAGGTGGCGGTCGAGGCAGTTCTCGGAAACGTTCAACTTGCCGCCCATAAACCACTTGGCGTGCGGTGGTTTCCACTGCAGAACCCGTCGGAAGGGCTTGCGCCACACCAACTGCTCCCTGGCCTGCCGGCCCCAAAATTTTTCTGGAGCGTTGACAGACTCCGCGTAAAGCCTACGGTAAGTAGCGAAGCTGCCAAGGTTTGCTTGGCTCTTGAACCTGGCCGAGGGCTTGAAAATTCGACTCTCCCGGGATACTGAGGTAATCGTTTGATCCGTCACAGGTTTCTCCTCGTTTGGGGTTGAGACTTAATCAGGTTCTAATGCCCCTGATGGATTTAGCGGTCAAGTCTCGGCAGCTGCACCAACCTATTTTTGTATGGATAAAGATCATCAGCCCGCAGCATCCGAAGCCTCGCCGGCCCCCTCGCTTCCCTCCGCGCCGCCGGAAAGCAGCATCCACATTGAGGGCATCCTCGATATTGACAACACCCGCAACGGCCAGTTGCTCGATCTCGCCCGCCACGGCAAGCGCCGGCCCACCGACCCGTTTGTGCCGCGCGAACTCATCCGCCGCTTTAAACTGCAGCAGGGCAGCATCCTCGCCGCCCAAGCGACACCCGATCCGCGCTTCCCGAATCCCAAGGTGCGCTTCATCGAGAAGGTCGACGGCATGGAGGTCGACGCCCGCCGCCTCGCCATCGATTTCGTCAACCTGACGACCATCACGCCCGACGAGATGCTCCGGCTCGAGATGAAGGACGGACGCATGACCACGCGCGTCATCGACCTTTTTTGCCCCATCGGCAAGGGCACCCGCGGACTCATTGTCGCCCCGCCCCGCACCGGGAAGACCACCATGCTCCGAGACATCGCCCTTGGCGTTCTCGAAAACCATCCCGAGTGCCACGTCATGATTCTCCTCGTGGACGAGCGCCCGGAAGAAGTCACCGATTTCAAGCGCAGTGTGCCCGCCGAGGTCTGGGCCTCGTCCAACGACGAGACAGTCGAGAACCACGTCCGCATCGCTGATCTTTGCATCGAGCGCGCCAAGCGCCTCGTCGAGGCCGGCAAGGATGTCGTGTTGCTCCTCGACTCGCTCACCCGGCTCGCCCGCGCCCACAACACCCAGCGCAACTCCGGCCGCACCGGCACCGGCGGCCTCGACGTCCGTGCGCTTGAAAAGCCTCGGCAGCTCTTTGCCGCCGCCCGCAACACCGAGGACGGCGGCAGTCTCACCATCATCGCCTCCATTCTGGTGGATACCGGCAGCCGGATGGATGAAATTATCTTCCAGGAATTCAAGGGCACCGGCAACATGGAGCTCGTCCTCGACCGCAAATGCGCCGAGATGCGTATCTGGCCCGCCATCAATGTCGCCGCCTCGGGCACCCGCAAGGAGGAGATGCTTATCGACGCCAAGAAACTCGAGGGCATCCATTTTTTCCGCCGCGCCCTTGTGCAGCAGCGCATCGAGGAAGCCACCGAGACCATGGTCGCCCGCCTGACCAAGACCAAAACCAACGACGAATTTCTCAAGCTCATCGCCCGGTGACTTCGCGCTTGCTCCTCTTTTACCTTCACCTGCAAACTTTTTAGCCCAGCCGAATGAACAGTTTCTCCGAGCAATGTCTCGATATGGCCCGCTCCCTCTTGGGCCACAATCTTGACTCGATCAATCCCGACGGCACCGTCACGCCCATGCCCGGCGAGAGCCCCCGCTCCGACGAGCCCGGCCATGTCGCCTTCGCGCTCGGCGAATACTATCGCGCCACCGGCGAAACCACCCTCAAGGACTACGACCTCATCGACCTCGCTGCCCGCTGCGTCACCGCGCAGGCCTTCACCGAGCCTCCCGGCGAGAACGGCCTCGCCTACGCCTCGCTCGGCCTCCTCTCCTTCGGCCCGTCCAAGGAGCGCAACCCCGTCTGGGAACGCCTCGTGGAGGAAACCCGCCAGCACCTCGACAAGCTTCTGCTCAACCGCAGCGACTACGACAACTACTGGCAGGCCTTCAACATCGCCAAGGCCGTCTGCCGCTACAGCCTCGGCCTCTCCAAGAAGGACGAAACCTCCCGTCTCATCGAGCGCCTGGCCGAGCGTATCGAGCAGACCAGCTCCAGCGGCTTCTTCGACGATGCCGAGAAAGGATTCGGGGGGCATTTCAATCTCTACGGTGTGATGACGCTCGTCTTCGTGCGTTCCGCCCTCTCGCTCCATGCCAACGCTGCCCTGCGCGAGCGCAAGCTCCCCACCCTCCGCACCTACGCCGAAAAATACATCAAGATGATGCCCGACCTCGTGCGGGCCGACGGCCTCGGCTGGGCCTATGGCCGCGCCGCCGGTGCCTACGGCCAGATGCACTGCATTAGTCTCATCCTGCAAGGCATGCGCGACGGTTGGATCCCCGACGACCAGCGCCAGCGCTATTTCGACATCCTCCGCCGCCTGTTCTATTTTTTCTTCCAGACCTTCCTCGACCAGGAACACGGTTATCTTGTCGTCCGCGACGACGAGCGCACCGCCTACGCCACGCACACCACCCGCATGGCCAATTTCGACGCCGCCCGCTATCTCTGCCAATGGGCGCGTCTCGCCAAGGCCGTCAACATGCAGGACACCGGCAAGGCCGAACCCACGCGCACCTCCGGCCGCTTTGTCATCTACGACAAGTCCAACCGCAAGGAGCAGGGCCTGTTCCTCTACCGCGACGCCGAATCGGGGCTCCACATCCAGCTCCCGCTCGTCAGCGCCGGCGGCACGCCGACCGCCGACAGCCTGCCTTTCCCGCACAGCCCCGGCGTCTTTGACTGGCCGAACAATTTTTATCTGCCGGTCATGGTGCCTGAGCTCACCATCGGCGAGCACGTCTGCGTGCCCGGCTTTTACGGCCAGAAATGTGTCACCGGCCTCGGCCTCAAGAACTCCTTCTTCTTCCGCTACGAGCAGCCCGAGTTCATCAATACGAAGGAGGAACTCGTCCGCAATGTCGGCAGTGTGAAGGTCCAGTGGAGCTTTGCCGGTCCCAAAATCACCGCCGAGTTCGCCTACACGGTCAAGAACCAGGTGCAGCTCGACAAGTTCCGCTTCGCGCTCGTCATCGGCGCGCCGCACTCGCGATACCGGCTCGGCACTTCACCCACCCTCGGGCCGCTCGGCCCCCGTTGCTCCATCCTCAAGGACGACTTCCAAGCCAACTGGCTGGAGACCGAGGTGGTCAGCGCCGACCCGAACTACCGCACCAATTTCGGCAAGCTCCACTACGTGCAGATGTTCGTGCGCGACCACCCGCTTATCATGCGGCCCGGCCAGGTCTATCGGCTCGCCGTCAGCTTCGAGCCCGACATCACGATGGTCGAGGCCTGAGCACGGCCGGCTTCACGGAAATCAGGCTTCGCCCTCACGGAATATTTTCATGCCGGCGAAACCGGCGCGGCGGCGACTGGTGCGGACTTCACCTTCGGTTCGCCGACCAACACACCCAATTGCTCCCGAATGCGCCGGAAAAATGCTTCGTCGAGCGTGCCCGCCGGCACCTCGTAGAATTGGTGACTGGGCATGTGCTCGTAAATCCGCCGTGCGCCGTCCTCGGTTAGGCCGCGCGGCTTGACGAGCTTCTTGCGTTCCAGCATCAGTGTGAGGAATTGCAGCAGCGGCGTGTTCGCCTCACTGCGTTCAGCGGCAGGATCGGCCAGCGTCAGAAAGAGATTTTCTGCGGTCAGCTTGAGCGCGCGTTCGGGGTTGGCCTCCGGCGGCTTCGGCTTGAACTGCGTCACCCAGCGGCAAAATATCACGGTCGACTGCGTCATCTGGCCATCCTCGCTCTCCAGCAGATCGCGCCGAATGATTTCTCCATTAGCCTCCCGTCCGAGGTAACTGACCACCCGGTTGCCCTCCCGAAACGCCCGGCCTGTGACGTCACAGACTGAGGCGAGCGGCTGCAGAGTGAGTTCCATGAATTGTTTTCTTGTTTACTGGGCGGGGGCGTGAACGCTAGCAAATTGCGCCGCGCCCGTCCCTCCTTCACCCCATCCGCCTCATCTCACTGACCCCCACCCGTCTGACCATGGCCGAACTCCTCACCCCGCTCACCGTCCGTGAAATCAAGGCCCTTGGCCGCGAGAGCGGCGACACCTTCGCCAGCGTGCTGCTCGTCAAGCGCATTACGGCCCGCACTGCCAAGAACGACAACCCCTACCTCTCCGTTGAACTCGGCGACAAGACCGGCTCGTTCAACTTCACCAGCTTCAGCGACAGTCCGACCTTCGAGCTCATCAAGTCCGTCGGCGAAGGCGGCATCCTCCGCGTCGAAGGCCGCGTTGACTACTATCAGGGCAAGCTTTCCCCGAAAATCCTCCGCGCCGACGCCCTCACCCCCGAGCAGCTCGCCGGTTCGCCAGTCATCGCCAACCTCGTCGAAGTCGCTCCCGAGGATCCCGATAAACTCTGGACCGAGTTCCAGGAACACATCGCCTTCATCCAGCACGCCGAACTGCGCGCGACCGTCCAGGCGGTCTTCGATGAGATCGGCGAACAGTTTCGCTCCGCACCGGCCGCCATCGCCATGCATCATGCTTACCGGCACGGACTGCTAGAGCATACCTGCCGGATGGCGCGCGCCTGCCGCGCGCTGCTGCCGCTCTACCCCGAGGTCGATGCCGACCTCGCCATGGCCGGCATCCTCCTGCACGACACCGGCAAGGTCAGCGAATACCAGGGCGCCCTTGTCACGACGCGCAGCCGGAAGGGCATCCTGCAGGGCCATGTCGTCCTCGGATACCAACTGGCGCGCAAAGCCGGCCTCAAGGCCAAGCTTAACGCCGACCTGCTCGAGCGCCTCGAACACATCATCCTCAGCCACCAGGGCGAACTCGAATGGGGCGCGGCCGTGATGGCCGCTACGCCCGAGGCCGTCTTTGTCGCCTTGGTCGACAATCTCGACGCCAAGATGGGCATGGTCCAGCGTCTCCTCCGGCAGGCCGGTGAAGGCGACGAGTTCTCCGAGAAACATCTCGGTTTGAGTGCCGCAATATTGCTCACGAAACCGCAGAAGTAATTTCTGCGTAAAGCATCATGTCAGCAGCTGCACGATGCGGATGATCGGCAGGAAGAGCGCGATGACAATCGTGCCGACGATGACGGCGAGGAACACGATGAGGATGGGCTCGATGAGCGAGCTGAGTCCGGCGACGGCGTTGTCCACCTCCTCGTCATAGATGTCAGCAATCTTGCCGAGCATCTCCGGCAGCCGGCCGGTGTGCTCGCCGACGTCGATCATGCTGGTCACCATGCCGGGAAAGACCTGAGTTGTCTCGAGTGAACGGGCGACTGGGTCGCCTTCCTTCACCCGGTCGTGCACATATCCCAGCGCGCCTGTCACGCGGGCGTTGCCGCAAGTATCGCGCACGATGATCAGCGCCGGCAGGATGGGCACACCGCTCGCCAGCAGCGTGCCGAGCGTGCGACTGAACCGCGCCACGATGGCTTTGAGGATCAGTTCGCCGAAGGGCGGCAGCGTAATCACGAGCGTGCCGTAGACGCGCTCCCCGAGCGTAGTGCGCTTTAATGCCTTGAACGCGAACCACACTCCGAAGCCGACGCCCAGCGCGAGGAGGTAGTGGCTTTTCACGGCAGCGCTGACGGTGAGAACGAACTGGGTCAGCGGCGGCAGCGGCGCACCTTTCAGAAGGTCAGCGAAGATCTGCTGGAACCTCGGCACCACAAACACCAGCAGCCCGGCGAGGATGGCCACGGCGACCGCCATGACGATGACCGGATATACCATCGCCGATCTGACCTTGCCGCGAAGCCGCAGGCTTTGCTCTTGAAAGAGCGCCAGGCGCCCAAGCACGAGGTCGAGCGCACCGCCCGCCTCGCCGGCCTTCACCATGTTCACGAACAGCCGGTCGAACACGCGCGGGTGCCCCGCCAGCGCATCGGAGAGCGAGCCGCCGGAGCGGATGGTGCCGGCGATTTCCCCGACAATGCAGCGGAATGCCTGATTGCGCTCCTGCTTCGCCAACACCTCGAGACCGCGCAGCAGCGGCATGCCCGCGTGCAGCAGCACCGCCAGCTGTCGGGTGAAGACGGCAAGCTCCTTCGGACTGACCGGCCTTAGAAATGGCAAGCGCAACTGCCGGGAGCGCGGCACTGTGGCAACTGCCGGAGGCTGCACTACAGCAAGGTCGCTGAGGAAAAATCCCCGCGCCTTCAACCGCCGAGCTGCCTGCTCTTCCGAGGCGGCCTCGAACTGGCCGGCCGTTTCCGACCCGTGAGCGTCAATCGCAGTGTAATGGTAGATCGGCATCGGTCAGGTATATCTCACGACCTCCTCGATGGTGGTGTGCCCGTCGAGCACCGCCTGCAGACCGGCGGGGCGCAGCAGTGTCATCCCCTGTTCTGCCGCCCGCTGCCGCAATAGCGCGTGGGAAGCACCTGTCACGACTAGCTCGCGGATTCCGTCCGTCATGTGCATGAGTTGAAAAAGCCCGAGCCGTCCCTGGTAGCCCGTGTGCAAGCAGGCCGTGCAGCCGGTGCCGCGATAGAACGGCCGGTCGATTACCTCCGCCGGATCGATGCCCGCCAGTTGCAGTTGGACTTCCGTCGGGGCATGGGTTTTCCGGCATTCCGGACAAATCCGACGGACAAGCCGCTGGGCGAGCACGCCTTCGATCGTCGAGGCGAGCAGGAAAGGCTCCACGCCTATATCGACCAACCGCGTGATGGCTCCGGGGGCATCGTTCGTATGCAGTGTCGTGAGCACCAAGTGACCGGTCAGTGACGCCTGGATGGCGATCTGGGCGGTCTCGAGATCGCGAATCTCGCCGACCATGACGATATCGGGATCCTGGCGCAGGAAGGAACGCAGCGCGCGGGCAAAACCGAGCCCGGCGGCGGGATGCACCGGCACCTGCATGATGCCGTCGATTTCATACTCTACGGGGTCCTCGACGGTGAGCAGCTTGGCATCGGTGGTGTTGAGAATTTTCAGGCAGCTGTAGAGTGTGGTGGTCTTGCCCGAGCCGGTCGGGCCGGTGACGATGAAGACGCCGTTGGGCCGGAGGATGATGTCGCGCACGGCGGCGTGGATGCCCGCCGGCAGACCCAGCTGGTCGAGCTCCAGCCGGACCGCTGACTGGTCGAGCACGCGCAGCACGACGCTTTCGCCAAACTGCGTCGGGAGGGTGGACACGCGCAGATCGACGTCGCGCCCCGCCACGGTAAGCCTGAGGCGGCCGTCCTGGGGCAGGCGCTTCTCGGCAATGTTCAGACCGGCGAGCACCTTGAGACGGGAGATGACCGGCCGGGTGACAGCAAGTGGTGGTGCGGCCAACTCATGGAGTGCGCCGTCAATGCGGCAGCGGATCTTAAACTCCCGTTCGAACGGCTCGAAATGAATGTCCGAGGCCCGGTCGCGGATCGCCTGGCTGAGGACTTGATCGACGTAGCGGACAATGGGCGCCTGTCCGGCAAGTTGGACTAGATCGGCATCGGACAGCGTTTCAAGGGTGGGCATGGCGCTGGCCTGCCGGCGCAACGCATCCAGCAGATCGTCGTTCCCCTCGGACTGCTGACCACCGTAATGCTGCCTGACGAGCAACTGCACGCGTGCCGGGTCGGCAACCACCAGCCGGATTTCGCAACCGAGGCTGAAGGTCAGATCCTCGACGAGCTGGGGGGTCAGGGGATCCACCGCTCCCAGAGTGAGCGAACCCGGGTCGGCCGCGAGTGGAACAACGCCGTAGGCGTGCGCGAGACGGGCGTCGAGGCGGGCCAGCAGCTCGCCGGGCAGGAGGGCGGGGATTCCTTCCCGGTATTCGCAGCCCAGATAATCCGCCACGGCCCGGAACAGGGTGGGCGGATCGACCAGCCCCAACGCGCACAGCACGGTGGCGAGCGGCTGCCCACTGGCACTCTGCTCAGCCACGGCTCGAGCCAATTGGGCGCGGCTAACCACCTGCCGCTCGGTGAGGAGCTCCCAGATAATCGGATCGTGGCCGGCGAACATGATCGCTCGCAGGCACGGTGGCCCAGCCGCACCTGCCCGTGGGGTTAGAGTTCTTTCAACTTGAAGCCCATGCTCGTGAGTTTGTTTCTCATGTTCTCGGGATCCTGCGACTTCTCGATCGCTTCGTCAGGCTCGATGAGCTCTTTGTTGACGAGACTCATGATGTGGGTGTCCATCGTGATCATGCCGAGGCCGGCGCCGGTCTGGATGTCGGAATTGATGCGGAAGGTCTTGTTCTCGCGGATGAGCGAGGCGATGGAAGTGGTATTGACCATGATCTCGTAGCAGGCGATGCGGCCGCCGCTGCGCTTTTTGCAGAGGCCCTGGGAGATGACGGCGATGATGGAGGAGGCGAGCTGCGTGCGGATCATATCCTTCATGTTGGCGGGGAAGGCGTCGACAATGCGGTCGACGGTCTTGGCGGCGCTGTTGGTGTGCAGCGTGCCGAAGACGAGGTGCCCTGTCTCGGCGGCGGAGATGGCCGCCTCAATGGTCTCGAGGTCGCGCATTTCACCGACGAGGATGATGTCGGGATCCTGGCGCAGGGCCCGGCGGATGGCCTCGGAGAAGCTGGGCACGTCGGTGTGCACCTCGCGCTGCGTGACGACGCAGCGCTTGTGCGGGTGGTAATACTCGATGGGATCCTCGATGGTGATGATGTGGCCGTCTTTGTTCTCGTTGATATAATTGACCATCGAGGCGAGCGTGGTTGACTTGCCGGAACCAGTCGGCCCGGTGACCAGGATAAGGCCGCGTGGGCGGAAGAGCAGCTCCCTGACCTTGTCGGGCAGACCGATGGCGCGGAGGTCATACATCTGGTTCGGGATCTGGCGGAGGACGAGGCCGTAGTTGCCCTTGGCCTTGAGAATGGAGACGCGGAAACGGGCCTTGTCCATGTAGGCGAAGCCGAAGTCAGTGCCGCCGTTGAGCTTCACGTTTTGAACATGGTTGTCGGGCGTGATCGAAAGCATCAGCGACTCTGTGTCCGGCGGAGTAAGCGCAGGGCCGTCGATGGGCGCCATGCTGCCGCGCATGCGCAGTGTCGGCGGCGTGCCCACCTGCAGGTGGAGGTCGGAGCACTTCTGGTCGACGACCAGTTCGAGGAGATCGTTCATTTCATAACTCATGGTGGGAGGGGATTGAAGTGGCGGTTAGTCGGAATCGGCAACCGTGATGGAGAGAACCTCTTCGATTGTGGTGAGGCCGGCGAGAATTTTTCTGATGCCGTCTGCGCGCATGGTGTGTATGCCGTCCTGCCGGGCGCGGGTGCGCAGCCGGGCGGCACTGGGATTGGCGCCGAGCATGGCGCGAATTCCGTCATTCACCAGAAAGATTTCATAGATAGCGGTCCGCCCGAGATAACCGGTGCCGAAGCAGGCCGCGCAGCCGATCCCGTGGCTGAATTCTGCCCCGGCGGCCTGCGCCCCGGTTAGGCCCAGCGCGTGCCGCTCGCCAGCCGAGGGCGCATAAGCGCGCCGGCAATGCGGGCAGATGCGCCGCACGAGTCGTTGGGCGACGGTTGCCCGCAGCGCGGCCGCGACCAGAAACGGGCGGGCGCCGATATCGAGGAGACGTGTCACGGCGCCGGGAGCGTCGTTAGTGTGCAGCGTGCTGAACACCATGTGGCCTGTCAGCGAGGCGTTGAGGGCAATCTCGGCCGTCTCGCGGTCGCGAATTTCCCCGACCATGACGATGTTGGGGGACTGGCGCAGCATGGCGCGCAACGCCGCAGCGAAGGTCATGCCGACGGCAGAGCGCACCGGCACCTGATTGATGCCGGCGAGCTGGTATTCGACGGGATCCTCAACCGTGATGATTTTGCGGTCGGTTTGGTTGAGGTGCTGCAGGCAGGCGTAAAGCGTGGTCGTCTTGCCTGAACCGGTCGGGCCGGTGACCAGCACGAGTCCGTCGGGCGCGGCAATGAGGCGCTCCAACTGCCGCTGGTCATCGGGACGCAGGCCCAGCTCGGGCAGACCCAGCAGCATGCCCTGCCGGTCAAGGATGCGGATGACCACGCTTTCCCCGTGCGCCGTGGGCAGGGTCGCGACGCGCAAGTCGAGGTCGCGGCCATCGCAGACCAACCGGATGCGCCCGTCCTGCGGCACGCGTTTTTCCGCAATGCTGATGTCCGCCATGATCTTCAGGCGCGAAATGACGGCAGGCTGGAGCTGCTTCGGCGGGGAACTGACCTCGAGCAGCACGCCGTCAATGCGGTAGCGGATACGGAAGCGCTTCTCCAGCGGTTCAAAGTGAATATCCGAGGCCCGCCGGGCGACGGCATCTTGGATTATGGAATGCACCATTTTGATGATCGGGGCATCGCCGGTGTTCATTTGCTCAGTAATCGTATCGCCCAAGCACCGGGCCAGTCCGGGAGTCTCCAAATTATCCAGAAAATCTGCCCCCGCTTCAGCTTGACGACCGAAATGTCGCGCAAGGGCGCGCCGGATATCCTCCGCCGTCGCGACTCCGGGTTCAATCCGCCGACCCGTCAGATGACTTAAGTTGTCAATGAGTCCGATGTCCAACGGGTCGGCCAGCGCGACTAGCAGGGCGCCGTCCTCCTGCACCGCTACGGGCATCACTTGATGCCGGACGGCAATAGGGCGCGGCAGGATATCCAGCACCTCGTCGCTGACGTGCTCTCCATTCAGTTCAAGCAACGGCACGGCGGCCGCCTCCGCGAGCAGCCGAGCCAGTCTCGGCGCATCGAGCACTCCCTGTGTCACCAGCCGATGGAGAATCTCCGTCTGGCTCGTCGCAGTTGTGTGTCCACGCTGGGCCTCGTCAATCTGCTCCCGGGTAACGAGTCCCCGATCGAGGGCGAATAGCAGCAGATGGTCGTCGGCGAGGGTCACATGCGGGAGGGTCGCCGTCAGCTCAGCGGTTGAGGCTCATGAGGAACTCGGCGTTAGTCTTGGTTTTCTTGAGCCGCCCGATGAGCATGTCCATCGAATCGGCGGCGGGCACGCCCTGCATGGCGCGGCGGAGCGCATAGACGCGGGTGATCTCCTCGGGATGGTAGATAAGCTCCTCTTTGCGCGTGCCACTTTTATCGATGTTGATCGCGGGGAAGATGCGCTTGTTCGACAGGTCGCGGTCGAGGTGCAGCTCCATATTGCCGGTGCCCTTGAACTCCTCGAAGATGATCTCGTCCATGCGGCTGCCGGTGTCGACGAGCGCGGTGCCGAGGATGGTGAGGCTGCCGCCGCCCTCACTGTCGATGTTGCGGGCGGAGCCGAAGAAGCGCTTGGGTTTCTGCAGCGCGGTGGCCTCGAGGCCGCCGGACATGATCTTGCCGCTGTTCGAGGCGAGCGCGTTGTAGGCGCGCGCGAGGCGCGTGATAGAATCGAGCAGGATGACGACGTGTTCGCCGGCCTCGACGAGCCGGCGTGCCTTCTCGATGACCATCTCGGCGCAATGCACGTGGCTCTCGGGTGACTCATCAAAAGTGGAGCTGACGACCTCACCCTTGCAGTGCCGGCGGAAGTCGGTGACCTCCTCCGGCCGCTCGTCGATGAGCAGGATGATGAGCCGCGCTTCGGGCGCGTTCGCCGCGATGGAATTGGCCATGTTCTGCAGGAGGATGGTCTTGCCGGTGCGCGGAGGCGCTACGATCAGCCCGCGCTGGCCGAAGCCGACCGGTGTGAGGATGTCGACCATGCGCATCGACACATCCTTCTCGCCCTGCCGCTCAAGCAGGCAGCGCTTGAGTGGATAATAAGGGGTAAGCTCCTCGAACGGCTTGATCTTGGCGATCTCCTCAGGTTTGTGCCCCATGACCTTGCGGATGCGGACGACCGATGGGCAACGCTCGTTGCCGTGAGGAGTCTGCACCTGCACCTCGACCTCGTGGCCGCGCTTCAAGCCGATTTTTTTCGCGAACAGTGCGGGTATGTAGGCGTTTTCCGGGTATAGCCGGTAATTGACCTCCTCGTGGACGACGAAGCCGTCGCCGCGATCGGTCAAGTCGAGCCAGCCGTGGTCGAGCAACGGGATTTTTTGCTCTCCCGCGGCCTGAAAGATCGCCGTCAGCAGCTGCTTGCGGTTTGGCACGCCGTCGAACTTGGCGCCCATCTTTGCCGCCTTGGCCGCCAGTTCGGCGTGATTGAGCGGGTAAAGTTCCTGCAGCCAGATGGGATCCTCTTTCTTTGAGGCTATTTCTCCGGCGAGCGTCTCGAGTGCGTCTAAATCCTGGAACCGCGCCGGATCGGGCGGGTCGCCGTAATAGGTCTCGCCTCTGGGTGGTGGCGGCTGGGGCGGGTGCTTCGGGCCGAGGTTGGGGTTGACCCACTTGCCGCTGCCACGGAAATGCTTCCCACGGTTCCGGCGGCCGAACTTGCCGTGCTGATACTGTCCGCCGCCATTTTCCTGATAACCACCGTCGCCCCGATACTGTTCTTCTCCAGGCGGACCCTCAATAGGAGTCGGGACGGCCGCTGGTGCCTGAGTCGCGGCAGCCGGCTGAGGAGCGGGATCGGAGGGGGGCGGCACCTTTGCAGCTGGCGCCTGTGCTGCCGGTTCAGCGGCGGTGTCCGAGGCGTCGGAACGTGCTGTCTTGGTCGTGCGATAAAGGCGCGAACGGACGCGTGGCCGGCGGGTGTGACCAGCGGTGTCGCTGCCGGTGTTTTCTGATGAAGATTTTTCCTCGGAAGAGGCGGGAGGCATTTCCATGTCGGAGCCTGAGTCAGGCAGTGGTGGGTTTCAGGAGTCGCGCCGAGAGATGCCGGACTTGCTCGCGCAGGAATTGGAGGGAACCGTCGTTAAGAAGGACGAAATCGGCCAAATCGCGCTTGCGGGTCAGGGGCAACTGCCGGGCGATCCGCTGGCTGGCAAGCTCGGGCGGGATGCCGCGCTGCTGCAACCGGTGCAATTGCTGCCGGGAGTCTGCAGTGACGCACACGGTGAAATCAAACCAATTTTCCATGCCTTTTTCGAAAAGCAGCGGAACCTCGGCGACAAAGGCCGTCTCGTGCGCGGCGGCCAGCACTGTCTGCCAGTGGGCGATCAGGCGCGGATGCAGCAAGTTCTCCAGCCAAGCCAGGGCTAAATCGTCCGCGAAGACGATCTCCGCCAGTCGTTCGCGACTGATGGCGCCGCTGGCCGCCACCACCGTTTCGCCGAATTTCTCGCGGATGGTCGTCGCCACCACCGGGTCGGGCAGGAGCACCTCTCGCACAATCATATCGGCATCGAGCAGCCGGAATCCGCAGTCGGCGAAGAGTGCGGCCGCCGTCGACTTGCCGCAGCCCATCCCGCCGGTGAGCCCCAAGATCAGGTTGCCATTAATACCCATGGGCAATCGTGACTATGAACTTGCCCGCCCATCCAGCAAACCCTATTTCAAGCTCTGCAAATGGTCTCGCCCCACGGCATCAACACCAAGGATCCCCAAGCCGTCGCGGCCCTCGCCAGGACCATCTTTCGGGAAATCGGCGCCGAACCGGGCCTGCCTTTTATCGACCGGGCTTTAAAGGACGCGACCGACATGTTTGAGGGCCGGTTTCCCGGCTACCTCGGCATCGACATGTTTTATCATGATTTTGAGCACACCTTGCAGGCGACCACCTGCCTGTTGCAAATCATTGTTGGTCGCCACCACGCGGGCGCCACGCCGGTGCTAACGCAGCGCGATTGCGAACTCGCCCTCTTGGCCGTCCTGCTGCACGACACCGGCTACCTCAAGCGCACCGAGGACCCGCAGGGCACCGGCGCGAAATACACGCTGACTCATGTGCGCCGCAGTTGCGAGTTCGCCCGCGCCTACCTGCCCCAGCTGGACATTTTGCCAGAGGAAATCGAAGACATCACCACTGCCATCAGTTGCACCGGACCGGCCAACCGCATTTCCAACGCCGTCTTCCGCCGGCCCGAGGCCAGGCTCCTCGCGTGCATCCTCGTCACCTCCGATTATCTCGGCCAGATGGGCGCCAGCGACTACGTCGACGAACTGCCTATCCTCTTTCGCGAGTTTGCCGAGGCCTACGACTTCGAGGCCGTGCCGCCCGAGAAGCGCATGTTCCACAGCTTCGAGGAACTCCGGTCCAAGACCCCCGCCTTCTGGGAAAAATACGTCCGGCCCATGCTCGACACGGAGGCCGGGGGCGTGCATCAATTTCTCAACCACACGGGCCAACCCAATCCCTACTTTGAGGCAGTCGAGGCAAATATCGCGAAGGCCCGCCAACAGACGTAGCGCGATTGGGGCGTATTCACCGCCCAACCCGTGATTGCATGCTAGCCACCATCAGCTCGGCGGCCCTTCTGGGCATCGACGCCGTGCCCGTTCAGGTCGAAGTCAACACCGGTGAGACCGGCGAACCGAAGCTTATTCTCGTCGGCCTGCCCGACGCCGCCGTGAAGGAGTCCGACGACCGCGTCTTTTCCGCGCTCAGCAACTCCGGCTTCCGAATGCCGCGCACCCGCACCACCATCAACCTCGCCCCCGGCGGCCTGCGCAAAGAGGGCGCCCTCTACGATCTGCCCATCGCCCTCGGCATCCTTGTCGCCACTGGCCAGCTCAAGACCGATCGCCTGGATGACTACCTCATCGCCGGCGAACTCAGTCTCTCCGGCGCCACCCGGCCGGTGAAGGGTGGTCTGGCTATGGCTGTCCTCGCCCGCGACGGCGGCAAAAAAACCATGCTGCTACCGCCCGTCACCGCGGAAGAAGCGGCGTTGGTGGACGGCATTGCTGTCTACGCCATCAAGTCCCTCGACCAAGCCCAGCGCTTTCTGACTGGCGAACTGATTCTCACTCCCGTCCGGCCAGAGCTGCCCCGGGACGCGTCCGGAATCACGACCGATCCCGGCCCGGACTTCGCCGAAATCAAAGGACAGCACGCTGTCCGCCGCGCCGTCGAGGTCGCGGTCGCCGGCGGGCACAACCTCATCATGATCGGGCCGCCGGGCTCCGGGAAATCCATGCTGGCCAAACGCATCCCCGGCATCATGCCCACCCCCAGCCTGGAGGAATATCTCGACATCCTGCGTATCCACTCCGCCGCCGGCCAAACCATCAACGGCGAGCTGCACGTCCTGCAACGTCCCGCCCGCGCACCGCACCACACCATTTCCGACGTCGGGCTCCTCGGCGGCGGCGCCATCCCCGGGCCCGGGGAGATCTCGCTCGCGCACCACGGGGTGCTGTTCCTCGACGAGCTGCCGGAGTTCAAGCGCTCCGCCTTGGAGGTGCTGCGCCAGCCACTGGAGGACGGCCACGTGACCATCTCTCGCAGTGCCGGCAAAATCACCCTCCCCTGCAATTTCATGCTCGTGGCGGCAATGAACCCCTGCCCCTGCGGTTACCTCGGCGACCCCAAGCACGAATGCCGCTGCTCGCCGGCGCAGATCCAGCGGTATCGCGCCCGCATTAGTGGGCCGCTCCTCGATCGCATCGACATCCACATCGAGGCCCCGGCGCTTTCTGTCACTGAATTGCGGACCGACCGCCCAGGGGAAAAGACGGCGGCCATCCGCGCGCGCGTGGCGCAGGTCCGCGAGCGGCAGCGCGCCCGCTTCCACGGCACCCGCACCGGCGCCAACGCTCGCATGTCCCCCGCCCAGATCAAGCGGCACTGCCATCTCGACACGCCGCTCGGCGATCTGCTCCAGCAGGCCATGGAGCAGCTGTCGCTCTCGGCGCGGGCCTACGACCGCATTCTGAAGGTCGCGCGCACCATCGCTGACCTGGCGGAAGCGGAGTCCATCAGCGCGCCCCATCTCTTGGAGGCTATCCAATACCGCAGCCTCGACCGCACCATTTTCTACTGACGGGGGAGGAACTTGGTTTCCGGCTTGGTCAGTGCGTAATAATCCACCAGCGCCAAGAGTAGAAAAATCAACCCGACTCCCCAGACCATCAGCAGCACCGCGCCCAGCACCAGACAGATTTTGGTCCGCATCTGTAAGCGCCGCGGCCCTTCCAACTCCACCCCGCCCGGCGTGTCATGCTTCACCACCCAGCCCTCGGCGATCAGCAGCTTGACCTGCTCATCCGGGTTTGCCGCAGCCGTTGCCACCCGGTTCATGAAGGGCACGGTGGTGATCAGAATCTTTTGCTCCTCGGGAATCATGCGACGTGGATGGTAAGCGCAAGTATAGACAAAGAGCTCTATTAGTAGCCAGCAACAAACGCCGCCTTCGCCCACCCAGACAGCGATTAGCGCGCAATTAAGGCAGTTCGCCTATGCGGCCTTGGGTAATAGGGACTAATGAACACCGGCGCCCTGACTGACACTCATGGCAGCTCGAAATCTTAAGGCCGCTCGGTCCCGCGCCCGCACCCCTAATGCCAACCAGTCATTGCAGCCGGCAAATAATGCGGATTCGGCACGTTACTAACATGCTACGCCGTGGCTTCTGGCTCGTCTTACCTCGGGCGACGGACACAATTTGCGTCCGGCAAACTATGGTCTCCACCAAACGCCGGAAGAAGCGCGCCAACATCACTGCTCAAGCGGGTCAAATGATAACGCCGCCAGGTGCCGGCATCGCGCCCAAGCCCAGTTACTTCAACCGCGAGCTCAGCTGGCTGGCTTTCAACCGACGTGTGTTGGAACAGGCGGTCAGCGCCGTCAATCCGTTGCTGGAGCGGATCAAATTCCTGGCGATCCTGAGCTCGAATCTCGACGAGTTCTATGAGATCCGTGTCGCAGGTTTGCTGCAGCAGGTCGATTCCCAAGCCGGCGAGCCGAGCATCGACGGATTGACCGCCCGCGAGCAACTGCGGCGCATCCGCGTGGCGGTCAATGCCCTGGTGCGGGAGCAATACGTCTGCTGGCACGACCAACTGGTGCCTGCGCTCGCCGCGGAAGCCATTTTCTTCCGCACCGCTAAACAGTTGTCGCCCGATGAGCAGGCCTGGGTGCGCCACTACTTCCGCGCCCACGTGCAGCCCGTGCTGACTCCGCTGGCTGTCGACCAACTGCATCCCTTTCCTCAGCTCGGCAACAAGACCCTCAACGTCCTGGTCTCCCTCACCTCCGCCGACGCCCCGGAGCAGGAGCCGCTCATGGCCATCCTCCCGGTGCCCCGCATCCTCCCGCGCATTGTGCCGCTCGGATCTGCAACGGAGGGCCCGCGGTGCCATATTTTCTTGAGCGAAATCATCAAACTCTGCGCGGGTGAACTGTTCGCCGGTTGCCGGATCCGCAGCGCCCATGCCTTCCGCGTCACCCGTAACAGCGATCTCTACATCGACGAGGAGGAGGTGGAAGACCTCCTGCAGAAGATCGAGGAGGAGTTACGCAACCTGCACCGTGGTGCGGCGGTCCGGCTTGAAATCGAAGCCGGGGTCGAGGAGCCGGCATTTGAAGTGCTGTGCGCCCATCTCAATCTGCCCGCCGACAACGTGGTGCGCCTGGATGGACCACTTAACCTGCTTCGTCTACAAAGCCTTTATGACATCATTGACCGGCCAGATCTGAAATATCCGGCCTACACGCCGGCGGAATCGCCCGCGCTCCGCGATGCTCCGCGCATCTTTGACCGCATCCGGGAGGGCGATATCCTGCTCCATCATCCCTATGAATCCTTCACCCCCGTGGTGGATTTCGTCGAGCAAGCGGCGCGGGACCCCGAGGTCTTTGCCATCAAGCAGACGCTCTACCGCACCAGCGGCGACTCTCCCATTATCCGCGCGCTCATCGAGGCCTCTCAGAACGGCAAGCAGGTGACCGCGCTGGTCGAGCTGAAGGCGCGGTTTGACGAGGCGAACAATATCAAGTGGGCCAAGGAGCTCGAGGAGGCGGGAGTGCATGTGGTCTACGGCCTCGTCGGTTTCAAGACGCATTGCAAATGCAGCCTCGTGGTGCGGCGGGAAGCGGGTCAGTTGCACCGTTACGCCCATCTTGGCACCGGCAATTATAACCCGAAAACCGCCCGGCACTACACCGACCACAGTCTGCTCACCTGCCGGAATGAACTCACCGGCGAAGTTTCGGAAGTGTTCAATGCCCTGACGGGATTCGGCCGCTCTCCGGAATTCAACCACCTGCTGGTCGCCCCCTATAACCTTCATGCAGAACTGCAGGAGCTCATCGCCGCCGAGGCGGCCCACGCAGCGGCCGGCCGGCCGGCCCGCATTATCGCCAAAATTAACAAGCTCGCCGACCGGGTAACCATCGACAACCTGTATGCCGCGTCGCAAGCAGGCGTGCAGATCGATCTGATTGTCCGCGCCACCTGCTGCCTCGTGCCGGGCATCAAGGGACTGAGCGAGAACATCCGCATCCGCAGCATCGTCGGACGCTTCCTTGAGCACACCCGCATCTACTGCTTCGGGAACGGCGGTCAGCCCCTGCTCTACTGCGGCAGCGCAGACTGGATGACGCGCAACTTCTTCCGCCGGGTTGAGGTCCTTTACCCCATTTACGACTCCGGGCTGCGCCACCGGATACTCGAGGAAATTCTACCCGCCGAGTTGCGGGACACCGAGGATGCCCGTGAACTCCAGCCGGACGGCTCATACACTGCGCCCCCGCGCGAAGACGGCTCTCCTTCTTTCTCCGCACAGAAATTCTTCATGACTGCCGCCCACCAGCGGGCCCGATCTACCTTGGAAGCCGTGAGCTAAACTGAGAGGATCGACCCCGGATCGCCCAAAGCGGTTGTAGTCCCCCCCGGAACTGCCAGTCATTCTTCATCCTACCCGCATGAAAGGTCGACTTATCGCCATTGGCGACATTCACGGCTGCAACAAGGAATTCGAGGACTTGCTGGATAAGCTCAGTCTGACGGACGACGACCGTCTCATTCTCTTGGGCGACCTGGTGAATCGCGGGCCGGCCAGCGACAAGGTAATTTCACTCGCCCGCAAGCACGCCACCGGGTCGCTGCTGGGGAACCACGAACTGCGCTTGCTGAATTTCCGCAAGACCGACGATCCCACCCATCTCAAAAAATACGACTACGCCACCCTTGATCAGCTTAATGGCAAGGATTGGGATTACTTGGAATCGATGCCCCTCACCTATGAGGACAAGGAACTGGGTGTGGTCTTTGTGCACGGTGGTTTTCTGCCCGGCGAGCCGTGGCAAAAGCAGCGGGCTCGTGTCGTCACCCGAATCCAGGTAATCGATCAAAACGGCGAACCTCGCAAGCGTTCCGAGGCGCCCGGCGCCCGGCACTGGTCCGAACTTTGGGTTGGCCCGCCCTTTGTCGTCTATGGTCACACCCCCCGGGCCGACATCTCCCGCACCAAATGGACCCTGGGCATCGATACCTCGTGCTGCCTGGGCGGCAGCCTCACGGCCTACATCCTGCCCGAGCGGCGCCTCGTGCAGGTGAAAGCCCGCGAGCGCTACTTTATACCTTCTTGATTCGTGCGCCAGCTGGTGTCAGCGGAAATCGTTTGAGCCAATGCGGAGTGTTGCCGCTAAGCCGGCGAGGCGGGCCGCAGGGATTTTTCATCGAGCTCGCGGCGAAACCGCTTCCATTTTTGCGTGAAATCGCGCTTGGCTTTCGCGGCCTGCTGCTCGGCCCGGTCGCGCAGCCGCTCGGACCACCAGCATCTTCGGCGGGCGAGTTTCCGGGCGGCGAGATCGGCGTCGCGCATACTGCCGAGTGCATCCGCGATGGCCACCAGGTCCTTGCGCAGTTTTTCGCCGGTCGGGCCGAGGACGGGCACAAGGTATTCGGCCCAGTAGCGCGCCTTTCGACATTCGCGGCGAAAATCGTGAATGCGATCCGCCGAGCGCTGCCGCAGTGGCTTTTTCTCCGCGACCACTGCCCGCAGCTGCCGGCGCAGTTTTTTGGCGGTGCGGGGCGACAGGAGAAGCTGCGGAACGGCGCTGGTAGAAGGAAGCTCGTGCTCGAAGAACAGCTCCAACTGCGCCAGCAATTCCTGCCAAGGCGGGCTGGCGAGGTAGGCTTCGGCTTGAGCGCGGGCACGGTGCCGCCGCTTCTGCTCCTGGGCGACAACCTGCGGCCATTCCGGATGCACGGAGAGAATTCCCACCACTGCTCGGTCGCGCAACCGCCCCATCCACACATCGGCATCGCGCGCCGGCCCCAGTGCCGCGAGCAGTTCCCGCAGGCGCTCCGACAGTTGACGCGCTGGCGTCGTCGCCAGATCCCGGCGATAAAGGCGAAACCCGGCCCGCAGCCGGCGCGCGGCGACGCGCAACTGGTGAACGCCTTTCGGGGAGTAATGCTCTCGCGCCTGCTGGTCATTCGCCCTGATGGCCTGATAGTGTGGTCGCAGTGCGGCGTGAACCGCAGCAAGCGTCTGCGGATTTGCGAGCCTGGCGGTATCGGTCGGCGGTGGTGTCTGCGGGACGAACGCTGGGTCGGTCATTTTTACGGGGGCCTATGCCGGTGGCCGGGGCGTGCAGGATTGGGGTTGGGCTGATCTGCCGGCAGAACGCGCCCGGGCAGTGCGCTCAAAGCGCTGCCTCGAGTCGCTGCACAATGGTCTTTAGAATCTGTATGCGGGCGAACTTCTTGTCGTCACCGGCCACGAGGGTCCAGGGCGCGTATTCCGTGCTGCAGTGCCGGATCATGCCGTCGACGGCGCGCCGGTAGTCTGGCCATTTTTTGCGGTTCCGCCAGTCCTCCTCCGTGATCTTGTATTGTTTGTGGGCGATGATCTGGCGCTCGTTGAACCGGCGCAGTTGTTCGGCCGGGCTGATATGCACCCAGAATTTTGCGAACACGATGCCGTGCGTGACCAGTTGCTCCTCGAAGGCGTTGATCTCGCCGTAGGCCCGGTCCCACTCGGCCGGCGTGGCGAAGCCCTCCACCCGCTCGACCAGCACGCGGCCATACCAGGAACGGTCGAAAATGGTCGTGCGGCCCGCCCGCGGCAGGTGCCGCCAGAAACGCCACAGGTAGTGCTGCGCCCGTTCTTCGTCCGTCGGCGCCGCTACGCCGACAACAGTGTAGAGCCGCGGATCCATCGCCTGCGTCACGCGGCGGATCGCGCTGCCCTTGCCGGCGGCGTCCCATCCCTCGAACATCAGCACCATCGAGACGCCCTTGCGCCGCGCCGCCCAAGCCAGTCGGCTGAGCTTGCCCTGTTGTTCCGCAAGCTGTCGCTTGTAGGCGGCATCGCTCAACCGTCCGCTGAGGTCGAGGTGGGAGAGAATGGAGTTGGCCCGGTCTACTTTGCCCTTCACCCGCTTCGCCTGGGCGCCGCCAGCCTCCCCGGCCGCCAGCGTTGCCACCTGGGGTGACGAAGGCGCCTGCAGCCGCGCTTCGAGCGCCGCCAGCAGGACATCGGCGGCAACGAGTTCGCGGTAACGCCGGTCGGTGGCCTCGATTACGTGCCACGCGGCCAGAGGGGTGTCAGTGCGGCGGAGTGCACGCTCGGATACTCCGGTGAACTTGTCGTAAAGCTTGTAGTGCTTCCAGTCATCGGGCGCGAGGCGGCCGGCCTCCTCAAGTTTCTTGAGCCGCAGCTTCTGCTGCTTCTTGGGCAGGTGCAGCCAGAGTTTTACGAGCAGCGCTCCGTCGTCGGTGAGCATCCGCTCGAAGGCCACGATACGGTCGAGCGCGGCATCAAACTGGACACCCCGCGCCTTGCCGTAGACGCGGCGGATGATGGGCCGCGTATACCAGGAGCCGAAGAATATCCCAATGCGACCGCGCCCGGGCATGGCACGCCAAAACCGCCAGGCTTCGGGCCGCTCGTGCTCCTCGTCGCTCTCATCCCAGAAGGCATGGGTCGACACGCCCCGTGGATCGAGCCACTCATTGAGACGATGGACGAGCTCGCCCTTGCCCGCCCCATCCGCCCCGGACACGATCACAATCACGGGAAATTTCTGGCTGCGCAGAGCGAGGTGGGCGCTGAGCAACTGCGCTCGCAGATCCGGCAGACGGGCGGCATACCGGCGCGGCGACAGGGTGTGACCTAATTCGGCGACTTCAAACATAAGGTGGCTCCAAGGTTCAGGCGGCGGACGCCGGCGTGGATGTTGGCGGAACTAGGTGACGGATAGCGGCAAGACTGCGGGCACTGATTTCGTTCAGCAGGCCTTCGCCATCGATCTCATGCAGCAAGCCTGCCTGCCGATAAGAGGCGGTAAGCGGCTCGGTCTGCCTGTGGAAGGTCACCAGCCGGGCCCGGACCGTGTTGGGATTGTCGTCCGCTCGCTGGTAGAGTTCGCCACCGCAGGAGTCGCAAACTCCCGGTTGGCGCGGAGACTTGAACTGCAGGTGGTAGGGGGCCTGACAGGCCCGGCAGATCATCCGGCCCGACAGTCGGCCAATCAACGCTTCGTCCGGCACCTTGATGTAAAGCACAGCGGCGATCCGGCGGTGGAGTCGGGTCATCATCTCTGTCAGTGCTCCGGCCTGGGGCAGTGTGCGCGGAAAACCATCGAGGATGAAGCCGCCTTGCGTGTCCGGTTGCGCGAGGCGTTCCTCAACCATCGCCTCGGTCACATCATCAGGCACAAGTTCTCCGCGGTTCATGTAAGTCTGGGCGAGTTTGCCGAGATCGGTAGACTGCCGGAGGTTTTCGCGGAAGAGGTCGCCAGTGGCAATGTGAGGGAGACCGAGCTGGGCGCAGAGCCGCTCGGCCTGCGTTCCCTTGCCCGAGCCGGGGCCGCCCAACAGCACCAAGTCAGGTGTGGCACGCTCCAATTGCGCCGCAGTCAACGCGGCGGTCTCGACCGCCACGCATTGCGCGGTTTCCTCTTTGGTCGCAAATGTGGCGGTGTCCTGCCGCACAGTCTCGATGAAGTCCAGCAGTCGGGTGCCAACCTTGTCGAATGAACCCTCGCCGTTGATGATGGCGAGCCGGCCCGCCGCCACGTAGTGCTCCAGCACCGGTCCGGTCATGCGGTGGAAAACCCGCAAGCGGGCCTGCACGAGCTTGGGTGTGTCGTCGGGCCGTTGGTAAATTTCACCGCCGCAGGCGTCGCAGACACCATCGCGCCGGGCCGGATGCAATGTCCGGTGATAGGGCGTCTGACAGTTGCGGCAGATCAAACGACCGGAGAGCCGGTCGATGATGGCGGCATCGGACACCTGCAGATAAATCACGGCGGCGAGCGGGCGGTGCAGTGTCTGGAGAAGTCCGTCGAGAAAGCGCGCTTGATAGGCAGTGCGGGGAAACCCGTCGAATAAGGCACCCTCGTCTTGTTTGCGTTGGACGCACCATTCCTCGATGATGGAGTCCACCACCTCGTCGGGCACGAGTTCACCTTGCTCCATGTATTTGCGCGCCAGCAGGCCGAGCGCGCTGCGCGTCTGAAGATGATGACGGAACAGGTCGCCGGTGGCGACGTGGCGCAAATTGAAACGCCCGCAGAGGCTGGCGGCGTGGGTGCCTTTGCCGACCCCCGAAGGTCCGATGAGCGCGATGTTCATTGGTTTGGCCGTTCGTCCGATTCAGATGGGTTCCGTAGATGCCTTCAGACCCCAAATGAAATTTCTCAGGGCAATCTTAACCTGAAAGGAGATCAGTTCAAGCCGACATCTTTTCCCGACAATTGAAAACGAGCGGAGGCAGACCATGGCATTGCCATGCAGCCAGACGGGGCGAACGCGCTGCGGGAGCATGGCGGCATTATGCTCCTGAGCACCGATCGTAGCTGAGCGTATCTTGTAGAAAACTATGCGGATTTTGGCGGCCAGTTCGCTGCGCAACGCTGCGTCGCCCGGGTGGGCGTCAGGGTTGTTGCTCACCGGGTTGCTGGTCACACGTCTTGCCCTCTGTGCTCTCCCAACTCGTAACGCTCTAACCGCCGGGAAGGTTTAAACCAGCGTCCTGCCCCATATCTCCCATCCTTCCCAGCCAATTATCCCGCTAGCAAACTGGCGCCCTCACGGGGAATCGAACCCCGGTTTGGGCCTTGAGAGGGCCCCGTCCTAGCCGCTAGACGATGAGGGCGAAAAATCGAAGGGCGAGAAAAGCGCACACGGACGGGATTCGTCAAGCGCGCAGAATCAATCAGACGAAAAGTTCCTCCGGTTTGAAGAAACGCCGCAGTTCCGCTTGGGCGTTTTCGTTGCTGTCGGAGGCGTGCACGACGTTTTTCATCATCTCCAGGCCGAAGTCGCCGCGGATAGTGCCCTTGGCCGCTTTGCGCGAATCGGTCGGGCCGAGCAGGTCGCGGACACGCTGCACAATATTGTCGCCCTGCAGGGCCAATATGATCACCGGGCGCGAACTCATGAAGGCCTCGATCTCCGGATAAAACGGCAAGTTGGCCACATGGGCGTAATGCTCGCGGAGCACGGCGGGCGGCAGCCGCATCATTTTGCAGCCGATCACGGTGAATCCGGCCCGCTCGAACCGGTCGAGCACAGTGCCGACGAGGCGTTTCTCCATGCAATCGGGTTTAAAGATGATGAATGTTCTCTGCATATAAGCTGCCCACGTTACTCACCACGCGGGCTTTGGGAAGTCTTGATTTTCCTGCTTTCTGCCTGCCGGCGCAATGTCCAAGCTGGCGATTCCCGGGCATATTTCCGGTGACGCCGGTCCCTTCACCGGATTAACCGGAGAAAAATTAGCCTGTTGCCACAGCTAAACACCGGATGCACCGTGTCTTTCGGATCAAGCGACGCGTTTGCATCGACTCTAAATCCGACCATCTTCCTCTATGAATTTCCGCGAGCGCTTGCTCCACCACGTCGGTCAACGCAACTATGTGCCCGCCTCCGCCGAGGCCATCGCCCGGCATTGGCGACTGCAGCAGGTCGAGCGCCGCCGCCTCACCGACACCGTGCGCGCACTGGTCCGCTCTGGTGAGATCGTGCTCGTCAAGGGCGACCGCCTCTGCCTGCCCAAGGAGGCCGATCTGGTCACCGGCCGCATTAGTTTCCGGCAAAGTGGTTCGGCGCAGGTTTTCCCCGAAACCAAGGTCACCGAGCCGGGCAAACCCCCCGTCCAAATCGCTGCCGAAAATACCGGCACCGCGCTGCATGGCGACACCGTCGTCGTGCGCCTCATCACCGGCCGGGAGCGCGGGCAGTTCCGTTTCCTCAAGCCGACGGAGCAGGCCGGCCGCGTCATCCAAATCATCACCCGCGGCCAGACCACCCTCACCGGCTCACTTCAACGCGGCCGCGCCTATTTCTCCGTCGTCCCCGACGACCCCCGCATCCCGCACGACATCATCGTGCCCGACCCGGCAAAATCGCCCCTACGGCCCGCGCCCGCGGTCGGCGACAAGGTCGTCGTGCGCCTCAGCGAATGGAAGGAGCGCCATCTCAACCCCGAGGGCGAGATTACCGAGCGTCTTGGCCGCGCCCTTGAGCCGAGCGCCGAGATGGCCGCCATTTTCCACAAATACGAGCTCAGCATATCTTTTCCGCCCGATGTTGAGCGCGAAACCTTGAGCCTGCCCGCGCGGGTGGAAGCGCCGGAGCTTCTCGGCCGGCTTGACTACCGCCAAGTCCCCACCTTCACCATCGACCCCGACGACGCCAAGGACTTCGATGACGCGCTTTCCATTGAATACCTCGCCGGCGGCGATCTCCGGATCGGCGTTCACATCGCAGATGTCAGCCATTACGTGAAGACCGGCACAGCTCTCGACCGCGAGGCGCAGAATCGCGGCAACTCCACGTATCTCGTTGGCACCGTCGTGCCCATGCTGCCCGAGAAACTTTCCAACGGCCTGTGCTCGCTCGTTGAGGCGCAGGACCGTGTCACTAAGGCAGTGCTCTTCAGCTTCGGCGCGAACGGACGAATCAAGCAGACCGAATTCGCTAATACCGTCATCCGCAGCCGCAAGCGCCTCACCTACCGGCAGGCCTACGCGCTGATGTTTGAGGACAGCCACGAGAAGATCCGCCGTCTGCCGCCGCCCGCCGCCCACCAGACCGGCTCCACCGGCCGGCTGCTGTCCGAACTGCCCGTTGTTGAACTGGCCGATTTGCAGAAATGGATCCGGCAGTTGTGGGCCATTGCCGCCAAGCTGCGACAGGACCGCATGGCGAAAGGCAGCCTCGACCTCGACATGCCCGAGACCAAGGTCTTCGTCGACGCCGCCGGCTACGCTGACCGCATCGAACTCATCCGCAACGACGAAAGCCACCAGCTGATCGAGGAGTTCATGCTCCTCGCCAATGAGTCGGTCGCCCACCTCACGCGCCTCCACCGCCTGCCCTCGCTCTACCGCGTCCATGACGAGCCCGACGAGGAGCGGCTCGACGAATTCCGCCAGACGCTCGCCATCCAGGGCATCAAGGTCGGCGACCTGTCCAACCGCACCGAGGTCGTGAAGCTGCTCATCCTCCTCAAGGATCACCCGCAGGGCCATCTGCTCCGCACGCAGCTCCTCCGCAGCATGCGCAAGGCCTGCTACCGCGCGAAACACGATGGCCACTACGGGTTGAATAAAAAAGATTACACGCATTTCACTTCACCGATCCGCCGCTACGCCGACTTGGTCGTGCACCGCGTCTTTGGGCATTACCTCGTCAAGCACGGCGGCCAGTCCGCGGCGCCCGGCCACCATGGCGGCTACCAGATCGCGCGCATCGACGCCCTGGCCGAACACCTCAGTCTCACCGAAATCAACAGCACCGAGGCCGAGCGCGACTCAGTGAAGTTCAAGCTCACCGAGTTCTTCGAGCGCGAGACGCAGAAGAAAAAACGGACGCAGTTCAACGCCGTCATCACCGACGTTCGCAACCACGGTTTCTTCGTCGAGTTGACCGAGGCCGGCGCCTTCGGCCTCGTGCCGATCTCCACGCTCAAGGACGATTTCTACCTGCTCAACGGCGCCGGCACCGCCTTCGTCGGCCGTAAAACCAAGCAGCGCTTCGAGCTCGGACAGAAGATCCAGGTCGTGGTCGAGAAAGTGGATCGCCAGAAGCGGCTCATCGACTTCACTGTATTTACGGAGCGAGGATAACGGCAAGTAGACCAGAGCTGGGCCAGTTTGATCCTACCGGCCTCATCGCCGCCAGTGCCGGAGTTCACGCATGTCGATCACGAGATCGTAGTCCTTATTCGCCGGCGGTTGCGGGCCAGAGGCAAATTCATAGCGCTGCCCATGCGGCAGACCGCCCGGATAACGCTCGTGCAGCGCCGTCTGAAACATTTCCTTCGCCACGACCGGCGACGCCGAAGAGAGCGCACCAAACTCATCGCCGAACAGGCGTCCCGTGGACCGGTCGGCCCGGGCGGGCTCGATAACATAGACTTTGGTCGTGGCGTCCCCAAAATTCGCCTTGCTGACCGCACCACGCATCAAGTCCCATTCATGCTCCTGCGGCTTAGCGAGCAGAGTATCGGACTGATATCCCGCCAGCAGCGCCATCGCCAGTAGCACGGCGCCCAGCCCGCTGTAATACATCAGCGAATTGACCTTGCCCGCAAGCTGGAGCTGCCTCCATGCGGCCACAAGCAGCAGAAACACGAGTGCCGCCAGCGCATAATGCTCCCGGTAGCCGCCCGCCCGCTCGGCGGACACGAGACTCATCAGCGAGGCGGCAACGGGCAACACCGTAAGGCAGATCAGCCAGCGTTGCCGCGCCGTCTCTCCTTCCAGCTGCATCATGCTCCGCCGGCCAACGGCAAGGAGCACAACCACTCCAACTATGCTCGGCCAGAACAACCATTCACTCTGGTGGAAGTCATCGCGCAGCGGCAGCAGCGCGACGGCATTCGGCAGGGGGTTCCAGAAAAACCAGACCAGTTTGTCGAGTGGATGGTGCTCCAGTTGCATCCGCGACTCGTGACTGAACACCCCGCCGGTGTAGAGCGAGTAGTAGAGGACAAATGCCGCCAGCATTCCCGCCATCATCACCAGCAAATGCAGCGCTGTGAGTTTCTTCGACTCCTCCCACAACCGCACCGGGCGCAGCAAAAGCACGCCGGCGATGAGCACGACGGCAAACAGCGCACCCGGTTGATAGACCAGAGCCGCGCCGCAATAAAGCAACCCGGCGCCGACCACGCCGCTTACGCGGCGGGGCCCGCCCCTTGTCAGTTCACTTTCAACGGCGGCGAATCCGGCCAGCGACATCAGGACCGCCAGTGCAAACGGCCACATGATTGCCCAGGAGACGATCACCTGCGCCGCCGGCAACAGGATGACGCCCAGTCCGACAGCTGCGGCATCGACCTCCTGCCAGCCGGCGTTATCCAGTTGGCGCCAAGTCGCCAAGCCGGCAAGAAGCAGCAGCCCAAGGCCGCCCGATCTCAGCCAGACCAGTTCGTCGACGGTGTCGACTTTTGCAAAGGAAGTATCCAGAAGTGCGCCGTTGAGCACGCGGCCGCGCGCCGAAGCCGACTCGATC
This sequence comes from Opitutaceae bacterium, assembly GCA_023269565.1. Lineage (GTDB taxonomy): Bacteria > Verrucomicrobiota > Verrucomicrobiia > Opitutales > Opitutaceae > JAHFTD01. The sequence continues at coordinate 13,807 of JAHFTD010000003.1, read as the reverse complement.
AGCTCCCCCGGTTCCTCGCGGGCAACCCGGATGTGGGCGTAATCATCGCGAATGCCGTAGGTGGAGAAAATAGCCGACCAATAGGTCAGCAGCGGCGTGACCAACAGAACTATCAGACAAATTCGGGTGCGGATGTTCACAGTGGCATTTCTTGTTGGCTGGCTTGTGCCACATGACCGAGGAAACGTCCATACCGATCCAGCCAATCATCAATTTTTACCAGATAATGCTGAGAGTCGTAAGGGGCCTGCCGGGCATCGAACCGGCCGATGGGGTGCGCCCGCTGCCAGTCGTTGGTCAGTCCTTTTGTCTTCGGCCCGATGTAATATGTCACCCGCTCGCCCATGCGCGGGCGAGGCTGCATCTGCAGTGCCACCTCGAGTGCCGCGCGACGAGGCTTGCCACCGCCGGCCACCCATTGCGCATAGGCATCGGGATTCTGGCTCAGCGTCTCAGTCTTGGCCAGTTCCGCTACGGGCAGTTCACCGGACGCGATCCTGGTGCGCAGTTCCGGCAGCAGCGCCAGAGGCGAGACGGCCGAGCCTCCGAGTAGGTGAGCGATCAGCTGGTCGCCGAGTCTTTTCAAGAAGGGCTCAATGCCGCGCGAACGCAGCGCTGAGCCGCGGAGCGTAATCCGGCCACCGGACGCCAGCGCGTAATTCTTCGCCTTGTAGCAGAACATCGCATCGTAGCTGCCATCGTATTCGAGCTCGATGCCAGCGGGCATGATCTTGGCGGCGAGAGCCAGTAGCTTTTCCGGCTCGGCATGGTAACGTTCCGTCGAGAGGTAGATGCCGTCGGTGTCGGCCTCGAGGATGATGCAGCTGTGTCGCTGGAATTCCTCAATGAGTGCCAGCAGCAGCTCGCGCCCGCGGCGGGTCACCTCAGCCGCCAGCTCGCCGTCGCCGAACCGCGCGCCGGAAAATCCGAGGTAACCGTAGAAAGAATTGATGAGAATCTTGTAGGTCGCCTGCCGGGCTTGTGCCTCATCGCGCTCGGGTGCGGATGGGGCCGTCCGCGCCAGCTGCTTGTATTGGAGCCGGTAGTCACGCAGCCGTCGTAGCAGCGGAATGAACACCCCGAGGGTGTCGCTCCGCGGGTTTCGTCCCATGTGCAGGAGCAGGCTCGGGTAGAGCGAGGCTACGTCGAAATGCAGCACCTGTTTGAAAATCCCCTCTTGGAAACTACGAGTAAAGCCGCCCTCGAACGGTGAAACCTCGATGGGCGCCGGGCAGCTGGCCCGCGCGTGGTAATATTCCTCGAGAAAGAGCAGGTCGATCTTGCCCGCAGTGCCACGCAGCGCCGCCTCCTGCAGCAGGGTCGGGAACGTTTTCGCTTGCTCGTAATAGGTCGGCAGTAACAGGTCGGCCAGTCCCTTGGTCTCGCGCAGATCGTCGGTCAAGTAGGCCAGGAATTTCGGCCGGTCGTTTCGGAATTCCTGCTGGATCAGTGCACCATCGATGTAGGTGCGTCCCTCACCCGACTCTGGCGTGACCCCTAAGTAGATCGCGACCTCCTTCAGGCGGTAGGACGTCATCTCGCGCACGGTGATGTCGTAGAGCTGCACCAGCAGGTAGGTGTCGATGACGGCGCGCCCGGGCATGTCGCACCGGGGAAAATCGACCATGCGCTCCGCCACCTTCATCCGGCTGTTGCGAAATTCCGCATTCAAGCCGAATCGCCCCCACGCGCAGGCCACGCGGTGGCGCCGGCAGCGCTGGCGGAGGTAGTCGAGGTCGAACTTGAAGAGATTGTGCCCTTCGACCACGTCGGGATCGAGTTCGCGGAACAGCTCGTTGAAGCGGAGCAGCAGTCGTTTTTCACCGGCATCGGTCTCCACCTCCAGCACCAGCAGCTCCCGGCGGTCGCCGCACTGAAGGCCGATGGCGAGCACGCGGTCGCCAGCGTTGCGCGCGTCGCTGAAGGCGCCTGTTTGCTCGGCGCCGGTCTCGATGTCGAGCTGGCAGCGGCGCAGCGCGGTGAAAGGCATGCCCGCATAAAGCCGGGTGCGGCGCTGAATCAGCCACTGGCTTTCGTAGGGTTTCAGCACATCGATCGCCGCGCCTTCGCGCACGCTCTTGAAGAATACCTCGAAAGCCGGAAGATTGTTTGCGTGGGCGAGCCACGGGAAGGCTCCCGCTCCCTTCAGTCGTTCAATGGCGATGCCTTCATGCGGGCCCGCCTCGCCGAGCCACGCGAAAGGCCGCAGCGTATCGGTGCGCTCGGTGCGGCCGCCGTCCGGCGTGCGGGTCGCGACATACACCCCTCCGCCGTCGCCGACCCAGAGGCCGCACAGGGATTCGCTCATGACCGCGGACGTCCTCTCAGAACGGCCGGAAATACACCATGAAGATCGCGACGGCGGTGAGCAGCAGGGCGACGAGGCTCAGCGTGCCGCGCAGCTGGGGTTTGCGGTAGGCCACGCCGGCCAGCGCGGCAAGGCCGAGCCAGCAGAACAGTTTCACAATCACCCAGCCAGAGGCGTAGGGAATCTTGTTGAGTGCCAGCATGCCGAAGCCGCTGACGAACAGCAGCAGCGCGGCGATGCCCGTGATCATCATCGTGCGACGGCGATTTTCTGGGGCCGGGTTGGCCAGGGCCATGAAGGTGTGCGCGGTCAGCACGACGAGCGACAGGATGTGCAGCAGCTGGTAGTAGGGCAGTCTTTCCATTGGGTGGGGGGGTTGAGGAAAATGAAGGTGACACCCCGCCTGTGCCGTATGCCCAAAGGCTCATGTCCTTTTTAGCTTAAGGTGGGCGCCGCCCGCCGCCCTTCTGCCTTCCGGTTTACGGCCTGGCATCCGGACGGCTGTCGGCAGCTCCCAAATGATCACAAAGGCAAAGAGCGGTTATTGGATTCACCTCGAACACTGCAGGGTGTCGGGGATGAATCTACCCCGCGCCGCCGCGCCGTCAAACGCGAACGCCAGCACACTGGTTTTCCGCTTGCCTTCCGCGGGAAAGCAGCGCCTTCAATCCTGCGCCGTCGGATCGAGATGCTGCACGACGAGCTCCTGCAGCGTCGCGAGGAATACATAGGCCCCGAACGCTCGCTGTTGCTCGCCGGTCATTTGCTCAAACGGCACCTCGCCCGACTCGAGCGCCTCGTCCCCCAGCACGGCCAGATGCCGGGCTCGCAGCTGCAGGCGCACTGCCGAGCAGGCGCGCAGGACAGCCTCGCTGTTGCCGCGCTCCAAGGCGATGTGGCCGAGGGCGAAGAAATCGCTGCCGAACAGGCCGAGCAGCACCTGTAGATCGTCGTTCTGCCCCTCCAGCAGCTCACGCTGCCAGACCCCGGCGAACTCGGCGTCCTGCCCGGGAATGTCGGGATTGGCCGCCAGCGCGGGACGCAGCTCGTCCGCCGCAGCCTTAATCACGTCCAGCAGCGGCGCCACGGCCTCGAGGTTGAGCTTCACCTCAACACGCTTCATCGGATTCGAGCACGGCGCTCAGGTGCCATTGCTGCAAGGTGAAAACATACGCCTCGGCCTGTTCGCGCCCGCCGTTCCAGACCATCGAGCGACCCTGCTCATGCACCTCGAGCATGTGCCGGCGCGCGCGCTGTTCGTCGAAACCGAGCACTTTCTTGAACACCATGACGACATACGACATGAGATTCACCGGGTCGTTCAACACAACCACCCGCCACACGTCGGCGAGTTGGGTCTCGCTGGCCGCGGCGGGATGCGGGGTCTGACGCGTCTTGGTGGCGGCCACGCTTACGGGGCGGCGGCGGTGCGGACCGTCGCGGTGATCTCGCGTTCGGCGTCCGCTAGCGGCACTTTGCGGACTTCCTTACCAGCCCGCCATTTCATTTCGATGACACCTTCCTTCAGGCCCCGGCCACCCACGGTCAGACGCAGCGGGAGGCCGATCAAGTCGGCGTCCTTAAATTTTACCCCCGGGCGCTCCGGCCGGTCGTCTACCAGCACGTCGGCACCGGCGGCCTCGGCGGCGGCGGCAAGTTTATTCGCCACGTCGCTCGCGGCCGAATCCTGCGGGTCGAGATTGACCACCAGCACCTGCCATGGGGCAACGCTCCAGGGCCAGATGATACCGTCGGCATCGTTGGACTGCTCCACGACTGCCTGCATGGTGCGGCTGATGCCGATGCCGTAGCAGCCCATCACCATCGGGTGCGACTGCTTCTTATCGTCAGTGAACATGGCGCCGAATATCTCGGAGTATTTCGTGCCGAGCTTGAAGATATGGCCGACCTCGATGGCACGGGCTATTTTTAAAGGCTGCCCGCAACAAGAATGACCGATAGTTTGTTGCGGACACGGCTCACCTTCTCTCACGCGACGGTAATCGCCCCACTGCGAAATCTGCAAATCTCGCCATGTCACATCTCGAAGATGAAACCCGTCTTTGTTGGCACCGGTCGTGCCATGGCCGACAAGTCGGATTGTGTCGTCGGCAAAAATGCCCGCGAGCGCGCCAGAGTTCTTGATGGTGCCCTTGACCGTGCCGAGACTGCCGGGCTTCGCGCCCATGACCGGCTCGATCTCTTCGGGCGTAGCAGCACGCCAGAGCTGGAAGCCGAGCGCGCCGAGCTTGGCCTCCTCGAGGTCGTCGCAACCGCGCAGGACGACCAGAAACGGCCGGCCATCGCCCATGTAGACCAGCGTCTTGAATTGTTTGTCGGCCGCGACGCCATAGGGCGGTGCCTCAAGCGCAGCGATGGTGAGGACGCCGGGCGTGGCAAATTCCTCAATCTTTCCCTGACCCGGGTCGGGAATTCCTTCCGCCCCGAGCGCACTAGTTGCCTTCTGCCGATTGGCCGCATAGCCGCATTTTTCACAATACACTACATCGTCGTCCCCCACTGGGGCGGGCACCATGAATTCATGGGAGAAATTGCCGCCCATTACGCCCGTATCGGCCTCGACTGAAATGGTCTTGAGGCCACAGCGCGTGAAGAACGCCGTGTAGGCCTTCGCCATCTTGTGATAACTTAACATCGCGTCTTGGTCAGTCGCGTCAAAACTGTAGGCGTCCTTCATGATGAACTCCCGGGCGCGCATCAGGCCGAAGCGCGGACGGATCTCGTTCCGGAACTTGGTCGTGATCTGGTAAAAATTCTTCGGCAGGTCGCGGTAGCTGGTGATCTCGTGCTTGACGAGGGGAGTGATGACCTCCTCGTGCGTCGGTCCGAGCACGAACTCCGGCTCGCGCGGCGGGCGCTTGCCGTCGCCGGCGCTGTCGGCGCGATACATGATCTCCCGCGCGGCCGCCCAGCGCGGGCCCTGCTGCCAGTTTCCCACGGGATGGATGTGCGGCAGGGCGAGCTCGATGCCGCCCTCGCGTTCCATCTCCTCGCGGCAGATCTGCGAGATCTTCTGAATGACCCGCAGCCCGGCTGGCATGTAGGTGTAGAGGCCGCCGCCGAGCTTGCGCACGAGTCCGGCGCGCAGCAGCAGCTGGTGCGAGGCGATCTCGGCGTCGGCGGGCGTTTCCTTGAGGGTGGGAATGAATGTCTGCGACCAAAACTTCATGTGCGTCCGCACGAGAACAACTCCGCCGCGGCGGCGCAAATGTATTTGCGCTCCACCTCCCGCACCCCCGATAACTGCGCAAAATGAACACCCTCCCCTCCCGCCCGCCGCCCAAGCCCTGGCCCATGAAATGGGTCGTGGCCGCGATCTTGGTGTTCATCGTCGCCTACACTTTCGTCAACCTCTTCTACCGCAAGCCTGGCAAACCGCACGAACCCTCCGCCGAGATGAACAGCCGCGCGACCGTTGCCCGATTGCTCGCCGCCGGCTGGCAACGCGTGCCCGTGGCTCTCCGGAGGCCGGCGGAGAAGCCCGCCGTCGAGACCGCCGCCGGCATCGGTCGGGGCGGTCCGGGACTCGGCCTCGAACTTGACGACATCTTTGCCGAAAGGCCCCGTCTGCTCGCCTCCATCGACCGCGTGATAGCACCTGCCCTGGTTGCGCGCGGAGCAGAGTATGCTATTTATTACACCGCCAACCTCGCCGACCAGAGATATGAGCTCGCGGATGTGACTCTTTACCGTAAAGGCAGCGTGCTCGTTCTCATCTCCTCGACCGAACCCTTGCCGGGCCATGACCTCCTGAGCCGCTGGAAGGATTCCATCTACTGGGTTGGTTTCCCGACGCAGAGCTTGCCCCCCGGCCGCTACCGGGTGCGCCTCGTCGCGCATGGCCCCGCGGCCATGTGGAGTTTTGATGTCCGTTGAATGCGCAACAACGCATTGACGCGCACGGCGCAATGCCTGATGTAATCCATCCCCAGCCATGAGCAACGGCGCCGACATCAAGCCCACCGATCTCCGCGGCATCCTGAAATACGTCCCGCGTTTTCAGGACCAGATCTTCGTGATCGCTCTGGACGGCAGCATCGTCTCAGACGAGAACTTTCAAAACATCATCACGGATGTCGCGGTGCTCCGCTCGCTGGGCATCAAGGTTGTCATCGTCCACGGCATCGGCCGCCAGATCGAGGAGCTGGCCAAGTCACGCCACGTCGCCATCACCGACTCGGCCGGCACCGGCGTGACCGATGCCCCCACGCTTGACCTCGCTGTGCGCGCCGCCGGCCGCGTCACGCACCTCGTCCTCGAAGACCTCACCCAGAACAACCTCAAGGCTGCACTGACCAACGCCGTGCGCGCCGCGCCGCTGGGCATCCTCCGCGGCATCGACCACCAGTTCACCGGCAAGGTCGACCGCATCGACAAGGAATTTCTTCTCCAACTTATCGCTTCGGGCGTCGTCCCCGTTGTCAATCCCATTGCCTACGACCGCGACGGCCGCCCGCTGCGCGTCAACTCCGATCTGCTGGCCGCCGAACTGGCCGAGACGCTGCGGGCCACCAAGATCATTTTCTTCACTCCGCACGAGGGCCTGACCATCGCCGGCAAATTCCAGCACCAGATATCAGTCGACACCCTGCGTGAGGTGCTCGCGAAGCGGCCCGACTCCATCAACGAACCGATGCGCTCCAAGGCCGCGCACGCCGTCAAGGCCATCGAGACCGGCACGCCGCGTGTCCACCTGCTCGACGGCCGCCTGCTGGACGGCCTGCTCACCGAGATTTTCTCCAATGAGGGCGTCGGCACGCTTGTCCACGGCAACGAATACCAGCAGATCCGCAAGGCCACGCGCCGCGACGCCCGCTCCATCTATAACCTCATCCGCTCCGCCGTGAAACGCGAGGAGCTGCTTTACCGCACGCTGCAAGCCATCGAGAAGAATATCGACCAGTTCTATGTCTTCGAAATTGATGAGAACCTCATCGCGTCCGTGTCCGTAAATTTCTTCGCCGAGCAACCCGGCCTCGCCGAGGTCGGCTCGCTCTACGTGATGCCGTTCTACAGCCATCGCGGTATCGGGCGGAAGATGGTCGACTACGCCTGCCTCAAGGCGCAGGAAGGCGGCGCGACAACCGTCATCGCGCTCTCGACGCAGTCATTCAGCTTCTTCACCTCCGTCTGCGCCTTTGCCGAGGCCGAAAAGGACGTGCTGCCCGAGACGCGGCTGAAAGCTTACGATGACAGCGGCCGCAACTCGAAGATCCTGCTGAAGAAACTCTGACGCCTTCGCGTTTACCGCAAGGGCGCGTTTTAGCTCTTCAGCTCGACGATGACCTGGATCTCGACGGTCGAGCCCTTGGGCAGACCGGCTGCGGCGACGGCAGCACGAGCGTGCTTGCCGGCGTCGCCGTAAAGCTTGCCGAACAGCTCCGAGGCGCCGTTGATGCACGCCGGGCTGTCGGTGAAGCCGCTGACGGCGTTGACGAAGCCGGTGACGAGCACGAACTGCTTCACGCTGTCGAGACTGCCGGTGGCGGCCTTGAGGTTGGCGAGCGTATTGAGCGCGCAGATCTTCGCGGATTCGTAGGCGGCCTCGACGGTCTGTTCCTTGCCGACCTGGCCGACATGCGTCATCTGCCCGTTGAACGAGCTGATGGTGCCCGCGAGATAGAGCAGGTTACCCGTGCGGACCCACGGGACGTAGGAACCCGCGACGGCGGGCGGATTGGGGAGCTGGAGGCCGAGTTCGGCGAATTTGGCTTCGATGGTCATGGGGTCAGTTTTTTGGAATGAATTCAAAGGAGGCAACATCGCCGACGGCGACCTTGCGGTCGAGGACACCAACTTCCTGGAGCAGGTCGATCTGCTTCCGGAGACGAGCGGCGGTGAGCTGGCCCGCAAACTCACCTTTGGTTGGATCGCCCGAGACAAGCCGGTAGTCGTTCATCGCCTTGATGCTGTAGGCAAGGAATTCGGGGGGTAAATCCAGACGCATGGCCGCGATCAGTCGGTTGGCGGGCGATGGGTCGCCGTTTAGATAGTCGACCCAGCCACGCACGCTGGCGCGGACGAATTTCCGCACCAACTCCGGGTTTTTCGCCAGCATGGCCGTGCCGGCGAACATCACGCGATATGGCTCGTAGGTGTCGCTGGCGATGAGCAGCGCACCGACGTCGGCTCCGCGCTGCCGGGCGAAGTATGGCTCGTTGGTCACGAAACACTGCTGGACGAATTCCTTGTTGTTCATGAACCGCGCGAGGTCGCCGACCAGCGGCATGAGCTGGAAATCGATCCCCTGCTTTTTCTTGATGACCTGCAGCCAGGTCGACCCGGCGCCAGCCATGAGTGTCCGGCCGTTCAAATCACGCAAAGTATGAAGCGGGTGCGCCGAATGGAAGAGGATGCCCTGTGGGTCCCGCTGCATCTCGGCGCCGACCATCTTGATCGGCACGCCGCGCGCGACGGCCACGATTACATCGTCGCCGTTGGTCATGCCGAGGTCGGCGCGTCCGAGGGCGACGGAGGTCATGACCTGCGCGTTGGGGCCGCCGGGGAGAATCTCGACGTCGAGGCCCTCGGCGGCATAGTAGCCTTTGGCGAGCGCTTGGTAATACCCGCCGTGCTCCGGCTGAGGGAACCAGTCGGTCTGGAAGCGGATCTTCACCAGCGCATTCGCCGGGGCGGGCGCCGTCGCGGCTTCCCGGCGCCCGCAACCGGCCAGCAGTAGCGTCGCGGCCAGCAGGGGCAGAATGGTTTTGGCGGGGAATGGCATGCTAGTGGTCGTGGCGTTCGAAGGAGTCGTGCCACTTGTGCAACACGGCCCAGTTGAGGAGAGCCACCGCCGCGACGAAAATGAAACCCAGCAGGCAGCTGGTCAAGGCCGTGGCGAACAGTGCAGGTATCTTGATCTGGGTGTTGTAACTGTAGACGAGAAAGCCCAGCCCACCCGTGCCGCCGGCGGAGTTGCCAACCATGTATTCGCCGAAAATGGCGCCAATGGGTGCGAGCGTCGCGGCGATGCGCAGGCCGGCGAGGTAATAGGGCATGGCCGACGGCACGCGCAGCAACAGTATCTCCTGCAGCCGACTGGCATTGCCCATCCGGAAGAGCGCCACGAGGTTCAGGTCGGTCGAAAGCAGGCCTTGGGTCATGTTCGCAACGATCGGAAAATAACTAATCAACCACGTGACGGTGATGATGCCGGGCAGGCCCGGGCCTGCCCAGAGCACGATGATTGGTGTCAGCACGATCACCGGTGTCATCTGCAGCACCAGGAGCCATGGATACAGGCTCGCACGCAGCGACTGCGATGCACCCAGCAGCAACGAGGTGAGAAAGCCAAGCGAGCCCGCCAGCAAAAACCCGGCCAGCGCGCCCAGCGCAGTGTTGCCCGCCGCCATGAGCAGCCGCGTCCGCTCGCGCCAGGCCGCCTCCATGATTTCCAGCGGCGTCGGCAGGATCCAGCTCTGCAGTCCCGAATAAACGCGCACGCCATACCAAAGCGCGATGAACAGCGCCCCGCTCGCCACGGGCAGCAGCCAGAGCCGCAATGGTGATTTCCGTTTCAAGCCGGCACCTCCTCGACCTGGTGCAACAGGCGCGACACCTCGTTAACCTTCGTCTGAAATTCAGGCCGCTCGCGCAAGACTGACCGGCGTGGATAGCCAAAGTCGACCGCCACCTCGGCGTGAAACCGCCCGGGACCGGCCGCCATCACGACGATGCGATTGGAGAGAAAGACAGCTTCCGCCACCGAGTGCGTCACAAACATCGCGGTGAACGGCGACTGGGCGCGCAAGGCCAGCAGTTCCTCGTTCAGGTGGTTGCGTGTCATCTCGTCGAGTGCACCGAACGGTTCGTCCAGCAGCAGGAGTTGCGGGGCCAGGGTCAGCGCACGGGCGATGGAGACGCGCATCTTCATGCCGCCTGAAAGCTGCCGCGGATAATATTCCCGCACCCGGTCCAGACCGACGAGGGCGAGCATTTCCCGCGCCTTCGCGGTGCGCTCCGCCGCCGGCATCCGGCGCAGGCGCAGCGCCAGCTCGGCGTTTTTCTGCGTCGTCAGCCATGGCAGTAGCGTAGCATCCTGAAAAATGAACGCCTGCCGGTCGCGCGCCGCGCGCGGCACCGCGCCCAGGACGGAAACTGAACCTGTAGTCCACGGACTCAATCCCGAGACGAGCTTCAGCACGGTCGACTTGCCGCAGCCGCTCGGGCCAATGAATGTCACAAAGTCACCCCGGCAAACGGTCAGATCGATATTATCCAGCACTACCGGTCCGGAACCATAGCGTTTGGTCACCGAGTGGAAATTGACGATGGGCTCCGGCGTCTCCATGAACGGGCTAGGAATGGACACAATCGCCCGCAAAACGCCAGACCCTTTGCCTTTGGCGGGCTGGCAGGCCTTATCTCCAGCCGGGGTCGCCCGCGAGGTCCACCAGCGCGTCGCCGCCCTGCCCCCGGCGCTGCGCCAAGCCGCGCTCGCTTACCTCCGGCCGGAACAGGAACTGGCTGTTGCGGTTGCTGCTTGTCCGGACGGCACGCCATTGCGTGGAATCCCCTATCTTCTCAAAGACCTTTATGACGTCGCCGGACTTCCCACCAACGCCGGCTCGATTTTTCTCGCCAGCGTGCGACCAACCCTGGGCGAAAGCGCAATGGTCCAACGGTTGCGCAAACTCGGCGCAGTATTCGCCGGCAAGACGCACTTGGTGGAATTCGCTTCGGGGCTCACCGGGGAGAATCCGCATTACGGCGACTGTCCCCACCCCCGTTTCCCCAACCGACTAAGTGGCGGATCCAGCAGCGGCTCGGCCGCGCTCGTCGGGGCGGGTGTCGTGCCGCTGGCCATCGGCACCGACACCGGCGGCTCGGTGCGCGTGCCCGCCGCCTACTGCGGCGTTTACGGATTCCGGCTGACCCCGGGTGATGAATTAATCCGGGATGCCTTCCCGCTGTCCCCGACCTGCGACACCGCAGGCTGGTTCACGGCCAACGCTGGCGACATGCTGACCGTCTGGCGGGCATTCACCGGCGGGTCGGCCACAACCGAAACACCGCATGGCTGCTCGCTGGCCGGCCAGCGGCTGCTGGAAGGCATTGCACCGGACGTTGCCGCTGCCTGCCAGAGTGCGGCCGCCCGGTTTACCCAACCGGCAGACATCGCCACGGCCGACGAGCTTGTCGCGGTCTGGCAGGATGCGGTCGATGCCTATATCACCATCGTGATGTGCGAGGCGAACGCTGTGCATCGCAACTGGCTCGCCCCGTATCGCGAGCACTACGATCCCGTCATCTGGCAGCGATTCACCGACGCCGGCCGCTACCCGGCGGAGAAAATCGCCGCGGCCCGCGCCGCCCTCGTCCGGAACCGTGAAACTTGGCAGCGGTTCTTCCAGCGGTATGATTATCTCGTCATGCCCTGCGCGCCGTTTCCGGCCCTGACGAAGGCTGAATGCACGCCCGAGGCCCGCCGCGCCATGCTCACTTTCACCGCCCCCGCCAGTCTCGGCGGGCTGCCTTGCCTGACCATTCCCGTGCCGCTGCCCTCGGGTCTGACCGCGGGGCTGCAAATCATTGCCCGGGAGGCAGCGAGTCCGGTTTTCAATTGGGCTTTGGTGCATAGTTGATCAAGAACGGGCGTCGCCGCGGCACTGGCTAGACCGCGTGCCCGGGCTCGACTTCTTCAGCCGGACTGCAACAAAAGGGCGAGCCCCGAACCACCCCATGCTTAACCGATTCTTCAAGCTCGACCAGCTCGGCACCACGGCCGGTCGGGAAATCCAGGCCGGTGCGACCACCTTCGCTGCGATGGCCTACATCCTCGCGGTCAACCCCGCCATCCTCGCCGCGGCGGGCATGCCGCGCGAAGCGCTCGTGACCGTGACGGCGCTGACCGCCGCCGCCAGCACCATCCTGATGGCATTGCTGACCAACTATCCGCTGGCGCTCGCACCGGGCATGGGGATCAACGCGTATTTTACCTACACCGTCTGCCTGACCCAGGGCGTGCCATGGCAGTCGGCGCTCGGGCTCGTGTTCATCAACGGCGTGATATTCCTCGGTCTGTCGCTGACAGGTGTGCGGGAGAAAATCATCACGGCCATCCCCTACCAGCTGAAGATGGCGGTCACCTGCGGCATCGGGCTGTTCATCGCTTTCATCGGACTGAAAAACGGCGGCATTATCGTGGCGAACCCGGCGACGTTGGTAACCCACGGCAATCTCGGCGCGCCGCCGGTCCTGCTGTGCTTCGGCGGAGTGCTGCTGTCATCGATCCTCATCGCCCGCGGCATGCCGGGTGCGATCATCCTGTCGATCCTCGCCGTCACCGCGACCGGCGTCTTTGTGCCCGACGGCAGCGGCGGTCATGTCACTCGGTTGCCGGACCGGCTTTTCGCGTGGCCGGCGTCGCCCGCGCCGACTTTCCTGCAGTTGAACTTCGACCTAGTCCGAAACGACCTGTTGAAAGCGGTGCCGATCATCCTGACGCTCCTGCTGGTCGACATGTTCGACAACATCGGGACCCTCATCGGTGTCACGCAGCGGGCGGGCCTGCTCGACAAGGACGGCCGGCTGCCCCGGGCCGGCCGGGCGCTTGTCGCCGATTCCTCCGCGGCCATCCTCAGCTCGCTGCTCGGCACCTCGACGGTCGTCAGTTACATCGAGTCGGCGGCGGGTGTCAGCGCGGGCGGTCGCACCGGGCTGACCTCGATCGCCACGGCCGCGTTCTTCCTGTTGGCCCTGTTGTTCACGCCGCTGATTCTCGCCATACCGGCGGTGGCAACCGCCCCGGCTCTGGTGGTGGTGGGCATGCTGATGTTTCAATCAGTCGCGAATCTGAACCTGAAAGACTTTCACGAGGTCGCGCCGGCATTCCTCATCATGCTCGGGATACCGCTGACCTTCAGCATTGCCGAGGGCCTCGGGTTCGGGCTCATCGCGTTCGCGTTGATCCATCTCGCCACCGGCCGTGCGCGGCAGGCTCCGGCGCTGGTCTATGTGCTGGCGGCGGTGTTCGGCGTGCACCTCTTCCGCGATTTGCTGGCGCGGCTCTGGCAATAAAAAGGGCGGCAGCTGTCTGGCCGCCGCCCGGGGGATTGTCCCGCTGTTTCCGGGTCAGAACTTATACTTGAACGTCAGCTCGCCGTGCATCGGGAGCTCAGCAACGATGGACTCATTGCCGTAGACCGCATTCGGGGCGCTCCAGTTCTTCTGGTCGGTGGCGTTAAGGACGGCCAGACGGACATCCCAAGTCTTGGTGGAATAAAACAGATTCACATCCAAGGTGTATTGCGGCGGAATCTTGAGGTTGCCGACAACGTTGTTGTTAATTTCACTCGTGTAAACGATGTTCGAGGAGACGCCGAAGCCGTTGTCCCAGGTGTAGCGCACGAGCGCGTTGAGCAGGTTCTTCGGCACGCCTTGGCGAGGGTGCTTGCCCGGGCCGAGAATGAAGAAGCGCGAGGTGGGCGGAGTGAGCGAGGTGTTGCCGACATCGAATTGCGCCGCGTTGACTGTCGA
>JAHFTD010000131.1 GCA_023269565.1 Opitutaceae bacterium | reverse complement strand
CCATATCCTTGCCTTGTGGGGCTGTCTGGGTCGTCGACATTTCCGTCTCCTTTGCGTAGAGGTTGGAAATCCCGTTTTAGCTAAACGGGGCTCGCTCGGGTAGTCCCACATAGCATCTTCGTATTCATGGTCGCTCGCCAACTCGGCGAGAGGCTCGTCTCCCTAACGAGCGACCATGATGTCTAACAGGCTACCGCTCGATCTGTCCGGGAACCCGCATGAATGCTCGCTTTTCGGGGGTCGTGCTTCCAATATATTTCGTCCGCTTCACCTCAGCAAGGCCTAGGAAGGGTCGGTCTGAATCGCTGGATATTGGAAGAGGTGGAGGAGGGTGGTTTCAGGTAGTTCGAGGGTCGCGACCACTCCATCTTGCAGCGTTCAGTGGCGTGACGCAAGACGCACTGACCCGCTGTGAGCTGGTGCCCTGCGCCCGCTCGAAGCGCTGATTTGGCGGGGATGGTTATGGGGGTCGGAATGCGCCGACCTGCAGGTGTCAGTCGTGGCGGCGACCGGTCCATTCACCACCGGTCTGGCAGCCGCCGTGATGTGTGAAACACGCGCAGGATCTCGACCGTCTCGCCCCGCACGCGGTAGGGAACGATGTAGCGCGTCTTTGCCACGATCAACTCGCGGGTGCCAGGCACTCGACCAGGCCGACCGAGACCTGGCTGCTCCGCAAGAATTGAGACGGCATCAAGTACGCGCTTGACGGCCAGACCCGCGGCCGCGGCGTCGTCAGCCGCGATGTAGGTGGCCTCATCGTCAAGGTTGCGCAGTGCCTTGCGCAGCCACCTAACCCGCATTCACTTTCCACTTCTTGGCCAGTGCAGTGACATCCTTGTCGTTGGCAAAGTCACCGGCATCGGCTTCCTTCAGCGCCGCCTGGATCTCGCCGATCTGCCACTCGTTGTTTTCGACGTAGGAACGGATGGCTTCAGCGGCCAGGAACGACTTGCTGCGCTGGGTCGCTTCGGCCAAGACATCGAGGCGGTCCTTGACGTCGTCTTCAAGGCGGACGGTCATGGTCGTGGACATGTTGGGGCTCGCAGTGCTTGAATGTACACACAATACCACAACTGCGCAATTCGTTCGCTGACTCAAGGTCACGGATGCCGTCATGTGAGTGGCTGTGGTGCACGGCGCCGATGACGGGTTTCGGGCAGGTCAACCGCGCATCTGGATCTCTGGACTCGACCCGCTGCTGTCCTTCGCCGCGCTGACCTGAGCGACAGCAACGCAGCGGGTGCTGTCGGTCGCGGCCGGCCTCTGAGCTCACGGTCTCGGCCGCATACCGGTCATTGCGGCACAGGGTCGTTCGCGCCACGAATGGCCGGTATGCGATGAGCCGCTGACGTACGCCGACGCGGCTTGGGCAATCCCGCATCGCCTGTCGGACGAATGTCTGCTGCTCTGGCCATCGAACTCACCCACCCGACCCAAAGCCGGTGTTCCAGCCGTAGACTTGGGCGACGGGCGGCTGCGTGACAAAGGAAGGGTCCGGGACAAGTCACAGGGGAAGTGGAAGTGCGTGACGCGCCGCGCCGCGCCGCGCCGCGAGGGCCGGATTAGCTGGCCTATCCGTTAGCTTGACCTTGTAACAGCGAAGGCGCCCGACTTGGAGCGACCTTGATCTACCGACGCCACTGGCGGGAGTACGGCGCCGCGATCGGCTTCGCGGCCATCCTGGGACTGGCGGTCGGTGTCGCTGCGGGCGCCAGCGCCATCGAGCCGCCGCTCGCCGGCGCGCTCTTCGGTGCGCTCAGCGCCACCATGGACATGGCCGTCGGCATGGCAATCATCGGCGCCATCGAGCTCTTCCTGCCGCGCACGACCGCCGGACGCCGCCTGTTCGCGCGGCCGTTCCTTGTCGTCGTCCTCGCCAAGGCGCTGGTCTATCTGGCCGTGGTCGTGCTGGTGATCGGCGGCCGGCTCGGTCCGCGCGTCGCCCTGCTCGCGGCGAGCCCGGAAACCGCGCGGCTGCTCGCGACGCAGATCGACACGGCCTTTCCGCGCGGCCTGCTGATCGCCGTCGCCTCGCTGGTGACCTTCCTGCTGATCATGCTGCGACACGCCGCGCAGATCGTTGGTGAGCGAAGTTTCCGCGACATCATGCGCGGCCGTCACCACCGGCCGCACGCGGAGGATCGCTTTTTCCTTTTCGTTGACGTGGTGGGCTCTACGCCGGTGGCCGAGCGCCTCGGGCCGCTCGCGGTGCATCGTTACCTCGACCGCGTGTTCCAGGTCGCCTCCGACCCGGTGGACGCGCATTACGGCGAGGTCTATCAGTACGTGGGCGACGAGATGGTCGTTACGTGGAGCGTACCGGAGGGGCGCCCCGGGGCGCGGCCGCTCGCCTGCCTCTTCGCCATCGAGGCAGCGCTCGCCGCGGCGGCACCGGAGTTCGAGCGCGAGTTCGGCACAGTGCCGAAGATCCGCGCCGCGCTGCATGCGGGCGAGGTGGTGACCGGCGAGATTGGAGGCAGCCGGCGTGCCATCGTATTCCACGGCGACGTGATGAACACCACCTCGCGCATCGAGAACGCGACGCGCACATTGGGGCGGAACTTCCTCGTTTCGGAAGACGCGCTTGCACGCCTGGAGGGCGCCGGGCGTTACTCGCCGGAGGATCTAGGGTCGCAGCAGTTGCGCGGACGCGAGGCAATGGTGCGCGTGTACGCGGTACGCGCGGCTTAGGCAGGCAATGACCGCTCCTGGCCGGGTCCGAACCTTCGTGCCCCGCACCGCGAGCGGCCGCTCAGGATTCGCGTGCCGGTCGCCGGTGGCGGCCTACCGGCTACGCCGCGAACTCACAGTCCCGGCCACAACCTGCCCTTTGCGACAGGCGGCTTTCTGGCGCTCCATCTGGGACCCAAAGACTGCCCGAGCCACGCGCGGATAGCCTTCGCGGCGTCCGTCGCGTGGGCGGGGTGAGCACCGAGCGCGGCCGGTGTACCGATCCTCGGCACCCCTCTTGCCATCGCTATCAAGGTCCTCCCGGTAAACTTCGAGCATTCCCGGACCTTTGATCCGACACTGGCGGCGGCGTTCCACCCTGCGGCACGCCACAACGAGGTTCTCATGCAACAACTTTCACAAGCCGGCCAGCAGGCCATCACCAGCATTGCGCAGCGGCACGGCTTTAGTGTCGATGCGGTGATGAGCATGCTCGACGCCGTGGTGCGCGGCAACGGCAGCATGGCGCAGTTCAACCACGGCGAATTCGCAGGCTCTGGCCAGTGGATGCGCGGCGGCATGACGATGGTCTCGGACATGTTCAACAACTTCTTGAAGGGCCGCGTCGACGGACTGTGCAGCGAGTTGTCCAACTTGGTCGCGAACCAGCCCGGCCTGTTGCAGGCGGGCAGCTTCCAGTCACAGACCCAGGGCGCGCCGATGCCGGCGGTGAGCTGGGGCGCGTCGGGCGGCTCGCCCGCCGGCGAGCAAGCACCCTCGGGCAACCTGTTCGCGCCGCCACCGCCGGACTGGTGGGGCTCCAGCCTGCGCCATCCGAACAGCACAGGCGCGCAGAACGGTGCGCGCTACGCCTATTTCGCCCAGGCCCGCCGCCTGGCTGTCGAGGTTGGCGGCGCGGTCACGATCTACGACACGCTGGATCACCAGATCGGTGGCTTCTCGCAGCAGCAGTCGAGCGACGGCACGATGACCTGTTCCAGCCAGTACGGCACGGTGTCACTGGGTAGCCTGCCGGTAGTGTCGATCAACGGCCAACCGCCGGTGCAGGTGCCGGCACCGGCGCCTTGGTCGAATCAGGGATACGCCAGCGGTAACAACACCGGATCGGCGCCGGCGTACAGCGCGGCCAGCGGCCCGCCAGCCGACGTGCTGGCCACCTTGCAGAAGCTGGCCGAATTGCATAGCGCCGGCGTGCTGACGGCCGAGGAGTTTAGTGCCAAGAAGGCAGACTTGCTGTCGCGACTGTGAGGGCCGGGGGGGGGGGGGGGGGGGGCGATGATGTGTGCGCTGTGTCGAGCGTCGTCGGGATGCGTTGCTCTGGATCGGGAAGGCCATGCTCGACCCTGAGCAACGCCAGCAGATCGCTGTCATCCTGAGCTGTGAGCTCTCCCTTCGCGAAGAGCCGCCCGATTGACCAAGCGACAACTTCTCGGCATTGAAATCGGTGAGGCGAAAGTCATCATTGGGTCGACGGCGGGTGCTCATCGGTGGAAGGTCAGCGGCGCCGGAGCACCGCATAGCTGCCCATCACTTGCCGGAGGTCAGGAAAGCGTTAGTCTTAGTGAGCTGCCGATCGCCGCGGGGCAGCAATCGAGCAGTCACGGCCACAACCAGATACCACCGAGTGTCGGCTTGACCACTATCTGCAAGCGAAGAATCAGCTGCCCATCGCGTGGGATGGCGCGGCTCACCGGCGCTTGCGCGAGGTGTCGACGCTGTTGCCACTGCGCGCTGGCGGCGAGGCATAACGGGGTGAAGTTGCCGGGTCAACGATCAGTCGCGTTGCTGGGGTCGATGATCGTTTGAATGCTCAAGAAGAGCCTTGGCCGGCTCGATCCGAAGGGCCAGTGCCACGGTCTCGTCGCTCATGGTCCGGAGCAGAAATCGCTTCGGATCTCCACCTGCTGCCTCAGTCGCCGGGTGCTTTGTCCGTCAGACGATAAAAGTGCCTCTCTTGAATTTCGAGTGGGTACTCTGGGGTCATCGTGAGCATAGGAATGGGGTACTGGGATGACGGCCAAGCTGTTTGAAGTGGCGCTGGGGATTGCCGAGCCGTGGTCGGTGAG
>JAHFTD010000130.1 GCA_023269565.1 Opitutaceae bacterium | reverse complement strand
GGGCCCCGACGCTCGACGTGATGAAGTGCGTTCAGATTCGCCGGCGCCGGACCTTCGACAGTTCCGCGTCGCCGAAAGTTGGCGAGGTTGTTGCCGCGCCGAAGAAACTGACCGAGGTCAACCTCGAGGTGCTGAAGTCCAAGATGGGCGCCGCCATCCAGCAGGCGAAGGACAACGATCCGGCACTCCTAAAGGCGAGGATTCGCGAACTTGAACGCGCGCAGCCGAAGGCCGTGGCTATCATGGCGCCGCCGCCTGAACGCGTCGAGGTTCCCATCCTCACTAAAGACGAAAAGCGGGCGCTGGATACGATCAGTCAAGAGCTCGTCGGCATTCAGTCGAAACTCACTGGCGCCGTGGAAACCTTCACGTCGGTCATGGAGGCGATCATCAAGCGCCTTCCATTGCCGGCGGCACGAGTGCAGCCTTTTCGTCCTCGGCACGAGACACCCGCTCCCCCTGTTCGCCCTCGGGGATTCGCCAAGGCTGACGCGGCTGGTCCTGAAAGTTCCGACCTCGGAAAGTGCGCCCGCATCCTGCTGACGGTCCTCGTGCAGTTCAACCCCAAGGGGTGCAGCCGCAACAAACTGGCGCTTGTGTCCGGGTATTCCGTCACCTCGAGCACGTTTTCCAATGGGCTTTCCGAACTCCGCGTTCGCAGCCTGATGTTCGACGCCGGCGGCGGGCGGTTACTGCCTTCGCCTGGCGGCGTGGAAATGATCGGCGACAATTACCAGCCGCTACCCGAAGGCGACGAAGCTGTGCGCCACTGGATCGGCAAGCTGGACAAGTGCCCGTCGGCTCTCCTCAACTCCGTGCACCTTGCCGGCGGCAGGATGTCCAAGCAGGATCTATCCGAGGCGACCGGGTATTCCGTCACGTCGTCGACCTTCTCCAACGGACTCTCCACTCTCCGTGTCATGGGATTGATCCACTCGGATACGGACAACGTCTGGATCGACCCGGAGTTTTCCCAATGATTATCGCGTCGCTTTTAATTTCTCTAGTTTATCTCATTACGATTCGCGCTTTGTGCCGGAAACTCGACCAAGAGCGTAGCGACCATGATGTCGCGACCGCGCTCCTAGAGGACCGGAACACGCGTATCACTGCTCTCGAGAGGAACCTTCAGGAATGGCGCGACCTTGCAGATGGTCGCGCAAGGGAATTGAACGACTTTAAAGTGAAGTGCGACAACCTGACGACGGAGAAAATAAAAGCCGAGAAAGACCGAGACTACGTCGTCGGATTGAATGCTAGGCTAAACGGCGAGTTGCGGCGGAAACATAGACGCGTCATTGTTGAGTAATGATCTGGATCCTATCCTTCTTCACCCTCTTCTTCGCCCTGTCGGCGGTTATGAACATGCTCGAGGACCGACTACGGGGCTTCGTTATCCATGGCGCGATCGCGTTCGTGCTCTTCATCGTCACCATCGTCTACTTTTTCTACCACCCTCACCCATGAAAAAATACATCCTGCTGTTCGCGGTGCTCGCCACCGCTCTGTTCGCCGATACTCCCGCCCCGAAGGCCGCTGAAAAACCAGCCGCGCCGGCTGCCATTCCCGCCAAGGAGGCGCCAAAGCCTGATCCCGTCGCCGAACTCACGAAGGAGCGCGATGAGCTCAAGGCCAAGGTCACGGCCGGCGAGCAGACCACCGCCCAGCTACAAGCTGCCAACCAGTATCTTTCGGTGCTGGCCGAACGCAACGAGATGGCCGTGCGACTCCTCCAGGCGAACGCCCGGGCCGACGACCTGCAGAAGCAACTGGATATTGAGCGCGCGAAGTCGGGCCTCCTCCAGAAACAGATCGACGACGCGAAGCCGGCCGAAAAATCAAAGCCGTGAGCCAGCAGCTCACGCCAAAGCATACCACATACACCGCGGCGGAACTTGTCGAATGTGGGTGGGTGGCGCGTGTTCGCGCCGCCATCCTGAAGCACAACAATACGGTGTGCATTGGCACGCACGCCACGATCCGAGCGGCCACCGCGGAAAAGCCGAACGTGTGGCATGACATCCTGTTGCCGAACGGTAGCTACCAACTGACCGACGTCATGCAGTGCGCTGTCGTCATCGACATGCTCGAAGGGCGCACGCCTATTCCCGAATCCAAGGCCAAGGCATGAGTTCCTATGGGCAGTTGATCTTGGGGAAATACATGGCCGCATTGACCGGGAAAGAGCCCCAGCAAGACGTTCAGCCCAAATGGCTCGGCGACCTCGAGCTCGACCTCTACTGGCCCGACTACGATCTGGCCATCGAGTTCCAGGGTGAAGGTCATTTCGCCCCGGTTTTTGGCACCAAGGCGTTCCGCAAGCAGCAGGTCAATGATCGCCGGAAGCTGCAGCTGTGCGAAGCGTTGGGCATTGTGTTGATCCGTCTCGAGGTGATGGACCTCCGCCACCCACATATCCCCGAGGTGATGCTGCGCCGGTTCATCCAGTGTTACGGCCGATTTACCGGCCCGCGGCGGTATTTCGCGATCTGCGGGGAAAATCCTATTACCCGTCCGGCCCTGTTCGAATTCAACCGCTCTTTCGAGGACTATCGGCGCGGCCGACAGAATTGGTTTGGCAAGCAGGACCGGACCGGAAACGCGAAGATGGAGCGCCGGCTCAAACGGTCGGTTTTTGGGAATAAAACATGACGAGCCGCACGATCATCGAATTGCTGGCCGCTCGCCACACGGAAGACGTCTTCGTTCCGGAATGCCGAATCGGCGGCGCCACTGGTCGCGGAACGATCATGGACGCGTGGGCCATGCCCAAATCTTGGGCGCATCCGGCGGTGTGTGCTTACGAAGTGAAGGTCTCCCGGAATGACTTCGTGCGTGACACGAAGTGGCGCAGCTATCTCGACTGCTGCAACCTGTTCTATTTTGTCGCCCCTCCCGGGATTATTTCCGTGGCAGAACTCCCACCTGAAGCCGGGTTGCTTGAAACCTCCGTTACCGGCGCGCGCCTATTTGTGAAGAAGAAGGCTCCGCACCGCGCCGTGGAAATACCTGACTGCGTGTTCCGATACGTGATTATGAACCGCTGTCGGATCATTGCCGAGGACACGCCTGGCCGCAGGTTCAACTGGAAGGTGGACAACTGGGAGCGAGAACTGGCGAAGCGTCTCGAGGACCGCAATTATGGACGCCTGCTCGGCCGGAGGATTGGCGAGGCATATCGCAAGGACGTGCTCCAAATCCAGACCGAGAACATCAAGATGGAAGCGCTGATGAAGAACTACGAGGACCACCGCGCTTTCTTGGTGAAGATGGGCTTCAACCCCGACAACACCTACGTCAGCAAGTGGGAATTTGAGGCCAGGTGGCAGAAGATGCAGTCAGGCGTCGATCCTGCCTTCATCCGGGATCTCCGTCGTTCCGCCGAAAAGCTGACTGAAATAGCTGGCCAGCTCGAGTCAAAGGAGCCGCCCAAATGATCACGGCCATTTCGTTCACGATACTCTGGTTGCTGGTCAACTGGGCCTCTCTACGCGCCCCGGGACCAAAGTCCTCTGACCAACTATCGTTTTTGTCATACGTCCTTTGCGCGGTCACTGCCTTGGCTTGGATTCACGCGCTGACCGGCCAGTAGCCAAACAAAAACCCGCGCCGTGAAGCGCGGGTTAAAGAAGTTCCGGTTTCCCGGTCACATTCGCTGCTCGTAGTCGGTCGAAGGTTCCGACCGGTGCGAGCAACTGCAGGCGCCGCTGCACGTTCGGGCCCAGGCGCTCGTTTTCGCCTCGCTGGGGGTCGTGCGGCCGGTGGCCACGAGTTGTCGGACGTCATAGTTCACGGCCTCGCGATCGAGCACGACTGCGACCTGCAGCGCGTCGAAGTCGCACACGGCGAGCTCCAACGACACCGCCGGCGCCGGCGCGTCGAACGAGATGACCTTTTCGGCGGCAACCGCGGCGGGGGGCGCCTGGTAACCGGCCGAACACAGGGACGCCGCCGAAATGGCGGCAAACCCGAGGATCAGGATCTTGATCTTGTTCATGGCGTAAACAGGTAATCGAACAAGCGGCGCGCCGTCGAGATTTTTCAATGTGGCCGCGCGCCATACAGGCACGCCAAGACGACTAGCGCGAATAGGGACCGATAGATGAAATCCTGATGACCGGTGACGACCAAGGCGATCGTCCCGACGATGATGAAGAAGGCGAGGAGCCAAAGGCCGAGCCACTTCATGTTCTTTTCCGATTCTTCGGTGGGTTTATTCATGGGAAAAACTACGCCTTCAGGACCGCGATTGCCTTCTCGAGCTTCTCGTCTTCGGCGCGCAGCTCGGTCGCTCGCTTCGTCATGGTGTCCATCTCGGCCGCAATCGCCGCGCGCCTGTCCTCGAGGTGCTTCGTCGGCGAGTCAGCGACGGCCGGAGCCCGGACAGCGCGCGGTGCACGCGGCGCCTTTACTTGCCGGTAGGATTCTGGCGCCGGCGGTAGGGCGCCCTCGATCGGCGGCGTTTCCTCGGACGCTCCACCGGGAACGATGTAGCGAAGGTCGCCGACATAGATGGATTTCGGCGCGGTATTGCCGTCGAGGATGACGGCGATCAGCACGCTCTTCTCGCGCGGCTGGGCATCGACAACGCCGCGGCGTTTGCGAACGACATCCCATACCTGGTCGCCGGTCCGGAGGGTGTTCTTGTATTCGCTCACTTGATGGCGATGTCCTGGACGTGGAAGTTCTCGGTAAGCGAGGCGTGAACCTTGTCGACCGTGAGCTTGTGCCGGTGACGAACGTCGGTGGACTCATACTTTCCGGGGGCTT
>JAHFTD010000129.1 GCA_023269565.1 Opitutaceae bacterium | reverse complement strand
CACCATGCCCGGCGTGATGGCCTGAACTCTCGCCCTCCAAATCCACTATGCAAAAAGACCAAGGTATTCGCGAACTCACGGTCCGGAGCGTCATTCTCGGCGGAGTCATCACCCTGCTGTTCACCGCCGCCAATGTGTATTTGGGGCTGAAGATCGGACTGACGTTCGCGACCTCGATCCCGGCGGCCGTGATCTCAATGGCGCTCCTGCGCTTGCTCGGGAATTCCAACATTCTCGAAAACAACATCGTCCAGACGATCGCTTCCGCCGCGGGCACGCTGGCCGCGATCATCTTCGTGCTCCCCGGTCTCGTCATGGTGGGTTGGTGGCAAGGGTTTCCTTACTGGATCACCGCGGCCGTCTGTGCGATCGGCGGCACGCTGGGCGTGATGTTTTCCGTGCCGCTGCGCCGGGCGCTGGTGACGGGTTCCGACCTGCCCTATCCGGAAGGCGTCGCCGCCGCCGAAGTGTTGAAGGTCGGCTTCGGCTCCGCGGAGGGCAAGGAGGAGAACGCCAAGGGCCTCCGCATGATCATCGTCGGTTCGCTGACTTCGGCGGGCTATGCGCTGCTGGCGGCCATGCGCCTCGCGGCGAGCGATGTGGCCGTGTTTTTCCGGGTTGGCGCCGGAGCCTCGGCAGCCTCGACCAGCCTGTCTATGGCGCTCATCGGTGTCGGTCATCTGGTCGGCCTGTCAGTCGGAATAGCGATGCTGCTCGGCATGCTCATCGCCTGGGCCGGGCTGATACCGATCCTCACCGCCATGCACGGGGTGACGGGTGACGTTGAAGGCGTTGTCAACGCCACCTTCGGCAACGAGGTGCGGTTCATCGGGGCCGGTGCGATCGGCGTCGCGGCACTCTGGAGCCTGTTCCGCATCCTCGGCCCGATCGCCCGGGGCATCCGCGCCGCGGTGGCGGCCTCCAGGGCGCGCCAGGCGGGGGTCGTGCTCGAACTCACCGAGCGCGACCTGCCCATCGGGGTTGTCGGCGGCACCATCGTCGCGCTGCTGGTGCCCATCGCCGGCCTCCTTTGGGTTTTCAGTTCCGGCACTGCCATCGCCCCGGGCATCGGCCCGGTCATCCTCGGCACGCTGGCCTATGTCCTCGTCATTGGCGTCATCATTGCGTCGGTCTGCGGCTACATGGCCGGCCTGATCGGCGCCTCGAACAGTCCCGTTTCGGGCGTGGGCATCCTGGCCGTGATCGGCGCCGCACTTCTGCTCGTGCTGGTCTACGGGCACGGCGGCGACCCGGCGCAAACCAAGGCCCTCGTGGCCTACGCCCTTTTCACCACCGGCATCGTGTTTTCCATCGCCACGATTTCGAACGACAATCTGCAGGACCTGAAAACCGGGCAACTGGTCGGGGCCACTCCCTGGCGGCAGCAGCTCGCGCTGGTTTATGGCGTCATTTTCGGCTCGCTCGTGATACCGCCAGTCCTGGATCTGCTCAACAAGGCCTTCGGCTTTGCCGGCGCGCCCGGCGCGGGCGCACATGCCTTGGCCGCGCCGCAGGCGGCGCTCATCTCCGCGCTGGCCAGGGGCGTGCTCGGCGGCGACATCAATTGGAACCTGATCGGCTGGGGCGCGCTGCTCGGCATCGGCACGATCATCCTCGACGAGGCACTGCGCAAGGCCGGCAAGATGCGGCTGCCGCCCCTGTGCGTGGGCATGGGCATCTACCTGCCGATGGCGCTGACCCTCCTCATTCCCGTCGGTGCCGTGATCTGCCATTATTACGAACGCTGGGCCGATCGCCACTCCAACCCGGAGTTTGCCAAACGCATGGGCGTGCTGGCGGCCACCGGACTCATCGTGGGCGAGAGTCTCTTCGGGGTCGCGTTCGCCGGCATCGTCGCCGGTGCGGGCACCGACGCGCCGCTGGCGGTGGTCGGGAACAGCTTTGAAAAGCCGGGTATCGTAATCGGGGTGCTGCTGTTCACCGGCAGCATCGTCGCACTCTACCGCTACTCGCGACGCACTTGCCAGGCCTCCTGAACTCCGGCCAGTTCATCGCCGCGATGCCGGCACACAACCCGTTCTTCGGGGACGACACCTCCAACGCGCACACACTGCCGCCGGATAAGACGCTGTGCGCGTTTCTGTCTCTCGTCGCGCGAGAAATCCCTGCGACCGCAAAGGCCGTAGCCATTACCGCACGGCACGGATCTCGCGCCGCGCAAATGCGGGGAGCCTATTCCTCGCCTTCGTTGTAGGGCGTCTCGGTCATCCGGAAGAATTTTCCCTGCGGCCGCAGGCCCCATTTGTCCGAGTCGGGATAATGGAAGATGTCGACCGGCGGGTTGTCGGCGATGATGTAGAGGTGCAGCCATTTTCTCCCGGTGTTGCTGAGCTGGTGCGCCTCGCCGGGCGGATGCATGAACACATCGCCCGCCTTCACCTTGAACCGCTTCCGGCCGGCGCGCACGACGCCCGTGCCGCTGAGGATGACGAACAGTTCCCACTGCGAGGTGTGGCTGTGGAACGGGCAGATCGCCCGGCCGGGGGCAACCTTCACCAGCTCGAGATTGAACGGGTGGCCCTTTTTCGGCCAGGCGTTGCGCACGTCGCCGATGGCGGCGGAGATATCCTTGTAGCGGGCGTCAAAGCGGCCCTTGGGGGAGCGCCATTTCTCCCACTTCAGTTTGGCCATGTTGGTTTTGGTCATAAATGATGGATTCAAGTAACCAGGTTCGTGAGCGTGCCGATGCCCTCGATCTCGACGGCGATGGTGTCGCCGGGCTGGAGCCAGACCGGCGGCTGGCGGGCGAAGCCCACACCCTCGGGCGTGCCAGTGAGGATCAGCGTGCCGGCGGGCAGGGTTTTGTCCGCGGTCAGGAACTCGATGAGCGCCGGCACGTCGAAGATCATGTCGGCGGTGTTCGAGTCCTGCATCACCGTGCCATTGAGGATGGACCGGATGCGCAGCGCGTTCGGGTTGGGAACCTCGTCCTTGGTCACCAGCACCGGGCCGAGCGGGCAGAAGGTGTCGAAGCTCTTCGCGTGGTTCCACTGTCCGCCGCCCCAGTCGCGCTGCCAGTCGCGGGCGCTGACGTCGTTGGCGCAGGTGTAGCCGAGGACGTAATCAAACGCCTGCGCGCGCGGCACGTTGCGCGCTTCCCGGCCCAGAACGAGGGCGAGCTCCGCCTCGTAATCGACGCGCGTGCTGAGCTGTTTCGCGGGCAGGCGGATGGGTTCGCCGGGGTTTTGCACGGCGCCGGGCAGCTTCATGAACCACATCGGGCGCTCCGGCGGCGGCTTGCCGCCCTCGGCGGCATGCTTGGCGTAATTGAGCCCGATGCAGATGATCGCCACCGGCGCGAGCGGCGCGAGCCGTTTGCCGGGCGTGACAACGCGATCGCTGACGCGCCACTCGCCGAAAAGATCGCCCTCGACCGCGCGCGCGGAGCCGTCGGGTTGGAGTGCGGCGTAAGCCGGACCGGCGGGGGTAAGGTGGCGGATGAGTTTCATGGGGAAATGCTCCGTCGGAAAATTTCCGCGAGCCCGGCCTTGTCGAGCCGCTTCTCCGCGATGCCGATCATGGCGTCGTAGAAATCCGCCACGGGCTGCACGGCGACGATGCCGTTTGCGGCCAGAAAATTCAGTGCGCTGAGCAACCCGGTGCGCTTGTTGCCGTCGATGTAAGGCTGATTCTCCGCGATGTGAAAAGCATAGGCCGCGGCGATCTGATACAGATCGGCCTGGCGGTAGAAATGCTCGTGCATCGGCTGCGCGAGCGCCGATTCGAGGGCGTTGTCGTCGCGCACGCCATCGGCGCCGCCGAATGCCCGCAGGGAAGACTCGTGGATGAGATCGACGGCTTCCCTCGAAAGGAAGACGGGCTCGTTCATTGCGCCAATTTTTGGAGAACGTCCCGGTGCACCTGGATGAGTTTGGCGTTCGTCAGTCTGACTTTTTCCAAGCTCGCGTAGCGCACGCCGCCTGCGTTTTCCGGCTTGGTCGCAGGCGCCGCCGGCTGCGCAGCCTTCTTGGCGGCGTAGGGGGTGGCGGTTTCCTCGACCTTGTGCGGCTTCTTGCTCACGGCGGCACTGTGTCGCCACCGGTGCCGGCTGTCAACTGGACGGAAAGCAAAAACCCCGCCGCTGGCCGGAGCTTGTTGGTCTCAACCCAAACCCAGACTGGTGCGCAACGTCCGGGCGATCTCCCGCTGGCGGGGCGGCGTGACTGGGCCGCATCGCTCCACAGCTTTGTCCTTGGGCAATTCATGCACGTGCGAACATTTCACCACGGTGTCCCAAGCCATGCCATCGGCGGAGTCCAGGCGGACCTCGTGCGATTTCAGGGCGCGACCGGGTGGGCGCAGGGTGGTGCAAAGCAGGCCGTTGATCACTTGGCTGTTCGCATTGTCACACCAAGCCGACGGCGAGATGACGACAAACCAGTGAGGCCGGTCAGCGGAGGGGTAGGGGAATTTCCAGACTTCCCACTGCTTCATCGGCCGAGGTCGCGCGCCACGGCTGCCGAGATGGCGGCGTGCAACGCAATCTCCTCTCCGTCGAGGTCAAGCTTTCCCGGGCGACGCGTGGCCGCCCGCGACTTGGCGGCACGCACACGCGGCTGGCGGGAAATTTTCTTCTGACGGGGAGAGACAAGGCCCATGGACAGGCCCGCACCGTAGCCGCCACGGTCGGGTCGTCAACGGCAGGATTTCGCCCAACGCCACACGTGCCCACTCGCGAGCAAGACGCTTCGCCGGTGCACCGGTGGATTGCCTTTCGCCGGGTTCGACGCCTTGCTGCCGCGACGCCTCGTGCCTCCTCGC
>JAHFTD010000048.1 GCA_023269565.1 Opitutaceae bacterium | reverse complement strand
GCTTCGGCGGACGGCCCGGCGGGTGCCACCGCCGATGGTAAATCGGGGCGACTGGGCCTGACTTCGAGGCAGTTCATCTTTCCCGAAACCGAAGTTGAACGCATTGCCTTTGCCCCGGGCACGACTGCGGCCGACGTTACCGCATGCCCATCCCTTCTCGTGTCATCGCCCCCGGCATCCTGTTGGTGGTGGGCCTCATCGCGCCATTGTTGGCGCAGTCGCCCGGCACGCCGCCCCCGGTGCCCGCTGAGATCGAGGGCAAGTGGTGGGGCCCGGCCCGCGGCGGCAGCGAGACCGGCGAGCTGGGCTTCGAGTTTACGCGCCGGCCCAACGGCCGCGTGCTGGTGCGCGAGTGGCTGCCGAACGTCAATGCCTATGGCTCGCCGCTCGGTTTCGTGGAATACAAGGACGGGGAATACGGCATCACCGGCGCGAACACGCCGTTCACCCTCAAGGACGGCGCGTTGACCGGCACGCTCTGGCTGCCGGCGCTGAGTTTTACGCTCCATCGCACCGAGCAGCCGCTGCCCGCTGAGACCGAGCCGCCGGCTGTGCCCGCCGGCCCGGCGCCGGCCTGGACCTTCCAAGCCGGGGCACCGTTGTGGGCCTCGCCGGTTGCGAGGGGAGACCTCATTTACCTCGGCGATGCCGCAGGGAAATTTCACGCCGTGCAGACCGCCGATGGCCATGAACGCTGGAGTTTTGACGCCGGCGCCCCCATCTATGGCAACGCGACGGTCGACGGCGACGCCGTGTATTTTGCCTCCGACAACGGCCGGCTCTACCGACTCGACCGCCGGACTGGTGCGGAAACCTGGCGTGCCGACATTGGCGGTGCCGGGATCCGTTCGTTGCCCACGGCTGAGGGTGGTGAGTGGGATTTCACCAACGCTTCGGCCGTCGTGGCCGGCGGCCGGGTCTACATCGGCTCAGGCAGCGGGACGTTCCGCGCGCTCGATGCGGCCACGGGAAAATCCCTCTGGACGTTCAAGTCGGGCGGCAAATTCCGCGCCGCGGCCCTCGTCGCCGGTGATCATGTGTTTGCCGGAGCCACGGATAATTTTGTCTATGCGTTCGACCGCCGCACCGGCGCGGTTGCCTGGAAGTTCGACACCGGCAGCCCGGTCACCACCGCGCCCGTGCTCGCCGGTGAAAAGCTCGTCATTGGCACGCGCGATCAATCGCTGCTTTTTGCCCTGGACGCCGCCACCGGGCGCAAACTCTGGACCGTCTTCTACTGGCTCTCGTGGGTGGAATCGACGCCCGTGCTCGCCGCCGACGGTCTGCTCTACATCGGGGCCTCCGACAGCCGCCGGGTGCGCGCCATCGAGCCCGACACCGGACACGTCCGCTGGGCCGCGCAGGCCTGGGGCTGGACCTGGGGCACGCCGCTCATTGTCGGCGACACCGTCTACTACGGCACCGTGGGCGCCGCGAAATATTTCATCACCCAGCAAGCCTCGCTTGGCGCGCTCGACCGGCGGACCGGCACGCTCAAATGGCGCCGCCCCATCCCGCTTTCCCCGCAAAACTATATGTCCGGCATCGCCGGGTCGCTGGCGCTGGCCGGAGGGCGGATTGTGGTCGCCGGGCTCGACGGCACTCTCCTCGCGCTGCCGGCCGAATAGTGCGCGTCAGGTCTCCGGCTCCCGGCAAACACCATTCGTCTCGCCGGCCCGCCAGCCGGTCGCAGGGTGGTTGAATCTGCCTCCGCCCCGGGCCAATTTGACCGCCATGTTCTTACCTCCTGCTGCTTCGCGACACACACACACGCAACACAGGAAATCGCCGCGCTTCTCCGCGCGTTTGCTTGTCGTCACCGCCCTCGCCGGACTGTGCCTCTCCGCCCGCGCCCAAACCCCGGCGGCGTCCCCGGCGCCCGCGCCGGCCGAGAAGTCCGCCCCCGATCCCATCGAGGGCGTGTGGCTCGGCACCATCACCGCGCCGCAGGGCACGGTCGCGGACATCGGTCTGGAATTTTTCCGCACCAAGCGGGGCACGCTGGTCTTCCGGATGAACTTCCCCGCGATGTTCACCTACGCGGTGCCGTTCATGATCCCCGTCGAGATCAACGGCGGCGGCAGTTACGGCATCACGCCCGCCTTCAACATCAAGCTCCAGCGCGACGGCGACCGCCTCACCGGCACCTTTGGGCTCGGCCAGTTGCCGCTCGAACTGAAGCGCGGCGGGGCCTTCCCGCCCAAGCCGTCCACTCCGCAGCATCCGGCCGCGCCCGCCGCGCTCTGGAAGTTCGCCTTGGGCGCCGGCACGTGGGCGCCGCCGGTCGTGGCGAACGATACCATCTACATCGGCACCAGCGCCGGCCAGTTCCATGCCGTGCGCGCCGCCGACGGCTCCGCCCTGTGGTCCTGGAGGGGCGCGAACGGCATCGATGGCCGCGCCGTCGTCAGCCCGGACACGGTCTATGTCGTCGATACCAGGATGAACTTGGTCGCCCTCAACCGCACCGACGGCTCGCTCCGCTGGCTCGCCCCGCTGCACGACGAAAAACTCGCCGGCAAATCCGCACCCGACAATCCGACGTTCAACCACCGCGCCGCCACCCCCCTGCTGCTGGCCGGCGTGCTCTACGTCGGCTCCAGTGACGGCGGCCTCTATGCGCTCGACGCCGCCACCGGAGCGAAGCTCTGGCGGCACGACGCCAAGGCGCCCGTCTTCTCCGGCGTCGGCCTGCACGGCACCGACACGCTGATGTTCGGCACGATGGACGGCTCGGTCGTCCTGCTCGACCGCCGCACGCAACAGGAGACATTGCGCGTCAAGGCCGGCGGGGGCGTGGTCACCACGCCGGTTGTGGCCGCGGGCAAGCTCATCGTCGGCAGCCGCGACTACCTGCTCTATGGTTTCAATCTCGCCGACGGTTCGGTCGCCTGGAAATTCTCCTACTGGTTTTCCTGGATCGAGTCGACGCCGGTGTTCGCAGATGGGCTGATTTACGTCGGCGCCTCTGACTACAGCCGCGTCACTGCGCTTGACCCGGCCACGGGCAAGGCTGCCTGGGCCACACCGGTTCACGGCATGAACTGGGGCTCGCCGCTCGTGACCGCCGACCGCGTGTTCACCGGCACGGCTTCGCAGAACATACCCGGCACGGCCATCGCGCACACCGCCGGACTCATGGCACTGGAACGCAAGACCGGTGCGGTGCTCTGGCAGCTGCTCGCGCCCCTTGCGCCGGAGAACGGTTTCGGGGGTTACGCCGGTTCGCTCGCCCTCGCCAACGATAAGGTCATCGCCGCCGGCTTCGACGGCAACCTAGTCGCGTTCCCTGCAAAAGTAATCTAATCCCCCGCGATGAAACCCCTCGCACGTTGGTTCACTTTCGCCGGGCTGGCTGCGCTTGGCAGCCTCACCCTGCGCGCCGCCGTCGTCCCGCCCACGGCCACTTCACCCGATCCCATCGAGGGCAAATGGTTTGGCGTGGCCGGCTTCCCGCAGGATCGCGTCGAGCTGGGCTTCGAGTTCAAACGCAACGCCCAGGGTGAGCTCAAGGCCTACCACTACATCCCCGTCAACAACTTCTACGGCCTCGAACTGCCCGGCGTGATCGTGAAGGAAAATGACCAATACGTGCTCCGCGAATACGCGACCAAACTCGCGTTCGCCGGCGACAAGCTCGAGGGCACTTTCTTCCCGCTCAACGCGCCCATCACCCTCTCCCGCGTCGCCCGGCTCCCGGCCGAGGCGCCGCTGCCGGCTCTGCCGAAAGGGCCCGGCCCCAAGTGGCGCGCCCAACTCGGCGGCGCCATCTATGCTCCGGCCGCGGTGCGCGACGGCGTGGCCTACGTGGGCACCACCTCCGGAATTTTCAACGCGATCAACCTCAAGGACGGCAGCTTTGCGTGGGCCGTGCCCATCGGCCGCCCAATCTATGGCGAGGCGCTCGTCACCGACGACGCCGTGTTCTTCACCTGCGACAACGGCTACCTCTACAAGCTCGCCCGCGCCGACGGCAAGGAACTCTGGAAATACGATCTCGGCGGTGAACGCGTCGCGCGCGTGCTCATGCACCAGACCGTCTTCGAGTGGGATCACCGCTCGCCCAAACCCGCCTTCGCCGACGGTGTGCTCTACGTCGGTTCGGCCGACGGCAGTTTCCACGCCGTGCGCGCCGACCGCGGCGAACGTCTCTGGCGCTTTGAGACCAACGGCCGCATCCGCTCCGACGCGCTCATCCTCGGCACGCATGTCATCTTCGGCAACTTCGACGGCCTGCTCACTGCGCTCGACCGCGCCACCGGCAAGGAAGTGTGGAAACGCGAGACCCGCGCGTTCGTCAACGCCTCACCGGCCCTCGTCGGCGACAAAGTGATCGTCGCCAATCGCGGCGGTCTCGTCGCCGCGCTCAACCCCGACACGGGTGTTCCGATCTGGCGTGCGCTGCTCTGGGGTTCTGCCGCCGAGTCCACCGCCGTGCCCTACGACGAATATTTCTACATCGGCGCGTCCGATCTCCGCCGCATCACCTGCTACGACCCGAAGGATGCGCGCGTTGTCTGGCGCACCGACATCTACGGCGTCACGTGGGGCCGGCCGGTCGTCACCGCCAAGGTCGTCTACGCCTGCGCCGTCGGCTTCGAACCCTACCAGATACAGCACTTCGGTGGCATCAGTGCGCTCGACCGCGCCACCGGGAAAATCCTCTGGCGCTGGGAAGCGCCGCACGGCGCCGACCTCTACGAAAGCGGCTTCGCCGCCGGCCCAACTCTCGCTGGCGACACGCTGCTCGTCGGCAGCGTGAACGGCATCCTCTACGCATTTCCGGTCGAGTAACGGCCGCCGGAGAAAATATTTTCCCGAGTAGGATTCACCACTGAACTGGTCCGGCCCGCTGCTCGCCGCCCGGGGCCGACCATTCAACTCGTTTTAATGCGAGGCCTCTCGCGCGCCGCGTTTCCGGCGGGGAATATTCCTCGGCCACCCCCCTTCCCATCTGGAACCGCCCAACTACCCCGCATGAAAATCATTCCGGTCTCCGCCCGATTCTCGCGCCGATACTATTCGGCATTTCTTGCACTCTTCCTCGCATTCGCCGCCCCATTGTTCGCGTCTCCCGCCGCCCCTGATCCGGTCGAGGGCCTATGGCTCGGGCAAGCCGGTCCAGCCGACAACCGCGCCAACATCGGTCTCGAGATTGTGCGCGAGGCCAACGGCGAACTCGCCGCTTTCTACACCGTCGATCTCGTTAAGTTCTACCATGTGCCGACGGGCGAGCCGGTGAAGTCAACCGGCCCCGGCCGCTACACCTATGCGGGCGGACTGCAACTCAACCTCGAGGGCGAGCGCCTGCTGACCACCGGCTTTCTCGACAACCATGCGACCGTCGAACTCCACCGCGTCGCCGCGCTGCCCCAGCCCGAGCCTCTGCCCGTCGCCCCCGCCGGCCCCGGCCCGCGCTGGCACACGCGCACCGGCGGCGCCATCTTCGCCGCGCCCGCCGTGCACGACGGCTTTGCCTACGTTGGCAACATCGACGGCGTCTTCCTCGCGCTTAAAATCAGTGACGGCACCAAGGTCTGGGCTTTCGCTGCGGGCCGGCCCGTCATGGGCGAGGCGCTCGCCACCGAAGACGCCGTCTTTTTCGCCTGTGACAACGGCTCTCTCTTCAAACTCAACCGCGTCGACGGCAAGGAACTCTGGCGTTACGATCTCGGAGATGGCCGCGTCAATCGCATCCTGCCCAATCCCTACGTCTACGACTACGACTACCAGTCGCCGCGTCCCGTGCTCGCCGACGGCGTGCTCTACCTCGGCTCCGGCGACGGCGCGTTCCACGCCGTGCGGGCCGACACCGGCGCGCGCGTCTGGCGCATCGAGACGAAGGCCAAGATTCGCACCACCGCGCTCGTGCACGGCGACCGCGTTTTCTTCAGCACGCTGGGCAACACCGTCTACGCCATCGAGTGCGCGACGGGCCACATTGTTTGGCAATTCGCCACCGGAGATGCCGTCACCAGTTCGCCCGCCCTCATCGGTGGCCGTCTCATTATCGGCGACCGCGACAGCAAGCTCCACGCGCTGGATCCCGCCGACGGCCGCGAAGTTTGGTCGCAGAATTGGTGGGGCTCCTGGGTCGAGTCCACCGCGGTGGAGCTGGACGGCCTCGCCTACATCGGCTCCGGCGATCTCGAAATGGTCTCCTGCATCGATCCCGCCACCGGGCGCAATCTCTGGCGCACCGATGTCGGCGGCTGGGTGATGCGCGCTCCCGCCGTCACAGCAAAATCCGTCTATGCCAGCGTCGCCGGCGCGCACCGCCTCGGGAGCTTTTGGCTGCCGCAGACCTCTGCCGTCGTCGCGCTTAATCGCGCAACCGGCAAGGTGCGATGGAGCTGGCTGTTGCCAGGGCAACCCGGCGGATTTCTCCACGGCTTCCTCGCCACGCCCGTTATCGCCGGCGACACCCTGCTCGTCGGTGGTATCGACGGCACGCTCTACGCCTTCCCGGTGGAGTGAGCCTTCTCAGGTGAACATCGCCGTGCGATCCGCCACGCTGAGTTCGCGCCATTTCGCTGGGAGAGCCTGCCGTCCTCGACGCATCCGCGCGGGGTGATGGCGACGGCTGGGTTCGAGCCGAGTGGGATCGGGACACCTCAGGGGAGCGGATTCCCGCAGGCGCGGCCAGCGGCGCCGGCCGAGGAACCGATCAGCCTGTTCAGGGGGATTTCTTCCGGACCGGATCCCGCCCGGGGTTTTCCGGACCGGCCGCCTTGGGCTTGGCGTCTTCCGCAACGAAGTCGTATTGGATCTCCATCGAGACGTAAATCGCCTCCTTGTTGGCCATGATTTGGGGCGGAAATTCCAAAGTGACTGCGGCCAGTCTGGCCGGCAGATCAAATTCCGGATAAGTGGACTTGACGATCTTCGGGTTGATGACCCGGCCCTCCTTGTTGATCACGATCGCCACGACGGCCTTGCCGCGTTTCCCGCTGCCCCGCAGGGAAGGAGGGTATTTAGGCATCCAGTATTTTTTTGGCAGCGGCCATTTGGGCAACTGCTCGGCCGGCACGATCGTCTCATTTACTTCCACGAAAAGAGGGCGGCGGGCAAATCCCTCGAGTATCATTTCCGCTGACATCTGGAAAACGAGGGGAATGGTGACGCGCATGGCGATGGGCTGTCCCTCGCGTTCGCCGGCCTTGAATTCCCACTGGCGGACGGATTCAAGCGCGGCCACCCCAAAATCGGGTAGAGTGGAAGACAAGACAGCCGACTCAAGGATGTGCCCGTCGGCTCCAATCAGACATTCAATCACGGCCTCACCATTGACCTGCTGCTGGAATAAGGCCGGTGGATATTTCATTTCCACCATGCGAATGACCTTGGGCGCCGTTCGGGCCGCGGGTGAGGCGGGGGCGGGAGCCACCGGCGTGTCAGCCGCGGCCACCCGGCCCAGTGCCGCCAACGCCAGAGTCAAGGCCATCCGCCAGGCCCGAGCACGGGTTGGACGACGGGACGGGAGAGGAGCCAGCTGACAAATTTGGCCGGTCATGGATTTACTTGACCAAGGTCGGGGTCTGTTTGAATCCGCTGCGCTGGTAGGCCTCGAGCGCCTTGGGCATGAGATCCATCAGCTGCAGAATGCGTTCGGGGCTGGACGGGTGAGTGGACAGCCATGCGGGCGGCATCGGCTTGCCGGTCGACTCTTCCTCCAGCCTTTCCAACACCTTGATGGCTTCCTCGGGATTATAGCCGGCGCGGGCGAGATAAATGAGGCCGATGTGGTCGGCTTCCTTTTCTTTCTTTCGGTCGAAGCCCACGGCGGTTATCCCGCTGGTAAGTCCATACGCGTCGAGCACCGCACCCGTCGTGATGGAGCCGGTGCCGGAACCGGCCATGACCCCGCCCACGAGCAGACCGCCGCCCTGGACGGCCATGTCCTGCGAGAGGCGTTCGTTGACATGGCGGGCGGCCACATGGGCAATCTCATGCGCGAGCACGGAGGCCAGCTGATCGTCGTTTTGGACGATTTTGAACAAACCGGTGAACACGCCCACCTTGCCTCCCGCCATGGCAAACGCGTTGATCTGCTGGGGCACTTCAAAGACGATAAATTCCCACTCGGCATCGGGCACATCCCAAAACACGACCTTGGACAAACGGTCGCCCACCCGCTGCACCCGCTCGTTGTATTCACGATTCCGGCTCACCGGATAGCGTTTTTTCATCTCGTTGAAGGCCTCGACGCTTTGCTTGGCCACTTCTTTGTCGGACACCAAGCTGACGGCGGAGCGGCCCGTCACCGGCACCTCATAGCAACCCGTGCAAAGCATCAGGCTGAGCGTGCCGGCAGCGGCGGCAAGACGGGTTACGGCTTTCATGCAGCGGATCGAGGGGGCGACCTGCAGGAAGGTAGCAAGGAATATCGGATTGGCAAGGACGCGCCTCGGGGAAAAAATTTGCACCTGCCGGAAAAACCACCAGCTTGATCCTGCCTTGAGAGCCCACCCTGCTCAAAACCAGACCGATGGCTTGATTGATGAATTAATAGTCCCCCACAAATCCGATGAGTGATCAACCCGAGACTACTCTGCCGAAGAAGCAACGCCGGATAATCCACTGGGACCCCGAGCATGGCCGGTCGGTCGGCAAGCGCCGCTGGACGGTGCTCCGAGTCATGGCGTGGGCCGCGGGCGGGATGCTGGGTTTGCTGCTCGTTGCCGGACTCATGATCCGAGGGATGCGGCTGGTGGTCGGGCCGCAATTTCTGCAAACCCCCGCTTCCGTCACCCCCGGCACGCCCGAAAGTCCCGGCACAGCGTTCGTGACGGAAGCCAAGGCCTCGCTGGCCCGCGAGACCGCCGCCAAGACCTTGGCCGAACTGCGGCGGATGCCGCAGGGTCATCCTACCCTGTTACAGCGGCTCATCCTGATCGAGAAAGTGTTTCTCGGAGGAGAAGCCCTGCTCGCGGCGCACGACTATGGGAAAGCCTATGCGCATTTCGAGGCGCTGAACCATGAGATCGACGAATTCAGCCAGGACATGAAATTGAAGCAGGAAACCCAGAAAGCCTACGACGAGGTGCTCGTGCGGATGAAGGAGATCGACCGGGCCCGGAGTCTGGCGCCGGCGGAATTCGAGACCGCCTTTGGCGACGCAAGCACCGGCCGCCAATTTTTCATCGACGGCCGCTTTGCCACCGCCAAGAAGCAATTCGACTCCGCCTTCGCCGCACTGGACCGGGCGGCGGCGGCCTTGCAACGGTTCACCGACGAGCAACTGCGTGCGGCGCAGCAAGCCGTCGCCACCGGACAGCGCGAAGCAGCCTTGGCCGCGTTCCACGCCGCGCTCGAAAAAGATCCGGGCAATGAACTGGCCCAACAGGGCCTGAAGCGCGCAGAGGTCGCCGACCGGGTGTATGCCCTGGTGCTCCAAGGAGCGGGGTTCGAGGAAAATAAGGCATACAACCGGGCCCGGGAATCCTATACCAAGGCATTCGAACTGGATGGTTTTTCGGCGGTCGCCCAACAAGGCAAGGCCCGCGCGGAGCGCCTGGAGAAAGAGACGGAATTCGACGCGGCGGCGCGGGCGGCGCAGACGGCCCGCGCGCAGCGAGACTGGCCCAAGGCCATCGCCGCCTATGAACGTGCGCTGAAGGTCGATCCCAAGCGGGATGAGGTCAAAAAAGCCCTCGCCGAGACCCGGGAGATCGCCCATCAGGACGCGGTGAAGCATGCCTTGGCCAAGGGCTTCGAATTCGAAAACAAGTATGAGTGGGAGCAGGCGCGCTCCGCCTACAATGACACCCTGCAACTCGATAATCAGAACGCCGAGGCGAAAGATGGTTATCTGCGCACCGGCCGGATCATCCGTGCCCTCATGCAATTCAACCGGCTGATCGACATCGCCGAGCAGCGCGCCCTGCACGCCGAATTCCAAGTGGCCATCCGTTCCTTCAATGAAGCCATCGCCATCAAGCCCACCTATCTGCCGCTGACCAACCGGGTCGAACAACTGCGCAGCCTGCTCCTCGCCCAAAACAAGCCGGTGGAAGTTACCTTCGTCTCGGATGGCGATTCCTGGGTCTCGATCAGCAATTTCCGCATGCTCGGGAAAATTAAAACCGAGAAGGTGAAAATCCTGCCCGGCGACTACGAGATCGTCAGCCGGCGCAAGGGCTATCAGGATCTGCTGCTGATGCTGCAGGTGCGCGATGGCACCCCACCCCCTGTCGTCAATGTAGCATGCACCCTCCGCGCCAGCGGGTGAATTCCTCCTGATGAAATTCCGTTTCGCCCTCTCCTCACTTCTGGCCGCGACTCTGGCGGCTGCGGCTTGGGCACAAACGCCGCCCCCCGCGACGGCCTCGGGCAGTCAACGCATTCAACCCGCCAGGCGTCTCGACAAACCCGACAAGCGGGGCAAGGCGGTCATTCCCGATCCCAACCTCCTGGATGGTTCGGCCATGGAAGCCGAAAAGCGTCCGCTCTACGGCCTGCTGTCGGAAATCGAGATGGGGGAAAAGGAGGGCAAGGGCCCGAAGATTTCCCCCGAGGCCGGCCAGGCCGGCAACTCGGCCGAGACGGACAAAGAGGGCGCAGGGAAAAATCCCGCAGCTCAAACGCCGGGCGCGTCAGGGTCGGACGCAAAGATCACCGAGGGCCCGGCCGCTCCGGCCGAAGGCATTCAAGTCGCTGACCTGAAGGTGCCCGAGGGCGCCACATCTGGCGGCTCCGACCCGAACGCACCCAAACCGCGCGACTTGCAGATCGGTGATGCCTCCTTGCAAATCCAGTCATCGGGCAAGAATGCCCCCAATGTCGTCGGGGTGGAAGGCAGCTCAAGCCAGCAGTATGAGAAGAAGCTTCCCGCTGGTGGCCAGCAAACTGACAACCGCAACCGTGGCGTCGAGAAAGGGCGCGTTGTGCCCAAGGGCCTGTGACTCCGCTGGCCCGGCCTAGGCGCATGAAGAATCTGAGGTTATTCCTGCTGCTGGCTTTATTGCTGCCGGCCGCCCGGGCCGTGACCGTGATCTACCCGGTGGAGGGCATTGCCGATTTGTGGCGGTTGGCCGATGAGGAATTTCGCGAGAAATACAGCGGAATCAACATCACCGGCCTGGGCATGAGCGACGAGGGCTGGTATGTGCGTTATCGCCACGAAAATCTAACTTACCTGTTCGGACCGTTGTCCGACCGTGAAGCCGCCCGTCGCGCCATGTGGGAGCTCGAGGCCGTCCGTGATGCCGTCATCCGGGAACGCCCCACCCTCTCGAGCAGCCGCGTGGACGTGGTGAAATTCAGCTACAGTGGCGTCTACGGAACCCGCGGCAACCAGCCGTATGATGGAAAAGGCGATCCGGGGGCGAAGGATGTCGATGGCAAACTTTTGGGCGGCACCGGCGATATGGACGGGGATGGCGTCCAGGACAATCAGGACAGTGACATGGACGGTGACGGCATCCCCAACGAACTGGATGCGGACATGGATGGCGATGGCATCCCCAACGAACTGGATGCGGATATGGACGGGGATGGCATACCGAATGATCAGGACGGGGACATGGACGGTGACGGCATTCCCAACAGTCAGGATGGCCGGCCGAAGCAATATGATGTCACGGCGGAGAATCAGTCCGGAGGCAGTAGCCAGGGTGGTGGCCAGAAAGGCCAAAAAAACGGGCAACAAGGCCAGCAATCCGGCCAGGACGGGCAAACGAGCAGCCAAACTTCTCAGAACCAAAAATCACAATCGCCCAGCAAAGATAATCAGCAAGCAGGCCAACCCGGGCAACCCAGTCAATCCAGTCAATCTGGTCAATCTGGACAATCTGGACAACCGGGACAACCGGGGCAACCCAGCCAGCAGCAACAGCAGCAGAAAAAGCAGCAACAAGGCAGCAGCCTCAATATTGTTGAGTTACTGAAGTGGATCCTGGGTATCCGCTGAGGATGCGGCCGTGCCCGCCTAAGGTTCAATATCCTGCAGGGCGATGAACGCCCCGCCATGCTGGTAGGTGAGCTCACGCATCAAGTTGGCATATTTTACGCCGGTGTTGCCCATGGAAAACCCCATTTTCACGGAGGTCGGGAACCCGATCGAGTTGATCACCACCTGGCGTTTCCCGTCCTTGTCGCGCGGATTGAGTTCATCGACGCGGCGCAGCACCGCGTCGGCCGTCCCGGTGAATTCATCCCCGAGAACGAAGAGGGTCATCTTCATGTCGGCATTACTCGGATCATGCAGCACCCGCAGGGCCCGCACGATGCCAGGCACGGGATTGCTGTTGCTGTAGACACTGTAGCGGAGGAGGGCCTGCTTGATGGCACTGCGCACCTCGGGGCTGTCGGGCAGCCACTTTTCATCGGCCAGCCCGCCGAGGATGAAGCGGCCGTCGGCATCCAGAAACTGGACCCCTTCGACCTGCGGATACGCGTCGAGGACCTCATCGAATTTGCGCAGCACGATCGCCCAGAGGCTTTCCGTGGAGGGATCGCGCATGCTGCCGGAACTGTCGATGACGAAGGCGATATAATTGCTGCCCGCGGGCAGCCCGAGCGGCGTCGGCGGCACGGTCAGTTCGATCTCGGATTTCTTTTGCCGGGCGGCGATGTCCTTCTTGAGTTCGTCGATCTCCACCAGCAGCCGCTGCCCGCCAGCCGCCTGATATTGCAGTTGCTGTTCCATCTGGGCCAGCAACGCCTTAAGGGTGTCCTGCTCCTGTTGCGCCTGGACGACCTGGCTGGCCCGGCTGTTCGCGCGCAGCAAATCCTCCTTCTCGGTGCGAAACTGCGCGATGGTGCTCAGTTGCTGGGCGAAAATCTTCTGCAGCCGTTCGCGCATATCACGCATGGCCTCGGTCTGTGAACCCATGGTGAGCACAAACAACAGGATGATCGCCCCGAAGCCGCAGCAGATGCAGTCGAGGAAGGACAGGCTGAACAGATTGATGGGGCGGCGGCGGATCATGTGTCGGGCCAGCTGGCGGACGGGCTGACCAGAGCCCCGTGGGTGGCGCCGGCCAGTTCCCAGTAGAGGCCCGGAGCCCCCGGGTCGCCGGTTGTGGGAAACAATATCGTGCTGACGGGAATGCGGGACGGCAGCTGGCGTTGGGCCAAACGGAAGTAGCGGATGCGCGCGTCATCATCCGCATCTCCGGTGTTCGGGGCCGAGTCGCTCGTCGTGGGCAGGCCGTCGGTCAGCAAGACGACCGAATCGGGCAGTTGATCCATGTAACGCACCGCCGAGAACGCCCGTTCGAGGTTGGCTGAGCCTTGGGGCACGATCTGGCGCAGCCGCGTCAGTGCCTCCTTCACCCCCTGGCGGTCACTGCGGGCGATCCAGTCGTCGCGGCGGTTCGGGAGCAACGGGGTGGTCTCCTCGTTGAAGAGGAGGATTTGAAAGGAGGCCTCCGCGCCGAGATTGGCGACCATCCAGTCGATGGACTTCACGACGCGCTGCCATTTGGGCGCCTCGCGTTTCTTGAAGTCGGGATCATCCAGCCGGGCAATGGCATCATCGAGCGACTCACCCAGCATGCTGCCCGAGGCCCGCACAAGAAACAGCACCCGATTCCCCTCCAGCTTCACTCCCGTCAGGTATTGCCGCCGATCAATCTCCGGGATGGGTATTGGCTGCTCATCCTCCTTGGGCAGATTCTTCTGTTCCGCCAGCAGCCGCGCCACTTCCTTTTGCAGCAGGCTCATTTGCGTGAGCA
This sequence comes from Opitutaceae bacterium, assembly GCA_023269565.1. Lineage (GTDB taxonomy): Bacteria > Verrucomicrobiota > Verrucomicrobiia > Opitutales > Opitutaceae > JAHFTD01. Next base: position 6,599 of record JAHFTD010000048.1, on the reverse strand, counting down.
GGAGCATGAGCTGCTCTTTTTCCAGCGTCACTTTCTTCTGGCTGGCGTCGTTTTGCTCCCGGAGCCGAGCCAGATCCGCCTCCGTCACGGGACTGGGTCGGGCCAGACGCTGCAGTTCCTGCCGTTCGGCCGTGATCATGAGCTCCATCAGCCGGACCCGCTCCCGCAAGTCCTCCAGGTTTTGCTGGCTGAAATCAATCTTCTGGCCCGTGGTCAGGATGAAAATCAGCAGCACCGCGCCGAATCCACAGCAGATGCAGTCCATGAAGGAGAGGCTGAAAAGCTCCACTTCGCGCCGTTTGTTCCTGAGCATGGCGGTATTCTCCGGCGGTTATTCCCGGTGGCGGCGCCCGCCCGGAATTTCCGGGCAAGCGGCGAATATCACCTCGGTCTCGGCGGCGCCGAAGCGCAAAACCAGCCGGTCACCTGCGGCAATCTCGGTGCCGGCATCGGCTTCCCCCGCCGACTGATGGAACAGCCACCATTGGCCGGCTTGATGCTCGAGGCGGATCCGGCAGACCTTGCCCGCCGGATTGAATTCCTCGGGCAAGGCCAGATCCACCGGGTGGCCGGCGGCGCCGATGGTGAATACGCTCAGCCGGTCCAGCGCCCGGCCGAGGCCCTCACAAATGGCATGCGTCGGCGGCACGGGTGCGGTGGTGCGGAGCGATTTCATCAGTCGCATCTCCCATGGCACCGGCCGGTCCGGTGGCGTGAGGGCCATGGGGGATGCGATTTCGACCGATACATTCGCGAGGTCCTCCGGGAGCGGGCGATCCTCGCCCACCACCGCCGCGCCCGCCGCGGCCGCCCCCCCGGGGAGTTGCAGCAACCGGGTCAATCCTGCCGCCCGGAATCGGGCCACGATACCCGGCAACAAGCCCACGCGGTCGGTAAATGCGACGGTGCAAGATTCCGGCCGGCCGGTCGATTTGTGGCTCAAGGACCGCGTGCCCTGCACCAAAGTTTGCACGAGCGCCGCGGCATCGGCCACGAGTTGCTCGCGACTGGCCGTCATTTCGTAGGCGTGGCTGCCCGTGTTGATTTGAAAATGATGCTCTGCTGCGCCCGACAGCAGGAACTTCTTCATCTGGTAATAAAATTCCTGCTCGATGTGCCCGCTTTCCAAGATGTCGAAGGTGGTGTGGCGCAAAAAGCGATTGCCCATGGCCGTCATCGCGTGGCGCAAAAACCCGGCAAAGCCCGAGTGGGGCAGATCGGCGTAGTCCTTGCGCACAAACCGGCCCCCCTCCTGCCGGAGCAGGGTGATTTCCGCCCCGCGCAGGTGGATGTCGACCACCAGCAGCGGCAACGACCGGTCGAAATAGTCGAGCCGCGGATCGCTGACCGCGGCACACGCCAGGTCGACTACGCCCGCCAGCGGCAGCTTCAGCTCGCTGGCCAGGCCGAGCAGCAATCCGATTTTCTCATCCTCGGTGGCGGCGTCCTTCAGATACCCCCCGGGCACCGCCAGCATGTATTTTTCCGGTGTGCCGGCGACCGCTGTCAGGCGCTCGTGGTAGTCGCGCAGAAAATAATAGGCGAGTTGGGAAAAGGAAAGCGCCTTGCCGTCCTGGCCCAAGGTGGATGATTCGCGGGAAAGCCGGCTCCAGAAATTGTGGCAGACGCGGCGGGGATGGACAAACCACTGGCTCTCGGCGTCGCGCCCGAAGCTGCACTTTTTCCCGTCATGGCTGACCAGCCCCATCCAACCCAGGGCGCCCGCCGCGTCGGGCAGAACTACCGGGCTGAGCTGCCCGTGATCACTCCGGGTGGCTTGAAAACCAGCATCACAAAGCTCAATGCCAATTACCGCCATGGGGAGGTGTGCCGCATTCAGGCCGGCGGATTGGTGGTCACCTCGCTGGCGGGCACCTTCATGATATCAACCAGTTTCTCGCGACCGTAGTTCTGCAACTCGAGGATCAGCGCTTCCTGCCGGGACTGTAGCATGTGCAGCATGAACATCAGGACCATGCTGATGAGCAGGGCCACCAGCGTGGAATTGAAGGCCAAGCCGAGCGAGGAGGTGACGCCGGTAAGATCGCCCTTGATCGCCTCGTCGGCATGGGCAAGGGCGTCGCCAATGCCCCGCACGGTGCCAATGAAGCCTACGGCCGGGATGGCCCAGGCCACGTAACGCAGGAGGGAGAGGTCCGAATCCTGGGTGTCCGCCACCAATTCGGCCCGTTCCTTGATCGCACTCGCGGCATCCTGCACTGAGTGGGTGGCATGGAAGCGATGCAGGGCCGCCAGCAGGATTTCCGGCAACTGGCGGTCGCGCCAGCGGGGTGAGGCCTCCACGGCCGATTTCAGCTCCTTGTAGCGATCCAGCGCGTCCTCGGGAATGATGCGCTCACCCTGCTGGGTGCCGATGAAATCATGCTTCAGCAACGCCCGCTCCCGCCCCACTTGCACCAGCTTGTAAGTCATGATGATGGTGGCCCAGATCCACAGGATGATTTCGGTCTCCTGCTCCGGATCCTTGATGATGATGATCAGGGACCGTTCCTGCGCCTTGGGTTTGTCGCTGTTCTGGGCGGCAATCAATCGGCCGGTGATATCGAGCTCGGTGGCCCGGGGACGGACAACGGTGCTGAAAATTGCCTCGACCAGGATGACGGTAAAAATCAGGCCGAGGTTGGGCACCAGAAAATCGAGGGAAAAAATCCCCTTGTTTCGCGAAACCATTGGTATAGCTTATCGAGGTGAGTTCGGGTAATTTATCGCAGAGAATTAGCCTGTCGGAAAACAGATCCACTATCCTGAACCTCGGGGAACTAACAAGAATCGAATTTAACGCGCAGCCAACCGACTGATTCGATTACGTCAAACGGACTACTGAATTGAAAACCATGATTGGCGCCGGCATCTCTTCCCCGTTTCAAAAGTTCACCGTAGGCAGCTTGGTCGCCGCACTCGTCGCGACCGGCGGCTGCCAAGTGGCGCCTTCCAAGACGGTCACCGGAGCGGGAACCGGCGCCGCCGCCGGCGCCGTTGTGGGCGGTGTCGCGGGCAGCGCCAGTGGCAATACGAGCCAGGGTGTCCTGACCGGCGTCGCGGCGGGCGCCATCATCGGCGGCATCATCGGCCTCACGCAGGAGATGAAGGAGCGCAAGGAACAGGATCGACTGGCCCATGAGCGCGCCTACCAGCAGGACCTCGCGAAAAAACGCGCGGAGGAGGCCCGCGCCAAGGCGGTGTCGGAGGAGGAGCTCGCCGTCGCCCAAGGCTTTCGCATTTCGGAACTCGAACTAAGCGAGGCGCAAAAGAAGGTGGATGGCGCCGCAGCCCGCCTGGCCAAACTCCGAGAGGAACGAAATGCCGCGTTGTCCAAAAAGAAGTCGCTGGACGATGCCCAGGAAAAACTTCTCACCACGGAGGCCGAGATCGCCCGACTAGAGGAGGAATTGTCCCGCTTGCGGCAGGAATCGAACCCGTCGACCAACCCCGAGCCCCCCGCCAAACCCCACTTTCCCCCGAACACGCCCAAGTAGCCATTGGCGCGTTACGCCAAAGAAAACCCCCGCTGGATAAGGAGGCCTTGCCAGTCATGAAACCCGCCCTTCCCTCTCTGTTACAACTCGTCGCCCTAAGCCTTGCCGGCTCTGTGTTTCTGGGTGGCTGCAGCACCACCTATGTGGTGCAAGTGGACGCCATCAGCCGGCCCGCCGTAGACTCGCCCGCACCCCAATCCTACAGCATCAAGAGCAACAATCCGAAAATGGATGAAGACAGCCTGCGCTATAAGGAAGTGGCCGGCTATGTCCGGACCGCCCTCTCCGGGAAGGGCATGTATGAGACCACCCCGGACAAGGCCGATGTCGTGGTAAACCTTGATTACGGCATGAACTCGCCCCGGGTGAAATTCGAGACCGTGACCACTCCCATCATCATGCCGGTCGGCGGTGGAACTCGTTATGTCCAGATCCCCGTCTACAATAGGGGTGTGGTGGTCGGTTACAGAACGGCTGTCGTCAATGAGCCGCCCCGCATGGAGGTGGTTGGTTACGAAGACTCAATCCGCCCGGTGATAGTATATGAGAAGTTCATGCAGATCTCGGCGCGGACCAACAAGGAGATCACGGAAGGCCGGGCCTTGCCGGAGGTGTGGAGCGTCAATGTTTCGGCAGAGGACGATAGCAAGGATTTGCGCAAATATCTTCCCATTCTGGCCTCGGCCACGGCGGATTACATCGGCACGAACACTAATTCGCAGAAGGAAGTCAAAATCAAGGAAGGCGATGAAGTTGTCAGCTTCATCAAGAAGGGCCTGTAATGGCCCACCGGCTAGTGATACGCCCGCCCCTCTGCTCCGTTGTTGTGCTTTGCCCGATCGTGGATTGCTTTGGCCTTGGAATGACAAATGTCACCAACCTCGGAAGGCTTTGGACCCTCGGCGGCTTGGCCGCCGTCATCGTGGGGTTAGCCGGATGCCAGACGGTGTATGAAGTCAAGGTCGACGCGATCAACAATCCGGAAAAACCCGGAGGGACTTCGTATCGCCTGGAGGTGCAGGACTCGGGCGGCGGTGTGGACAAAGAGCTCCGGACTCAGGCCGTCGCCAGCGTCCACACGGCCTTGGCCTCGCGGGGGCTGTTTGAGGCTCCGGGCAACACCAAGCCGGACATGGTGATCAATGTGGAATACGGCGTGGGCCCCGGGGAAATGAAGATTATCTACCAACCGGCCGGCTATGCCGCTGGGCGGGCGTTGCCGGAGCCTAAACCGATTTTGGTCTTTGAAAAATTCCTTTCTCTCAGCGCTCGCGAAGTCAACGCATCTGCCGGATCATCCGCCCGCGCCGACGGCAAGAAACGGGCGAGCCAAAGCGAGGAAGTCTGGAGCGTGCGTGTATCCGTGGAGGACCCAAAAAAGGAGCTGGCGCCTTACCTTCCGGTGCTCGCGAACAGCAGTATCGACTACATCGGTCAGAACTCCCGGGCGGAGGTTTATCTCCGAGTGGTAGTGGACTCCACGGGCAACATCCGGAGCCGGCCCGAGTCTGCGCCCAGCCGCTGATCATGCGAAAGCTGTCCGTCGCGTTCCCCGCGGAATAAAACCTCAGACGAACACTGCGGCGCGCTCGACGGCGGTGAGTTCGCGCCATTGACCCGGCGCGAGATCGCCCAGCGAAAAATCCCCCGTGCGCACGCGCATCAGCCGCAGGGTCGGGTGACCGACCGCCGCCGTCATGCGCCGCACCTGTCGGTTTTTCCCCTCGGTCAATTCCAGCGCCAGCCAGCAATCCGGCACGGTCTTTCGCGCGCGCACGGGCGGATCGCGCGGGGCCACGGCGGGCGTGGGTTCGATCCGCCGCACGGTGCAGGGCCTCGTCGGGCCATCGCCAAGCTTCACGCCTTTCGCAAGCTGCGCGAGCGCGGCGTCGGTCGGGATGCGCTCGACCTGCACCCAGTATTCGCGACGGTGCCCGTGCTCTGGATCGAGCAGGCGCGAGTTGAGTCCCGCTTCGTCGCTCAACAGCAGCAGGCCCTCCGAGTCGGCGTCGAGCCGGCCGAGCGCGTAGACGTTCGGCGGCAGACCGAACTCCGCAAGCGTGCGCCAGCGCGAACCCGGCTCGGGCGTGAACTGCGAAAGCACGCCGTAGGGTTTGTGAAAACCAAGGAGCACGGACGCGACTTAACGCCGCAGCATGCCCCAGACGAAATTCGGATTGCGGCCCTGCCGGATGGCAAGGCGGATCCAGAGCAGTGCGAGCGGCTCGAGGCTGCGTGCCATGCCGAGGCCGCCGGTGTCCATCGGCTCGAAACCGAGATCGGCCGCAAGCTGGTGGACTTTTTCCTTCGCCTCGTCGCTGTCGCTGCAGAAAAACATTACCGGTTTCAGGTTCCCGTAACCCGGGTAGCTGGCGTTGGCGAAATTCTCCCACCCGTAGGTGTTGAAGGCCTTGGCCACCTTGGCGCCGCGGGCCTTGGCGGCAATTTCCTCTGCCCCCGAGGTGGTGGAGCCAAGCGATAGACTCAGACTGCCTTCGGCGTTCAACTGGAGCGGATTGGTGCAGTCGATGAGCACCTTTCCGCCGAGGTCGCCCAGCGCGGTGAGCGCGTCTTCGACGGCGTCCCACGGGGTCGCGAGCACAACGACGTCCGCCCCCTTGGCGGCGGCGGCGACCGCCTGCGCCGTGGCGCCGTGGCCGGTGTCAGCGAGAAGTTTCTTTGTGCGGTCACTGTCCGGCTCCCGCACGCCAAAAACTACCCGGTGTCCGGCCTTCGCCCAACTGCCGCCCAAGGCGCCGCCCACGTTGCCTGCTCCGATGATCGCAATGTTCATGGGCCGGGATGATCATGACCGGAACGAAAAGCGCAAATCGCTATTTTAAATTTTTTTGCCCGGGTTTGCTCAATCGAAAATCATAGTCTGAGGGAATGGGGGAGGAGCCTTATGCCCCGACTGTGCCTGTAAAGACTGGTTCCTGTCGCGCGGGAAAGTCGCTCCCCATTGATTTTGCAAACATCCCCCTAGTCGGTCCGGGCCAGCCACCTTCTGCATCGCCCGGCAACTTTAACCTATCCAAACCCCGTTCCGGTCAACAGTTGGAAGGATCGGGGATAAATCGCCGCTTCTGGCTTCCGGTTTGG
>JAHFTD010000047.1 GCA_023269565.1 Opitutaceae bacterium | reverse complement strand
TTATTTCACGCCGGCGGACTTGAGCGTGGTGTCCATCCATGCGGCGTAGTCGGCTTTGAATTTCTTCAGCGAGTCGCTGTGCAGATACATCATGTGGCCGGCCTCGTAGAAGGTTTGGGAGATATTGCCGCGCACGGCGGCGTCGAGGCCCATGTGTTTCACGGTGTAGTCGGTGGCGAAATAGGGCGTGGCGAGATCGTAGTAGCCGTTCGCGATCCAGACCTTGAGGAAGTTGTGCTTGGTCATCGCGTGCTTCAGCGTCTCGGCGACGTTGAGGTATTCGTTCTCGACGTTGGCGTAGCTCCACGGGCGCACGTTGCCGGCCACTTCGTAGGTGAGGTCGTTCTCGTATTTCAGTTCGCGGCGAAGGTAGTCGTTGTAGGCGGTGGTGAAGCCGGGCTTGCTGACCTCGCCGCTGGGGTCGTAATAGCCGCCGCCGGGGCCGTCGCCTTCGTCGGCGATGCCAACAATTCGGCTGTCGAGCCGGCCGTTGAAGCGGTTCTCGTCCCGCTTCAGCTCGCGAACGAAGCGGAAGATGCTGACGCGGAGATTCTGTTTCCTGATGAAGTCAGTGGAGAGGCCCGTGAAGTCGGAGAGTTGCATGGCAATGCGCTCGTATTCCTTCGCGGGCAGCGCGTCGCCGAGTGTGAGGGCGGTCGTGTAGTCCTTCAGCACAAAGTCCTGCACCCGCGCGAGGGTCTTGGTGAGATCCTTGGCAAGGTCGCCCTTGAGTTTGCCGTGGTAGAAGGCGGCCGCGGTGTAGGTCGGGAGGAAGAGTTGATACGGCAGATCGTTGCCCGGGTTGAAGCGGGCGGTCTCGAAGTTCATGATGGCCGAGATGAGCGCGATGCCGTTGAGGTAGATGCCGTGTTTCTGCTGGAGATAATCGGAGAGGCCGGCGGCGCGCGTGGTGCCGTAGCTTTCGCCGACGATGAATTTCGGCGAGGACCAGCGCTGGTTGCGCGTCATCCAGAGACGGATGAATTCGCCGACGGACTCGATGTCGCCGGTGAAACCGTGGAATTGCTTCGGGTCGACGTCCTTCGCGGCGCGGCTGTAGCCGGTGGAGACCGGATCGATGAACACAAGGTCAGTCTGGTCGAGCCAGGAGAATTCGTTGTCGGCCCACTGGTAGGGCGGCGGCAGCGACTCGCCCTTGTCGGTCATGACGACGCGCTTCGGTCCGAGCGCGCCCATGTGCAGCCAAACGGAGGCGGAGCCGGGCCCGCCGTTAAAGGAGAAGGTGAGCGGGCGCTTGGCGGGGTTGGCCTCGTCGAGTTTGGTGTAGGCGACGAAGAAGATGTTGGCGCGCGGTTCGTCCTTCTCGGTCTTGAGGACGAGGTAGCCGGCGGTTGCGCGGTATTTGATGACCTTGCCGCCGACAGTGACCTCGTGCTCGGTGACAGAGAGGACAGGCTCCTTGAACTCGGGGGCGGGTTTCTTGTCGGGCTTTTCGGTTTTGTCAGGCCGGGCCTTCGGCTCCTCCTGGGCTTGGGTGGCGGTGAACGCCGCGATGAAAAGGGCGAGACAGAGCAAACGGGTGGGCATTTTCATAGGGAAGAAAGTCTGCGCACGAAATCTACACTACGCTAGCATGGCAACCTGAAAGCCGTGGCGGCGAAACTTCCGGGCGCATGCAGCGTCATGGGGGCAGCGGGTCGCGCAGAAAACTCTTTGCGCCCGCCGGGTTCTCCCGTTCAATTCATTCCCCTCATGGACTCATCCGGCAAATCCCGCCTCATCCTGGTCATTGCCAGCCTGCTCGCCCTCGGGGCCGCCGTCTGGTATTACACGCAGCGCGGGCGCGACGCCGCCCGGGCGCCCGAATACACCACGGCCACCGTCACCCGCGGCGACGTGACCCAGCTTGTCTCCGCCACCGGCCAACTCGACGCCGTGCTCTCAGTGGACGTCGGCAGCCAGATCTCCGGCCTGATCACGAAACTCTACGTTGACTTCAACACCCGTGTGCAAGCCGGGCAAAAACTCGTTGAGATCGACCCCGCCACCTACCAGCAGCGCATGCGGCAGGCCGAAGCCAACCTCGCCTCCGCCGAGGCGGCGTATGCGCTCGCCGAGCTGAATGCCCGCCGCACCGCCGAACTGTTCCAAAAGACACTGGTCACCCAGCAGGACAGCGACCAGGCACAGGCCCAACTCAAGCAGGCCCGGGCCCTGCAGCTCATCAATCAGGCCGCCGTCGAGAACGCCCGCGTCGACCTCGCCCGCTGCACCATCTATTCGCCCATCGATGGCATCGTCATCTCCAAGCAGACCGAGGTCGGCAAGACCGTGGCCGCCAGCCTGAACGTCCCCACCCTCTTCACCATCGCCAACGATCTCGCCAAGATGCAGATCACGGCCGCGGTAGCCGAGGCTGACATCGGTTTGGTCGCGGAAGTCCAGCGCGTGACATTCACAGTCGACGCGTTTCCCGGCCGCAATTTCCAAGGCACAATCACACAGGTGCGCAACGCGCCAAAAAGCACCAACAACGTCGTCACCTACGACACTATCATCAGTGTGGACAACCACGATTTAAAGTTGCGCCCCGGCATGACCGCCAACGTTTCCATCGTCGTCGCGAGCCGCACCGGCGTGCTCCGCGCCCCCAACGCCGCGCTGCGCGTCCGGATGCCCGAGGGCCTCGCGGTGACCCCGGTCGCGTCGGGCAAGGATGGCGCCAAGCCGGCGGCACCAAGCGTGGCCGCGCCTTCTGGCAACAGCCAGCGCGAGGGCGGACGCGGCGGAATGTTCGCCAGCGCCTCACCCGAGCAACGCGAGCAGATGCGCGAGATCATGGCCGAGATCGGATTTACGCCGGGCTCAGGCCCACCCACGCCCGAGCAGCGCGAGCAGATGCGCAAACTCATGACCGAGCGCGGCCTCATCCCCGCCGAGCAGACCACCGCCGTCGTCACCCGCACCGTTTACCGTCTGCCGCGGGGCGACAAAACCGCCGCACCGGAAACCGTGAGCGTCAAGGTCGGCATCACCGACGGCCTCGCCTCCGAGATCATCGACGGCGTGGCCGAGGGTGACGTGCTCCTGACGAGCGCGAACATCCCCGGCGCCAAACCCGCCGGCCCGGCGACCAATCCCTTTGCCGGCGGCCAGCCGCGCCGCTTCTAACGTCACAATGCCGGCCGTCGTCCAGCTCGACGAAGTCCACAGGATCTACGAGTCCGGCGATGTGCCGGTGCACGCCGTGCGCGGCGTCACACTCACGATCGGGCGCGGCGAGTTCGTCGCCATCATGGGCGCGTCCGGTTCCGGCAAATCCACGTTGATGAACCTGCTCGGCTGCCTCGACCGCCCCACCCGCGGCCACTATCACCTCGACGGCAGCGACGTCTCGGCGCTCGACCGCAACCAGCTCGCCGACATCCGCAACGAGAAGCTCGGGTTTGTCTTCCAGGGTTTCAACCTGCTCGCCCGCACGACCGCGCGCGAAAACGTCGAGCTGCCGATGCTCTACAGCCGCCGCCATCTGTCTTCGCGTGCCACCCACGACCAGGCGTTGAAGTCACTCGCGCTCGTCGGTCTCTCCGACCGCGCCGACTATTTTCCCAGTCAGCTCTCGGGCGGCCAGCAGCAGCGCGTGGCCATCGCGCGCGCGCTCATCAACGACCCGCAGGTTCTCCTCGCGGACGAGCCGACCGGCAACCTCGACTCGAAGACCTCGGTGGAGATCATGGGCGTGTTCCAGCAGCTCAACGCGCAGGGCATCACGATCCTGATGGTGACACACGAACTCGACATCGCCCGCTATTGCCAGCGCAACCTCATTATGCGCGATGGCTGCGTCGTGAGCGACGTCCGCGTGTCTGCCCGCCTCACCGCGACCGAGGAGCTGCGGAAACTGCGCGCGGCCGAGGCCACCGCCAAGCTCACCGCCTGACCATGCGCCTGCTCAGCACCATCAAGGTCGCCCTCCGCGCGCTGCGCCGCAACGCCCTGCGCTCCGTGCTCACCGCGCTCGGCATCATCATCGGCGTGGCCGCTGTCATCGCCATGGTGAGCATCGGCAACGGCGCCAAATCGCAAGTCGAGTCCTCCATCGCCAGCCTTGGCCAGAACATCATCTCGGTTTTCCCCGGCAACTTCACGGCGGGCGGCGTGCGCGGCGGCTTCGGCACCGCCAGCACGCTCACGGTCGAGGATGCCCTCGCGATCCGCAACGAGGTCGCGGGCGTCGTCAATCTCAGTCCCGAAATGCAGGACCGCGCGCAGATCCTCGCCAACGGACTCAACTGGAACACCCGTATCCAAGGCGAGGACATCAGCATTCTCGACATCCGCATCTGGTCTGTCGTCGAAGGCGCGATGTTTACCGAGGCGGAGGTGCGCAGCGCCGCGAAGGTGTGTGTGATCGGCAAGACGGTCGCCGACCAATTGTTCCAAGGCATGGACCCGATCGGGCAGACCCTGCGCATCCGCAACATCCCGTTCAAGATCACCGGCCTGCTCGCGAGCAAGGGCTTCAATTATTTCGGGCAGGACCAGGACGATACGGTGATCATTCCCTTCACGAGCCACCTAAAGCGGCTCGCGCGCCGACCGTTCCTCAACTCCATCGTAATCCAAGCGACCGCGCCCGAGCAGATGGCGCGAATCCAGCAAGACATCACGGACCTACTGCAACAACGTCGCAACGGCAAGGAACCAGATTTTACGGTGCGCAACCAGCAGGAGCTCGCCGAGGCCGCCACCGCCACGACCAAGACGATGACCCTGCTTCTCGGCGCGATCGCCGGGGTGTCTCTGGTCGTCGGTGGCATTGGCATCATGAACATCATGCTGGTCTCGGTGACCGAGCGCACGCGTGAGATTGGCATCAGGCTCGCGGTGGGCGCGCATGGCAGCGACGTGCTGTTGCAATTCCTCACCGAGGCCATCGTGCTCAGCATCATGGGCGGTGCCCTCGGCATCCTGCTTGGCATCGGCTCCTCGCAGCTCATCTCCCGGCTGAACAACTGGCCTGTCCTCGTATCCCCGACGGCGGTGCTCGGCTCGTTTGTATTCAGCGCCGTCATTGGCGTGTTTTTCGGTTTCTATCCGGCCCGCAAGGCGGCCGAACTCGATCCGATCGAAGCGCTCCGCTACGAGTAATTGCTGACACTCCGCGATGTCCCATTTGCGGGAATCACGGTTCCCGACTCCGAAGGATTAGCGAATTGCCGGGGTGGCAATGCCCGGGGCGCTAAAATTTTATTTGCCTGCGAACCTGCGGCTTAATGCAACCCGCACGGTGTTGGCACGACGGTTGCGTCACTTCTGCCATCAACCCAACCTAGCTATGAAAGCCTCCCTCAATTCGATTTCAGTCATCCTCGCCGCCGGTTTCGCCGGTTTGGCTCTCGCCAAACTCGGCAATGCCTCCTTCCTCTCCACCTTCCGCGGAGATATCGCCGCCGCCGTCGCTCTCTCCGCCGCGGTCGTCGGCTTCGCCGTCTATGATTATTCACGCCGGATGCAACTGCTGCGGACATCCCAGCCTGTGCTGCACCCGTCGCTGCCCGGTGCCGGCCGGCACGAGCCCGCCACCCGCATCATTCGCCGCGAGAAAGCCCTCGTCGAGCGAGTCGTTGCCTGATTTTCCCAGTGCGCCCGCGCAGACGACTTGACACCGCCCGCGCCCGCCCAGTCACTCCTCGCGATGGCAGCCAACGAACCTGCGCCCCACCGCATCCTCGTCGCCGACGACCAGCCCGACGTGCTCGAGGCCATGCGCCTCCTGCTGAAGACCGAGGGCTACCAGATTGACACTGTCAAGTCGCCGAGCGCCGTTCTCAAGGCCATCGAGCAGCGGGACTACGCGCTCGCCATCATCGACCTCAATTACACGCGCGACACCACCTCCGGCCAAGAGGGTCTCGAACTCCTGAACAAGCTGCTCGCCGCCGACGCCACCCTGCCCGTAGTCGTCATGACCGCCTGGGCCAGTGTCGATGTCGCCGTCGAGGCCATGCGCCGCGGCGCCAAGGATTTCATCACCAAGCCGTGGGAGAACCCGCGGCTGCTCGCCATCGTCAAGAACCAAATCGAGCTGGCCGGCGCCGTGCGCGCCTACCGCCGTCTCGAGGAGGAAAACCAGATTCTCCGCGGCAAGGGCGGCCCCACGCTCATCGCCCAGTCGGCCGCCATGCGCCCCGTGCTCGACATCATTTCCCGCGTCGGTCCGTCCGACGCCAACGTCCTCATCACCGGCGAAAACGGCACGGGCAAGGGTGTTGTCGCCCAGGCGCTGCACGCAGTGTCGGTGCGCGCCGGCAAGCCCTTCATCTCGGTGAACATGGGCGGGCTGCCCGAGGGCGTGTTCGAAAGCGAGCTCTTCGGCCATGTGCGCGGCGCGTTCACCGATGCCAAGTCCGATCGCGCCGGGCGCTTTGAACTCGCCGATAGCGGGACGCTTTTCCTCGATGAGATCGGCAACATCCCCCTGGGCGGGCAGGCCAAAATCCTGCGCACACTCGAGACCGGCGAATTCGAGCGCGTCGGCTCTTCCCGCACTTACCGCGTCAACGTCCGCTTCATTTCCGCCACCAATGCCGAGCTGCAGACCGAGGTCGCCGCCGGCAAATTCCGTCAGGACCTGCTTTTCCGACTCAACACGATCCAACTCCACCTGCCACCGCTCCGCGACCGCCGCGAGGACATTACCCTGCTCGCCCAGCATTTCCTCAAGCAGCACGTCGGCCGCTATCGCAAGCCTATCACCGGCTTTGACGACGCGGCACTTGAGGCGATGCGCGACTACTCCTGGCCCGGCAACGTGCGCGAACTCGACCACTCCGTCGAACGCGGTGTCCTCATGGCGCAGGGCAAGGTCCTGCGCGCGCCCGACCTCGGGCTCAACGCCGGGCAGGCCGTCCCACGCCTCGAGGACATGAGCCTGGAGGAAGTCGAATCCTTCCTGATCAAGAAAACGCTCGCCCGCTGCGACGGAAACGCCCGCAAGGCCGCCGAGCAGCTCGGGCTGAGCCGCAGCGCGTTCTACCGCCGGCTGGAGCGATACGGCTTGTAGCTATCAGCGGTCAGCTTTCTGCTCCGAACCGCTAGCCGTGAAAGACTATCGCAAACTCCAAGTTTGGCAGCGCAGTCATGCGTTGATCCTGGAGATTTACCACTTGACCAAGTCATTTCCCAAGGAGGCGCTTTTGGGACTGACAAGCCCGTTGCGCCGCTGCGGCTCCTCCATCCCGGCCAACCTGGCCGAGGGTTGCGGTCGCGACAGCGACGCAGCACTGAAGAGATTCGTGGACATCGCCTATGGTTCGGCCAGCGAAACCGAGTATTTTATATTTCTGGCCAACGAACTTGGCTATATCCGCGCGCCAGACTACCATGGTCTTTCGGCGGAAATCGTTGAACGCAAGAAGATGCTCGGCGGCCTGACCCGGAAGCTGAAAGCTGACCGCTGATGGCTACTTCCAAACAACGCCGCCTCGCCCATGAGAAGCATGTCCTGCTGCTCGCGCTGGCGGGTGGCCTGCCGGGTGTCCTTGTTTCGATGATAATTCTCTGGACTGGCGACTACTCGCCGAAAGTGCAGTGGACGCTTACGCTGCTCATTGCGGGCTGCTGGTTCTTCATCGCCCTCGCCCTGCAGGACCGGGTCGTCCGTCCGCTGCAGACCATGGCCAACCTGCTGACCGCGCTGCGCGAGGGCGATTTCTCCACGCGCGCCCGCGGTGCCAATCGCGACGAGCCCCTCGGCGATGTGATGGCGGAAATCAATCAACTCGGTGGCGTGTTGCAGGAGCAGCGGCTCGGCGCCCTCGAGGCCACCGCCTTGCTGCGCACGGTTATGGAGGAGATTGACGTCGCCATCTTTGCCTTCGACGCCAATGAGACCCTGCGCCTGATCAACCGCACCGGTCAGGAATTGCTCGCCCAGCCCGCCGAACGCATCCTCGGCCGCCACGCCGGCGAACTCGACCTCGCAGACGTCCTCACCGGCGAAGACACACGGGTCCTCACGCGCACGTTTGCCGGCGGCACCGGCCGCTGGGGCATGCGCCGCACCTCGTTCCGCGAAGGAGGACTGCCCCACTCGCTCGTGGTCATCGCCGACCTCAGCCAGCCGCTGCGCGAGGAGGAGCTGAAGGCCTGGCAGCGACTCGTGCGTGTCATCGGCCACGAATTGAACAATTCGCTCGCTCCCATCAAGTCCATCGCCGGCAGCCTGAGCACTTTGCTCAAGCGCCCGCAAAAGCCCTCCGACTGGGAAACCGACATGCGCGGTGGACTCGAGATCATTGAAGCTCGCGCGGAGGGGCTCAACCGCTTCATGCAGTCCTACGCGCGGCTGGCCAAGCTGCCGCCGCCCACGCGCGCCGCCGTCGAGATCGCGCCGCTGCTGCGACGGGTCACCGCTCTGGAAGCGCGCATGCCGGTGCAGATCATCGAGGGCACGAATCTCACGGCCCGGCTCGACGCCGCACAAATTGAGCAAGTCATCATCAATCTCGTCAAAAACGCCGTCGACGCCACCCTCGATACGGGAGGCAGCGTCCGACTGAGCTGGCGCAAGACCCCGGGGCAGGTGGAAATTGTGGTGGAGGACGACGGCCCCGGCATCGCCAATCTGCAGAACCTTTTCGTGCCGTTCTTCACCACCAAGCCCTCCGGCTCGGGCATCGGCTTGGTGCTCTGCCGGCAGATTGCGGAAAACCATGGCGGCACTTTGACTCTGGAAAATCGCGCAAACGCCAGTGGCTGTATCGCACGGATGAGGTTACCGGCCTAGCTCACCCACTGGCGGCTTCTGCTTCCCGATATTGGGACGATCAGTTCCCGGCTTCGCACTAGCAGGCGACCCGGGCGATACCCGAGGAATTATTTAACCGCTTCCAACCAGTGACTTAAAGCTTTCGGTGGAGTTGGCATGAGCGTTGCAATTATGACGGAAATCCTCACTCAATTTGCATGGACATCGCCCGACCCGACATCTCCAAAGCCAAACGCAAGAAGCGCATCATTTACGGCGTCGTTGCCGGACTTGGGCTCATTGGTATCACGGTGGCGCTCTCGCGTTTGAAGCCCGCCGCCCCCACCGTCGAGCGCAATCTGGTATGGATTGACACGGTCAAGCGTGGCCCGATGGTCCGCCAAGTCCGCGGCCTGGGCACACTGGTGCCGGAAGAAATCCGCTGGATCGCCGCCCGCACTCAGGGCCGGGTGGACAAAATCATCCTTCGCCCCGGCGCCATAGTGGAGCCCGGCAGCTTGATTCTCGAGTTGACCAATCCCGATGTCGAATCTGGCGCCGCCAACGCCAACTCGCAGCTGCACGCCGCCGAAGCCCAGTTGACCAATCTTAAGGTCCAGCTCGAAAGCCAGCTGCTGGCGGCCGAGTCTGCCGCCGCCAACGCCCGCTCGAACTACGAACAGGCCCGCCTTCAGGCCGAGGTCAACGATGCGCTTTTCAAGGACGGCCTCGTCTCCCCCGTCCAGCTTAAACTTTCCCAAGTCGTCGCTGATGAAGCCAAGACCCGCAATCAGATTGAGCAAAAGCGCTTCGCGTTCTCCCAGGACTCGATCAAGCCGCAACTTGCCGTGCAGGAAGCCGAAGTCGAGCGCCTCCGCTCCCTCGCCAAGCTTCGGCGCGACGAGTTGGAGGCACTTAAAGTTCGCTCCTCGATGAGCGGCGTTCTTTCCGCTCTGCCCGTTGAGGTCGGTGCGCAGGTGCAGCCCGGCACCAATCTCGCTCGCGTCGCTGATCCCACCAAGCTCAAGGCCGAGGTCCGCGTCGCCGAGACGCAGGCGAAGGACATCGCCATCGGCCAGACCGCCCAGATCGACACCCGCAACGGGATCGTCGAAGGCCGCGTCGCCCGCATCGATCCCGCCGTGCAGAACGGCACCGTGCTGGTCGACGTCACCATCACCAACGAATTGCCGAAAGGCGCCCGCCCCGACCTCTCGGTCGATGGCACCATCGAACTGGAACGCCTCAACGAAGTCATCTTTGTCGGCCGCCCCGCCTTCGGCCAGGAACGCAGCACCGTGGGCATCTTCAAG
The DNA here is from genome assembly GCA_023269565.1 of Opitutaceae bacterium. Classification (GTDB taxonomy): domain Bacteria; phylum Verrucomicrobiota; class Verrucomicrobiia; order Opitutales; family Opitutaceae; genus JAHFTD01. The sequence continues at coordinate 10,464 of JAHFTD010000047.1, read as the reverse complement.
CTCGTCGAGGGCACCAACGATGCCGTGCGCATCCAGGCCAAGCTTGGCCGCAGCTCCGTCAACACCATCGAGATCATCAGCGGCCTGCAGCCGGGCGACCGCGTCATCCTCTCCGATATGTCGCAATGGGATGCCAACGATCGCGTCCGTTTGAACTAAAACCCGCTCCGGCGCCGCTCTTTCATGGCCAAGCCAGAATATCTGTAACCTTTCAGCCCCCTCCTGTGTTTCCCTCCTAACCCCGAATCCTACTTATGACCACCGACAACAGCTCGCTCATCAAACTTGAAAGCGTCACCAAGGTCTTCCTCACCGACGAGGTCGAGACCCACGCCCTTTCCGGTATTCACATGGACATTCGCAAGGGCGAATTCGTCTCCATTGCCGGCCCGTCCGGCTGCGGCAAGTCCACCCTGCTTTCGATTCTCGGCCTCCTCGATACTCCGACCGACGGCACCTACGTGCTCAATGGCCGCCCCGTCCAAGGCCTCACGCTCCCCGAGCGCGCCCGCATCCGCAACCGCGAGATCGGATTCATTTTCCAATCCTTCAATCTCATCGGTGACCTCACCGTCTACGAAAACGTCGAGCTCCCCCTCACCTACCGCGGCATGCCCTCGAACGAGCGCAAGCAGCGCGTGACCGAGGCCCTTGAGAAAGTCGGCATGGGCCACCGCGCAAAGCATCTGCCCTCGCAGCTCTCCGGCGGTCAGCAGCAGCGCGTCGCAGTCGCCCGCGCCCTGGCCGGCTCCCCTGCCGTCCTCCTCGCGGACGAGCCGACGGGTAACCTCGACTCCAAGAACGGCGACGCCGTGATGGAACTCCTGCACTCCCTCCACAAGACCGGTTCCACGATCGTCATGGTCACGCACGACGCGCGCTTCGCGCGCCACTCCGAGCGCACCATCCACGTATTCGACGGCCGCGTCGTCGAGGAACAGGTCGAGTCCGACCCGACCCGCTGAATTTAGCCATAGCCCGGGAGGGCGACGCTGGTCAGCGTCGCCCTTCCTCCCTCCAAATCCCTGACCAAATGCTCGCCCCTCGCCAGCCGCTCATGCCGGGCCATTCGGTGGTCTTCGCCCGGCGCTGGCGTCGGGCTTTTGCAATTTTCCAGACGAGAGCTGCCCCGCCGTCGCCTTTCTGAGTCCACGCAACCCCGACCCCTGCACGCCCTGTTCTCCGACCTGAAATTCGCCCTGCGTTCGCTGGTCAAGTCTCCGGCGTTCACCCTCGTCGCTGTCGCCACCCTCGCCCTCTGCATCGGCGCGAATTCGGCCATCTTTTCCGTCGTCAACGCCATCCTGCTCAAGCCCTACCCGTGGCCCGGCTCGGAGCGGCTCGTCTATGTCAGCGACGTGTTTCCCAAGCTGGGCGGCAGCAACGTCGGCAACACTTCCATTCCCGACTATATCGACCTGCGCGCCGGCGTGCCTTCGTTCGCCGAGACCGTCTTGATTTCTGGCTTCAGCGCCAACCTCTCCTTCGACGGCAACCCCGAGCGCGTCTACGGCATCACGGCCACGCCCTCGCTGTTTTCGCTGCTGCAGACCCAGCCGGCGCTGGGCCGCGGCTTCACCGACGCCGAGGCCGAACCCGGCGCGGCCCGGACCGTCGTGCTCAACGACGCGTTCTGGAAGGCCCGCTTCGCCGGTGACCGGGCCGTCATCGGCAAGACGCTCCGTCTGAACGGCGAGCTCTACACCATCGTCGGTGTCATGCCCGAGGGTTTTTATTTTCCGAGCCTGCGCGCGCAGTTCTACGTCCCCTATGCGTTCACCCCGGAGCAGAAGAGCGACGAGCAGCGCTACAACCAGTTCTCGACCGCGTTGGCGCGGCTCAAGCCCGGCGTCACGCTCGCCACGGCCCAGCGCGAAATCGACGCCGTGCACCGCGGCATCCGCGAGCGCCTGCCCTCGGCCCGCGAGGAATACGAGGCCACGGGTTTCGGCAGCGCCGTCGCCGGCTACCTGGAGACCAATGTGGAGGACGTGCGCGCCATGCTGTGGCTCCTCCAGGCCGGCGTCGCCGCCGCGCTCCTGATCGGCTGCGCGAACGTCGCGAACCTCCTTCTCGCCCGCGCGAGCGCCCGGTCACGGGAATTCGCCATCCGCTCCGCGCTCGGCGCCGGCCGCGGCCGGCTCATCCGCCAGCTGCTTGTCGAAAGCCTCGTGCTCTTCCTGCTCGGCGGCGCGCTCGGCCTGCTCGTCGCCTCGTGGAGCCTCGGAGCTGTCAACGCGCTCGGCGTCGGCAACCTGCCGCGCGGTTTCGGGGTGTCGCTCGATGCCCGCGTCTTTGCCTTCACGCTGTTGTCCGCGCTGGGCACGGGTCTCGCGTTCGGCGCGCTGCCGGCATTCTCGTCCACCCGGGGCAACGCCGCCGAAGCACTCAAGTCCGCCGGTGCCCGCGCCACCGCCGGACGCCGCCAACTCTGGCTGCGCGGCGCGCTGGCCGTCACGCAGGTCGCCCTCTCGCTCATGCTGCTCGCCACGTCCGGGCTGCTCTTGCGCAGCTTCCAGCGCGTGCAGGAGGTCTCGCCTGGCTTCAGCACCGACCACGCGCTGACCGCGGCGCTTTCCCTGCCTGCCTCGCGCTATCCCACGCCGGAAAAACGCGCGGCGTTCGCCGCCCAACTGACCGAGCGGTTGGCGGCCATCCCGGGCGTGACCGCCGCCGGCCTGACCAGTGCGCTGCCTTTCGCCGGCGGTAACCCGCAGGGCGGCTACCAGATCGAGGGCTACGATCCCGGTCCGGGCAAACCCAACCCGAATGGCATGATCCGCCAGGTGAGCGCCGGTTACTTCAAAGCTCTGGGCATCCCTCTGCTCCGCGGCCGGCTGATCGAGCCGGCCGACACCCTCGGCCGCGAAAACGTCGTCGTCATCGACCGTTACCTCGCCGAGCGCTACTGGCCGGGCCAGGACCCGATCGGCAAGCACGTGAGCCGCGGCGGCGGCGCCACGCAAGGCAACGGCAAGTGGACCATCGTCGGCGTCGTCGGGACCATCAAGCACTGGGAACTCGACCAGGAGGTTAAGAAGGAGACGCTTTATTTTCCCTACCAGCAAACGCCCAACGCGGGGTTTACCGTCGTGGTCAAAACCGCCACGGAACCCGCGGCCCTGATCGCCGCCATCCGTGACGCCGTGCGCGCGGTTGATCCCGACCAGCCGATCTTCGACATCAAGACCATGGAGGCGCGCCTCGACGAATCCCTCCAACGCCGGCGCGCGCCGATGCTGCTGCTCACGATCTTCGCCGGCGTCGCCCTGGTGCTCGCCTCGCTCGGCATCTACGGCGTGCTCGCGTTCTCCGTCGCCCAGCGCACCTCCGAGTTCGGCATCCGCATGGCGCTCGGCGCCGACCGGCGCAGCATCCTGCAGCTCATTGTCGGCCAGGGCGTGCGGCTGGTCGGCCTGGGTCTGGTGCTCGGGCTGGGCGGTTACTTTGCACTGAGTTCGTTCATCAAGACACTCCTCTTCGGCGTCGCCCCGACCGATCCGACGACACTCATCGGCGCCCCGCTCCTCCTCGCCCTCGTCGCGCTCGCCGCGTGCCTCCTGCCCGCCCGCCGGGCCACCAAGGTTGACCCGATGGTCGCGTTGCGCACAGAATAACCCCTCCCATGTTTGCCGACTTGAAATACGCCCTGCGCGGACTGTGGAAATCTCCCGGGTTCACGCTCATCGCCATCGCCACCCTGGCGCTCTGCATCGGTGCGAACAGCGCCATCTTCTCCGTCGTCCATGCGATTCTGCTCAAGCCCTACCCCTGGCCTGACTCGGAGAAACTGGTCTACGTCTACAACAGTTATCCGCTGACGGGATTGCAGAATGCCGGCGTCTCGATTCCCGATTATCTCGACCGCCGGGCGGGGGTCAGCGCATTCGCCGACACGGCGATGTTCACCAACCGCAGCTACAACCTCGCCAGCGACAGCGAACCGGAGCGCATCATCGGCCTGCGGACGACGCCGTCGCTCTTCACCACGTTGCAAACCGACGCAGCCCGGGGGCGGGTGTTCACCGACGCCGAGGCGCAGCCGGGCGCCGATCATGTCGTCGTGCTCAGTCATGCGCTGTGGAAAAACCGCTTCGGCGCCAATTCCGCCATCATCGGCCAGACCATCCGGCTCAACACCGAGTCCTACACGGTCATCGGCGTGATGCCCGAGAGCTTCTACTTTCCGACTCCGCGCGTGCAGGCGTGGGTGCCCTTCGCTTTCACTCCGGCGGAGAAAACCGACGACGAACGCGGCAACGAATACTCCTCCTCCATCGCCCGGCTCAAGCCAGGCGCCGCGCTGGCCGCCATCCAGCGTGACCTCGACGTAATCCAGGCTCGCAACGCCGAGCGCCTGACCGACTCCCGCGAGTTCTACAAGACCAGTGGCTTCGGTGGCCGGGTGACCGGCTTCCTCGAGCAGAACGTCGCCAACGTTCGCGCCATGCTCTGGCTCGTGCAGGCCGGCGTCGCCGCCGCTCTGCTCATCGGTTGCGCCAACGTCGCCAGCCTGCTCCTCGCCCGCGCCGTGGCCCGCGAGCGCGAGCTCGCCATTCGCGCCGCCCTCGGCGCCGGCCGCGGCCGGTTGATGCGCCTGCTGCTGCTCGAGAGCCTGCTCCTCTTCCTCGGCGGGGGAACCCTCGGGCTGCTGGTCGCTTGGTGGGGCGTTGACACGCTCGGCTCGCTCGGCTTCTCCACCCTGCCGCGGGCCTTCGGCGTGCAGTTGGATCTAAGTGTCTTCGCTTTCACTCTGTTTTGCGCCCTCCTCACTGGGCTCGGTTTCGGCGCCCTGCCAGCCTGGTCGGCCTCGCGCAGCGATGCGGCGGCCGCACTCAAAGAAGCCGGGGCGCGCGGTTCCGCCGGCAAGCGGACCACTTTTCTCCGCGCTGCGCTCGTCGTCGGTGAAATCGCCCTCGCCGTCATGCTGCTCTCCACCGCCGGCCTGCTCGTGCGCAGCTTCGAGAAATTACAGCAGGAGAATCCCGGTTTCACCGCGAGCGGTGTCATCACTGCGCGGCTCAGCCTGCCCGACGCCAAATATGACCAGCCGGCCAAGCGCATCGCCTTTGCCGATGCCACCCTCACCCGGCTGCGCGCCCTGCCGGGCGTCAAGGCCGTCGGCCTGACGGATGTGCTGCCGTTCACCGGCAACAACAGCCAGGGCTCCTATTCCAGCCCTGACATCGTCGTGGCGCCCGGCGCCCCCTCACCGCACGGCCAGCAGCGCGTCGTCGATCCGGGCTATTTCAAGACCCTCGGACTCACGCTGCTGCGCGGGCGGCTGTTCACCGAGGCCGACACCGCCACCACCCAGAAAGTCTGCGTGATCGATCGCGTGCTCGCCGATCGTTACTGGCCGGGTCAGGATCCGATCGGGAAGCGCATCGACCGGGGCAGCGATGCCCCCAATCTTCGCATCGTCATCGGGGTCGTCGCGCCGATTAAATTCCAGAGCCTCGAGGAGGACGTGAAGAAGGAGACCCTCTACCACCCCTTCGCCCAGAACGCCGGCACCAATCTGATTCTTGTCGTCAAGACCGACGGTGATCCAACCTTGCTGACCGCGGCGGTGCGCGAGGCCGTGCGCTCGGCCGATCCCGAGCAACCCGTGTTCGATATCCGGACCATGCAGCAGCGCATGGACGAGGTCGCCCAGTCGCGCCGCGCCCCGATGCTGCTGCTCTCGCTCTTCAGCGGCGTCGCGCTCCTGCTTGCCGTGCTGGGCGTTTACGGTGTGCTCGCTTTCTCCGTCGCCCAGCGCACCTCCGAATTCGGTGTCCGCCTTGCCCTCGGCGCCACCGCTGGCGACATTGCAACCCTGGTGCTCCGCCAAGGCGCGCGTCTGGTGCTTCTCGGTGTCGGCGCCGGCCTCGCCGCCTACCTCGCGCTCAGCTTTATCATCGGCAAGCTCCTCTACGGCATCGCCGCCACCGATCCGGCCACGCTCGTGCTCGCCCCCGTCGTCCTCGCCCTGGCCGCCCTGCTCGCCAGTTGGCTGCCGGCGCGCCGGGCCACGCGCGTGAATCCGGTCGAGGCGCTGCGCAGCGAGTAACCATGGAATTACTGTAACGTCGCACTGCGGGTGCGGTTATCAGGACATTTGAACTAGGCTGAAATTGGTCGGCATTTTCTGCAACTCCGTCTCTGGGCGCGTGTTCTTGGGGCAGGTCCGACCCTGCCCACCCATGAACAACCTCCTGGCTGACTTCAAATTCGCCCTTCGCGTCCTCGCCAAGTCCCCCGGCTTCACCGCCGTCGCCGTCGTCACGCTCGCCCTCGCCATCGGCGTCAACTCCGCGATCTTCTCCCTCATCAACGGGCTGATTCTCCGGCCAGTCATCCCCTACAAACCCGCCGAGGTCGTCGGCGTTTTCACCACCAAGAAGGATGCGGGCCGTGACTACCGCCAGTTCTCCTACGCCGAATTCGCCGCGCTCCGCGAGTCGTCCGAGGTCTTCAAGAATGTCGCCGCGTTGAACTTCAACCTCGCCGGCGTCGGTCGCGACGAGGCGATGCGCCGCAGCTTCGTTTTCATGGTGTCGGAGAATTTCTTCTCGCTGATGGGCGTCCAGCCCGTCGCCGGGCGCTTTTTCACTCCCGAGGAAACCCGCCCCAACGCCAACCAGCGCGTCATCGTCGCCAGCTACAGCCTCTGGCAGCGCCACGGCGGGCGCGGCGACTTCGTCGGCAGCACGCTCTACGTCAACGGCCAGCCGCACACCGTTATCGGCATTTCACCGGAGGGCTTCAGCGGCATCAGCGCGCTCATCGCTCCTGAAATCTGGATGCCCCTCGGGCTGTTCTCCGACATCGCCGCGGCATTCGGTGACGTCCGGGAAATCAACGACCTCGCGAGCCCGAAAAATTACACCCTCAACGTCATGGCGCGGCTCCAGCCCGGGCTGACGCTCGAGTCGGCCAAGACCCGCCTGCCCGTCCTCGCCCAGCGCCTCACCGCCATCCAGCCGCCGGACTCCGCCAGCGCTCGCGAACTGGTGCTTAACAAGCCTTCGCGCTTCAGCATCAGCACGACACCCGAGGACGACGGCCCGCTCGGGCTCATGAGCGCCCTGCTTCTCAGCATGGCCGGCGTGGTGCTGCTCATCGCGTGCCTCAATCTCGCCAACATGCTCCTCGCCCGCGGCACGGCCCGCGCCCGCGAGATGGCGGTGCGCCTCGCCGTCGGCGCCACCCGCAGCCAGATCGTGCGCCAGCTCCTGACCGAAGGCCTTGTGCTCGCCATGGTCGGCGGTGTGCTCGGCATCATGCTCAGCTACTGGGTGAACACGCTGATGCAAAATTCGTTCACGACGCTCCTCGGCTCAATGAACTTCTCGCTCACGGCGCGCCTCCAGCCCGATCTCACCGTCATCGCCGTCACCTTCGGGTTCTGCCTGCTCGCGACGCTCACGTTCTCCCTCGGACCGGCCCTCAAGGCCGCGCGCGCCGATCTCGTGAACGACCTCAAGGCCCAGGCTGGCGATGCCGCCGTCACCGGCAAGTGGAACCGCTTCTTCGCCGGCCGCCACATCCTTGTCATGGCACAGATGACGCTCTCGCTTGTCCTCATCTTTGCCGCGGGTCTCTTCATGCGCGGCGCCCTGAAGGCCGGCGGCATGGAAACCGGCTTCAAGACCGGCGGCGTCATTATCACCGAGCTCGATTTCTCCCTCGCCAACACCATGCAGACCGAGGCCACCCGCCGCATGTTCGCCGCGGTCGACCGCGCCCGCAGCCAGCCGGGCGTGCAATCCGCCGGCTTCGCCACGCTTGTGCCTTACGGCAACATCACCAACACGACGCGCCTCATTCCGGCCAACGAAGCTCCGGTGGTCACCACCGATCCGAACGCCCCCAAGCCCGGCACCAGCGCCATCTACGTGTCAATCACCCCGGGCTACCTCGACAGCATCGGGGTTCGCCTGCTGCGCGGTCGCGAATTCACCGAGACCGAGGCGCGGAAAAAAGGCACCACCCGCGTCTGCATCATCGACGAGGGCATGGCCGCCAAGCTTTTCCCGGGCAAGGACGCCCTCGGCCAGCGGGTCCGCTACACGCAGGCGCCCGCCGACGGCCTGCCCAACGAAATGGAAGTCATCGGCATCGTCAGCAGGCACCGCCACGACCTGCAGGACAAGGGCGGCCCGGCCCGCCGCGTCTACGTTCCGCTCGGCCAGGCCTACAGCGCCCAGGTTTTCCTCAGCACCCGCTATGCGAACCTCGATGCACGGGCCCTCGCCAACACCATTCCCACGCTCCGCAAGGAACTCCGCCAGCTCGACCCCGAACTGCCCGTGCTCCAGATGGTCCCCTTCGCCACTCTGACCGAGAAAAGCATCACCCTCTGGCTTGTGCGCCTCGGAGCCGTGCTCTTCGGCGTCTTTGGCGGCATTGCGCTCCTCCTCGCCGTTGTCGGCGTTTACGGCGTCAAGGCCTATGCGGTCGAACGTCGCACTCGTGAGATCGGCATCCGCATGGCGCTCGGCGCCGCCCGTAGCGACATCTTCTCCCTCATCATGAAGCAGGGCGCGCAGCAGACCGCCGTCTCCGTCGGCCTCGGCGTCGGGCTGTCCCTGTTGGCCGGTCAGGCGCTCGCCACGATGTTGTTCGAAGTCAGCCCCCTCGACCCGGTCGCCCTCGGTCTCGCTGTCGCGGTGCTCACCATTGCCACGCTCTTCGCCTGCTTCCTCCCCGCGAGACGAGCCACCCGCGTCAGCCCGATGGTTGCGCTCCGCACCGAATAATCCTCCGGTCCGCTGCTTACACGGCGCAATCCAGCGCCGACTCCCGGTCATGAAATCCTTCCTCCGCTCCATCCTGCTAGCGCTCGTCCTGCCAGCCTTGCTTCCGGCCGGCAGCGCCTCGGCCGGAGCGAGTGCCGGATTGCCGGCCGACGAAACCCTGCGCCACGCTGTGCTCGGAACCTGGCTCTACGAACAGAATGCCGGCATCGCCACCGTGGCGATGTTCACGATTTACCGTGACGACGGGATCGCGATCCAGCTCATCAAGACCAAATTCCTCTTCAAACAGGCGAAGGGAGTCTACATTGAGAACCGCTGGCGCATCGAGAACGGCACCCTGTATCTGAGCCCGGTCCGATATCGCGCCCATTCCGAGGACGCCAAGGTGGATCTGGAGGAAGCCGCCCGCCAATTACTCAAAGTCGACAGCCGGGCGATGCGCTACCAACTCAAGGGGAAGGAACGCGAGGAAACCAAGGCCGGCCTGGTCCCCGATGACGTTCAGGCGATGATCGACGAACTTTCCAGAAAATAGCCAAAAACCTAATCCTCCGACCCCTGTGATGAGCACCCTGCCGCAAGACCTCCGCTTCGGCCTGCGTCTCCTCGCGAAGTCCCCCGGCTTTACCGTAGCCGCCATCACGGTGCTCGCGCTCGGCATCGGGCTGAACACCGCGATCTTCGGGCTGACTTACTCGATCGCGTTCAGCCCCCGGCCGTTCCCGGCCCCTGACCGCATCGTCCAACTCTATACGCACGACCGCAAGGCGCCGACGAACTACCGCGCGTTCTCCTATCCGCTCTACCGGGAGATCGCGGCCCGCACGGATTTGTTTTCCGGCGTCTTTGCCCACAGCCTTTCCATTGTGGGCGTCGGGGAGAAGGGCCGGACGCGGCGCTCATTCTCCTCCCTCGTCAGCGCCAATTATTTCTCGACCCTCGGTGTCGCGCTGCTCCAAGGCCGCGGTTTCACACCCGCGGAGGAACGCCCGGGCACAGGGGCGATGGTGGTCATCGCCAGCCACCAATACTGGAAAAAGACCGGGTTCGAACCGGGCCTCGTCGGATCGACGCTGCGCGTCAACGAGCGCGTCTTCACCGTCATCGGCATCACGCCGGAAAATTTCTCCGGCACGATGATGCTCGTCGGGCCGGAACTTTATTTCCCACTCGGAGTGTTCGATCTGCTCAGCGACGACTTCGAGGGTCAGGCCCGACGCACACTTGAGCGCGCCGATACCTATAATCTTTTCCTTGTCGCACGCCTCGCCGACGGCGTCTCGCGCGAATCCGCGGGTGATGCGCTCGCGGCGCTCGGCCGCGGCCTGGAGCATGATTTCCCCGTCGAGTTCAAGGACAAGACCGTGGAACTCGCTTCGCTGCCGCGCCTGGGCACCAGCACCACGCCGCGTTCCGACTCGATGCTCGCTGTCGTCGGGCTCGTCCTGCTCGGGTTGTCCGGGAGCGTGCTGCTGATCGTCTGCCTCAATCTCGCCGGGCTGCTGCTCGCTCGCGGCCACGCCCGGAGCAAGGAGTTCGCCATCCGGCTCGCGCTCGGCAGCGGACGCGGCCGGCTGGTGCGCCAGCTCTGCCTTGAGGGGCTGCTGCTCGCCGTCGCGGGCGGGGGCCTCGGATTGCTCCTCGCCTCGCAATCGGCCGCCTTCATCGGCGCGACGATGAACAACCGCCTGCCCGTCACTCTCTTCATGGCGAATGG
>JAHFTD010000002.1 GCA_023269565.1 Opitutaceae bacterium | reverse complement strand
CGGGGTTGCCGCCGAGTTCGTAGGCGAGTTGGCGTTCGTCCTTGTGCCGGAGCAGGATCAAGTCGGCGCGCTGGCCGGGCTCGATGGTGCCGCGGTCCTTCAGGCCGAGGACGTGTGCGGCATTGACCGTGGCGGCAATGATGGCCTCGGCAGGCGTGAGGCCGCAGAAACGCACGGCGAACGCGATGGCCAGCGGCAGCGAATGCGTGGGTGACGTGCCGGGATTGCAATTCGTCGCGAGCGCGACGGCGCCGCCCTGGTCGACGAAGTAGCCCGCCTTGGCGAAGCGCTGGTCGGTGTGGAAGCCGGTGCAGGGGAGAATCACGCCGACGGTGGGCGACTTGGCGAGCAGGATAAGGTCGTTCTTCGTCGCGGCCTCGAGATGGTCAACGCTGCGGGCGTGGAGCCGGATGGCCTCGGGAATCATGCCGAGCGAATTGAACTGGTCGGCGTGGACGCGGACGGGATGGTGCTTCTGCGCCTTCTCGAAAAACTTCACGCACGCCTCGACCGACCACGCGCCCTTCTCGCAGTAGGCGTCGACGGCGATGTCGGGGAACTCGCGGGAGATTTCCGGCAGCATCTCCTTCACGACCATGCGGGCATACTCGTCGAGGTCGCCCTCGAAGGCATGGCCGAGCAACGCGGTGGGGACGATGGTGCCGGGCCAGTCGTGGCCGGCGCGGACGATGGCGCGGAGCATCTTGAGCTCGGCCTCGGTGGTGAGGCCGTAGCCGCTCTTGATTTCCACCGTGGTGGTGCCCTCGCGCAGCATCAGCTCAAGGCGCGCCTTCAGGCCCGCGGCGAGCTGCTTCTTGGTCGCCTCGCGGACGGCGCGCACGGTGGAATGGATGCCGCCGCCGGCCTTGAGGATTTCGAGATAAGGCACGCCCTTGAGCTTCTGCTCCCACTCGGCGATTCGGTCGCCGGCCCAGCAGGCGTGCGTGTGGCAATCGACGAAGCCGGGCAGCAGCACGCGGCCGTTGGCCTCGATGATCTCGGCGTCCTTCGGGGTCTCGACCTTTTCGGCCACGGCGATGATTTTGCCGTCGTGCACGAGCACATCGCCGGCGGGAAGGAGGCCGAGTTCGCCGAGTGACTTGCCGCGGCGCGGCCGCTCATTCCCAGCTAGTGTGAGGATGCGGGCGTTGCGGATGAGGATCGGCATGGGGCTCACTTCCAGTTGCGCATCGGGATCGGCACGCCGAGGCGGTCGGCGCAACCCTGCGCCAGCTCGTAGCCCGCGTCGGCGTGGCGGAAGACGCCCATCATCGGGTCGTTCGTGAGCACGCGCTTGAGTCGCTTGGCCGCCTCGGGCGTGCCGTCGGCGACGATGACCTGGCCGGCGTGCTGGCTGTAGCCGATGCCGACGCCGCCGCCGTGGTGGAAGCTGACCCATGACGCGCCGCTGGCGATGTTGACCATGGCGTTGAGCAGAGCCCAGTCGGAGATGGCGTCGGAGCCGTCCTTCATCGCCTCGGTTTCGCGGTTCGGGCTGGCGACGGAGCCGCAGTCGAGATGATCGCGGCCGATGACGATGGGCGCCTTGAGCCGGCCGTCGGCGACCATCTGGTTGAAGAGCAGGCCGGCCTTGTCACGCTCGCCGAGGCCGAGCCAGCAGATGCGGGCGGGCAAGCCTTGGAAGGCGACGCGTTCGCCGGCCATCTTGAGCCAGCGGTGCAGGCCCTGGTCATGCGGGAAAAGCTTCAGCAGCGCGCGGTCGGTGGCGAAAATATCCTCGGGATCGCCGGAGAGGGCGACCCAGCGGAACGGGCCGCGGCCGGTGCAGAACTGCGGGCGGATGTAGGCGGGCACGAAGCCGGGGAAGTCGAACGCGCGTTTCACGCCCTGGTCGAACGCGTGCTGGCGGAGATTGTTGCCGTAATCAAAGGTGTGCGCGCCGCGCTTCCTGAGCGCGAGCATCGCGCGGACATGACGGGCCATCGTGGCGAGCGAGAGTTTCTGGTATTGCGCCGGATTCTTTTTGCGCAACACGGCGGCGGCCTTGAGATCGTAGCCGACCGGCACGTAGCCGACGAGCGGGTCGTGCGCGCTGGTCTGGTCGGTGAGGGAGTCGATGCGGATTTTGCGGGTGAGCAAACGTTCGAGGAGATCGACGATGTTGGCGCAGACGCCGATGCTGAGGGCCTTCTTCTCCTTCGCGTAGTGGACAGCGCGGTCGATGGCCTCGTCGATCGACGGGGCGATCTCGTCGAGGTAGCGATCGTGCGCGCGTTTTTGCAGGCGGGAAAGGTCGACGTCGGCGATGAGGCAGGTGCCTTCGGCCATGGTGACGGCGAGCGGCTGCGCGCCGCCCATGCCGCCGCAGCCGCCGGTGACACATAGCCGGCCGGCAAGGGTGCCGCCGAAGTGCTGGCGTCCGGCCTCGGCGAAAGTCTCGTAAGTGCCCTGGAGGATGCCCTGCGTGCCGATGTAGATCCACGAGCCAGCCGTCATCTGGCCATACATCATCAGGCCGCGCCTTTCGAAGTCGTCGAAGATTTCCTGCGTGGCCCATTTGGGGACGAGGTTGCTGTTGGCGATGAGCACGCGCGGAGCGTCGGCGTGCGTGCGCACGACGCCGACAGGCTTGCCGGACTGCACGAGCAGGGTCTCGTCGGGCGCGAGTTTCTTGAGTGAGGCGATGATGGCGTCGAACGACGGCCAGTTGCGCGCGGCCTTGCCGCGGCCGCCGTAGACGACCAGATCCTGCGGGCGCTCGGCAACCTCGGGGTCGAGATTGTTCATCAGCATGCGCATCGCGGCCTCGGCGGCCCAGGTGGAGCAGGTGCGCTTGTTGCCGCGCGGCGCGCGGATGGTGCGAAGCTTGGGCATGATCGGTTAAAGCAGCGGGCCGCAATTTTTCGCGGCGGCGGCGGGCAGCTGTTCGCCACGGACGAGCGTAAGGGCGGTCTGGATGTCGTGGTGGAAAAGCCGGTCGGCCCGGGCGAACGGGATGTGGCGGCGGACCTCGCGGAAGACGGCCTCGACCCCGCGGCCGGCGCGGAGCGGACGGAGGAACTCGAGGGCTTGTGCCGCGCACATGAACTCGATGGCGAGGACGGTCTCGACGTTCTTGACGACCTCGAGGAGCTTCGTCGCGCTGATGGAGCCCATCGAGACGTGATCCTCCTGCCCGAGCGAGGAGGGGATGGAATCGACCGAGGCGGGGTGGGCGAAGATCTTGTTTTCGGAAACGAGGGCGGCCGCGGTGTATTGGGGCATCATGAAGCCGGAATTGAGTCCAGTGTCCTGCATGAGGAGTTTCGGGACCTTGAGGTCGCCGACGGTGTCGCCGTGCAGCAGCATGTAGATGCGGCGCTCGGAAATGGAGGCCAGCTCGGCGGTGGCGATGGCGAGGTAGTCGAGCGCGAAGGCGAGGGGTTCGCCGTGGAAATTGCCGCCACTGAGGACGTCGCCGTCGGGAAAGACGAGCGGGTTGTCGGTGGCGGAGTTGATCTCGATTTCGACTACGGAGCGGGCGTGCGCCACGGCGTCGCGGACGGCGCCGTGCACCTGCGGGACGCAGCGCAGCGAGTAGGGGTCCTGGACTTTCTCACAATCGGCGTGAGACGGGAGGATTTTCGAGCCCCTGAGCAGGGCGCGGATGTTCCCGGCGACCGCGCGCTGGCCGGCGTGTGGCCGGGCAGCATGAATGCGGGCGTCGAACGGCGCGGCGCTGCCGCGGGCGGCCTCCAAGGTTGTGGCGGCGGCGAGGTCGGCGTGCCGGCAAAGATTGTCGATGCGGAGCAGGCAGTGCACCGCATAGGCGGACATGAATTGCGTGCCGTTGATGAGCCCGAGGCCCTCCTTGGACTGGAGTTTGAGCGGGCGGAGTCGGAGTTTCTTCAGGACTGTCCGGGCGGACAGGCGCTGGCCGTGCCAAGTCATCTCGCCAAGACCGAGCAGCGGCAGCACGAGGTGGGCGAGCGGGGCAAGATCGCCGGAGGCGCCGAGCGAGCCCTTGGCAGAGACGACGGGCAGGGCGTCCTCGTTGTAGAAACGAATGAGATAATCGACAACGCGCTCGCTGACCCCCGAGAGGCCGACGGCCAGGCCGTTGACCTTGAGCAGCAGCATGAGGCGGACGATCACAGCCGGCACCTCGTCACCGACGCCGACGGCATGGCTGAGGATAAGATTTTCCTGGAGTTTCTCGATGTCGGCGGGCGCGATGCGCTTGTGGGCGAGGGCGCCGAAGCCAGTGTTGATGCCGTAGCGGGGCGTCGGGTCGTCGTGAAGGCGGTCGACGATGGCCCGCGAGGCGCGGATGCGCCGGCGCGCGGCGGCGGTGAGGGCAAGGCGATGACCCTGCCTGTTGGCGGTGCGAATCGCCGCGAGGGTCAGGTCGCGTCCGGGAAGGGATAAGGTGCCGGGCATGGGGGATAGTCAGGCCAGATGAAAGCAGGCGCGCGGGTTTTTGAAACTGAAAACGCACGGCCGCCGCGGAGTCCGGCAGTGGCCCGGCAAAAAAAGGCCCGCCGATGGGGCGGGCCGGGGAGGCCGAGTGAACTGAGGTCAGACGGCCTTGGGGAGGAAGACGCCGTTGAATTCCACCGCATGCGGGTGGTTGCGTTTGGCTTTCTGCAGGCCGTGCCGCCGGCAGATCACCTGATCGAGTTTGTCGACGAGGAGGTCGACGGCCTTGTAGCAGTCGTCGGACTCGACGATGCCGTTGATGTCCGGGCCGTGGATGACGATGTGGGCTTTGGCGAGAAACTTGTGCTCCTTGTCATGCTTGCGGTCGCATTCGAGTTCGACCTTGATCCGCACAATGCGCTCCTCGTGCCGGAACAATCGCTCCAACTTGTCGCGCGTGTAGGCCGTGAGGGCGGGCGTGAGGTCGAGGTGGATGCCGGACACAATCACATCGTGGGGATGATTTGTTTTGTTCATGATGATCATATGGAGTTACCTAGGGGAAATGAATCCAGCGAATGAGAGTATTCCCCGTTCCCGCCACCCCGCCCCGCGTCGCTCCGGCCGGGGCGCCAACCATGGGAAGATACCGCTTCATTTGACTGGGGAAAAACTACGTCCGCCGGCCGGGTTTGCAATCTTTCTTGGTCAGCGGGATGTGAAAATATGGGAAAAATATTTGAACAATGAGTCATGACCACGAACCAGTCCCTGCGACCGCCCCGCTGGTGGACCCGGCCGCACTGCGCTCGTGGGTGCTGTTCGAGGACGAGCAGCTGCTGGTGCTGGACAAGCCCGGCTGGCTGGTTGTCCACCCGTCGAAGAACGGTCCGTGGTCGAGCCTGGCCGGGGCGGTGCGCGAGGAATTCAAGTTGGATGCCATCCGCTTCATCTATCGGCTGGATCGCGAGACCAGTGGAGTGATTATTCTGGCCAAGACCGCTGCGGCCGGCAGCCGCCTCCAAAAGGCGATGGGCCGGCGACTGATCGGCAAGGTTTACGTCGCCATCCTCGATGGCCATCTATCTCAAGTCACGGTCGTGGACCGCCCGCTCGGGCCGGATCCAAGCGTGAATGTGACGGTGAAGCAGCGTGTGGTCGACGGGGAGGGCTCGCAAGTGGCGCAGACGGTCTTCACCCCGCTGACAGCGGGCGGAGATTGCACCCTGGTAGGGGTCGAGCTGCTAACCGGGCGCAAGCACCAGATCCGCGCCCACGCCGAGGCCATCGGCCACCGCGTCATCGGCGACAAGCTTTACGGGCCCGATCCGTCGCTCTACCTTGAGTTTGCCACGCAAGGGTGGACGGCGCGGCACGCGGCGCTGTTGGCACTCACCCGGCAGGCGTTGCATTGCGCGGCCATCGACCTGCGGCCAGCGGGCATGGAGCACATTTTCCGTGCGTTCTGGCCGAGGGAGCTGGCCGCGTTCGGCGAGCGACGGATGGGACTAACCGCAACTGCTGCGCAAACACTGGTCGACACCTTCGTCGCGCAGAAGCTGCGGGGATAACCTGACTTTGACACCGGCTCAGGTATCACCCACAAGCATCTCCCCATGTCCCACCAGGTCCGAGTCCGCTTCGCCCCTAGTCCGACGGGGTTCTTTCATATCGGCAGCGCCCGCACGGCGCTGTTCAACTGGCTTTACGCCCGGCACACCGCCGGCACCTTCATCCTACGCATCGAGGACACCGACAAGGAACGGAACCGCGACGAATACCTGCGGCTGATCTACGACAGCCTGACATGGCTCGGCATGGATTGGGACGAGGGTCCGAATCCCGCCGGCGCGGGCGAGCGCGGCAACCACGGTCCCTACCGGCAGAGCCAGCGCGCGCACATCTACCAGGCGCATCTACAAAAGCTGCTCGACGCCGGCCGCGCCTACGAGAAGGACGGCGCGGTGTGGTTCAAACTCCTCGGCGAGCGCCACGAGGTCTACGACGAGCACCGTAAGAAGACGGTCACCAAGGTCAAGATGCCGCCCGTGCGCATCGACGACAAGATCCGCGGCCTGGTCGAGCGGGTGGAGGACGAGGATTTCGTCATCTTCCGCTCCGATGGCAACCCGGTGTTCCACTTCGTAAACGTGGTCGACGACCTCACAATGCAGGTCTCGCACATCATCCGCGGCGAAGACCATCTTTCCAATACGAGCAAGCACGTGCTCCTCTACGAGGGACTCGGCGCCCGGCCGCCGGTCTTCGCGCACCTCCCGCTCATCCTGAAGTCGCCCGAGATGGGGCAGGGTAAGATGAGCAAGCGCGACAAAGGCGCGCTCATCGAGGAATACCGGCAGCGCCACTTCCTGCCCGAGGCGCTTGTCAACTACCTCGCGCTGCTCGGCTGGAATCCCGGCGATGATCGCGAGAAGATGCCCGTGGCCGACATCGTGCGGCTCTTCGACCTGCCCGGGGTGAACCAGAGCAACGCCAAGTTCGACGGCAAGAAACTCGCCAACATGAACATGATCTACCTGCTCGAGCTACCCGCCGACAAGTTCGCCGCGCTGGCCCGAGATTATTTTGAAAAACAGCAGATCACCGCCGCGCTCGCGGCCGATGCCGGCTATTTCCGCGAGGTGATGCGACTCAGCCAGCCGAAGATCAAGGCCATCGACGAACTGCCCGCCTACACCGCCTATTTTTGGGGCGAGGATTATCCCACGGATGAGAAGGCGCGGGCGAAAGCGTTGGGCAAGGGCGACCCCAAGACGCGACTCGGCGAACTCATCGCCGCGCTGCCGGGGATGGATTTCACCAGCGATCCCGCCATCGAGGAAGCCATCAAGATCCTCGCGGCGAAACACGAACTCGGATTCGGAGACTACCAGGCCGTCGCGCGTCTGGCTGTCACCGGCACGAATATCGGCCCGAGCATCACCAGCATTTTCCGGGTGCTCGGCCAGCAGCGCGTGCAGCAGCGGCTGGAGCGATTCCTCGCGACGCTTTGAGCGGCATCAGACCCGGGCGAAGTGCGTCGAGAGGTCGAGCGCCCGGTGCTTCAGCACTGACTCGAGCAGATCGCGGCTGGGCAGGATGGTGACGTCGGCCCCGAGGTAACGGGCGAGTTCCAGCTCGGGGTTAGCCAGTTCGACAAAGATTTTTGCCCGCGGGTTCAACTGCCGGATGCGGGAGACGGTGTGGAGAGTCTTTAGGTCGGGATCGACGAAGCGCACGTTGGCGAAGACGAAGATGACAGCGGCCTCCGCGATGCTGGCCTGCTTGAGCGCGGTCGGACTGATGGGCACGCCGCGGACGAAATAATGCTGCGGGTAGGGCTGCACCTGCACGAGGTCGGTGACAATGACGAGCTCGCGTCGCGCCAGTTCGGGGTAGTGGGGCAGCACTTGGATGAGCTCGTCGGCGAAGGCGGTGTATTCGCAGATGACGAGGTGATCCTTCGCCTTCACCAGCGCGGTGCCGAGCCGCTTCTGGTTGGTCATGCCGTGCAGGGAGTCGGCGGTGATGGCAATGAAGTTGGTGTAGCAGTAGATGCCGATGATGATGGTCACCACGCCAGCCAGGCGGCCCATCGAGGTCACCGGGGCGATGTCGCCGTAGCCGACGGTGGTCGAGCTGACGAACCACCACCAGAGCGTGTCGCCGTGGGTGTTAATGTGGGGATTGACCCCGTGCTCGTAGGCCCAGAACACCGAAGTGGTGCCGATCAGGCTCAGGAAAAGCAATACACCGAGAAAGCGAAGTTGGCGGGCCATAGCTTGGATAATTAGGGGATCCCGTGTTAGGGCAGTCAATCGTCGTCTATACTTTCGTCCACGTGTCCTTGAGCGTGATGGTGCGGTGGAAGACGGGCCTGCCGGGAATGCTGTCCTTGGGATCGAGATCAAAGTAGCCGAGGCGCTCGAACTGGAAGCGATCGTGGGGCGTGGCGCGGGCGAGCGATGCTTCGAGCCTGGCGGTGACGACCTCGAGCGAGTGCGGATTAACGTGGTCGAGGAATTTCCCGTCGGCGTCGGGCTCGGCGACGTTGAAGAGCCGGTCGTAGAGCCGCACCTCGGCGTCGAGGCAATGCGTGGCACTGACCCAATGGATGGTCCCCTTGACCTTGCGGGCGACGTTCGGACCGCCGGCGCGCGTGGTCAGGTCGGCGGTGCAGCGGAGTTCGACGAGGCGACCGGCGGTGTCCTTCACGATCTCGTCGAGCTTGATGATGCAGGCGTATTTCAGGCGCACCTCGCCGCCGGGCTTCAGACGGAAATACTTCGGTGGCGGCGCCTCGGCGAAGTCGTCGGCCTCGATGAACACCTCGCGGGTGAGCGCGAGGGGGCGCGTGGTAGGCGTGTCGGACTGCGGGTTGTTCGTCGCCATGCACTCGATGAGCTCGCCGGCGGGGATGTTCGTGAGGACAACCTTGACGGGCCGGAGGACGGCGAGCCGGCGCTGGGCGGAGGCGTTGAGGTCGTTGCGGACGGCGTTCTCGAAGACGGCGACCTCGGTGACGGAGTCGAACTTGGTGACGCCGACGCCGGTGACGAACGCGCGGAGGGCGCTGGCGGGGATGCCGCGGCGGCGCAGGCCGGCGAGTGTGGGCATGCGCGGGTCGTCCCAGCCAGTAACGATCTTTTCGTTGACGAGCGTGAGCAGCTTGCGCTTGGAGACGATGGTGTAGCCGAGGTTGAGCTTGGCGAACTCATATTGGTGCGGCAGCGGGCGCGGCAGGCCAAGGCTCCCGAGGATCCAATCGTAGAGCGGCCGGTGCACCTCGAATTCGAGCGTGCAGACGGAGTGGGTGATGCCTTCCAGATAATCGCTCAGGCAGTGGGCGTAGTCGTAGAGCGGGTAGAGGCACCATTTGTCGCCGGCGTGGTGGTGCGGGACGTGGCGGATGCGGTAGAGGAGCGGGTCGCGCAGCCAGACGTTGGGTGAGGCCATGTCGATCCGGGCGCGCAGCGTGCGGGCGCCGTCGGGGAATTCGCCCGCGCGCATCCGGTTGAACAGGTCGAGGCTTTCGGCCGCGGTGCGGTTGCGCCAGGGGGATTCGCGACCCGGCCGGTCGGGCGCGCCGCGGTATTCGTCAGTCTCCTTCGCGGTCAGGTCGCAGACGTAGGCTTGGCCGCGTCTAATGAGCTCGACGGCGTATTCATAGAGCGGCTCGAAGTAGTCCGAGGCGAAAAAGGGTTCGGAGTTGGGCGCGTCGGCCGGAACCGGGCCGAGAAAGAAGTCAGGCTGGCCGGCGCTGGTGATGCGTGCGGGGTGGGCGCCCTTGGGCTTGAAGCCGAGGCAGTGGTCCGCCCAGCCGGCGATGAGCCAGCGCACGTCGGCAGTGATCGAGTCGACATACTCGACCTCCTCCTTGGCCGGGTTGGTGTCGTCGAAGCGGAGGTTACACTGGCCATTGTGCTCGCGGGCGAGGCCGAAGTTCAGGCAGATGGACTTGGCGTGGCCGATGTGCAGGTAGCCGTTTGGCTCCGGCGGAAAGCGTGTGACAATTTTCGGGTAGAGCTTTTCCGCGACGTGCCCGGCCACGATATCACGGATGAAATCGCTGGGGGCAGGCGCGGAAGGGCTGGGGTCGACGGGCATCCCGCCCAAAAAAGATGGAACGGCTGCGGCAATGCAATGATGCAATTCACCAAGGCAGTCTGTCCGTCAGCCGCCCTCAGCCGGCAAAGTGACAGAAAATGCTTATCTCAGAAAGACCGGGCGCTTTTCGCCGAAAGCAATGGCGAGTGAGGCGGCGACCAGCGGACAGGTTTTGCCGGCCGCAAATTTCAAGGCGCCTTTTCCGCCGCAACTCCGGTGAGACTGCCGGTGCCGGTCGGGGGCGTAGCATAGACGCGCGGATTGGCCGCGGGATTGGTGCTGTAGGGCAGGGCTTGGAGGATGGAGCTGCCTTTGCGGCCGTTGTTGAGCGTGAGCTGGCTGGCCGCCTCGGTGACGTTGGGGAAGAACTGGACGTTGCCGCCGAGGAAGGCGATGTAGCCGCCGGTGTCGCGGTAAACGCCGTTGTCGACGCTCCACGTGCCGGTGGCGAGGAGGCCGCGGGTGAACGCGACGGGGGTGGACGGCGGGTCGCTCATGCGCAGGCCGCCGACGAACTCGAGGCTGAGCACCCGGTCGGTCACGAAGCCGGAATCGAGCTGCCCGCGGTTGGCGGGATCGACGATGGCGGCGGGGTAGGCGCCGTTGAATTGGGGGTCGTTTTTCGCGAAATAAAACGTCGGGTCGGTGAGGATGCCGCGCTGGGCGAGGATACCGGCCCAGAGGAACGGCCCGCTGCCGCCGCTGACCGGCGCGGGGCTCAGCGCGGCGATGGCAGCGGGGTCGGGCAGGCGGTCGTTGTTGTCGGCGGCGTAGATCTGCGCGGCCTTGAGGACCTCGCGGAGGTTGTTGGCGTCGACGGCGCGCTGGGCGGTTTCGCGAACCTTGCTGATGGTGGGAAATATCAGCGCGGCCAGGATGCCGATGATGGCAATGACGGTCAGCAGCTCAATGAGCGTGAAGCCACGGATGGGGACGGGTCGTGTGTTCATGGTGAAACGGCCCGTGCGGCAAGGCTTGCTAGCGGTCCGCCGGTTTCAAGCTGATTTTTTCGCGTTCCCGCCGGCTCCGGAGCCGGACTGCACACTTGCTTCGGGGGCGATATTGCGCATTTTGTCGGTGCGGTCGGGTAAGGATTTCTCGGGCCAGATTTGCCTTTCGGAGGCAACCGGTTAATCCCTAGACGCCCGCAACCCACCCATGGCCAATTCCCTCAAGTGCGACCTCTGCGCCAAGCCGGCGACCGTGCACCTCACCCAGATCGTCAACAACAAGATTCACAAAGTTGACCTCTGCGAGGCGTGTGCGCAGGCCAAGGGCGTGACCGATCCCAGCGGTTTTTCGCTGGCCGACCTGCTGCTGAAGGCCTCGCTCAATCCCGAGCCGGCCGCCGAGGGCAAGTGCCCGGTCTGTGGGATGGGCCCGCAGGATTTCAAGAAGACCGGCCGCTTCGGCTGCCCGGCCTGCTACGGACATTTCCCCTCCCTTCTCGATCCGATGCTCTCTACCATGCACAAGGGCATCGCTCACACCGGCAAAGTCCCGCAGCGCGCACTCGAGCGCAAATCGCTCTACGAGCGCCTGACCAAGCTGGAGACCGAGCTCGATCTGGCCATCAAGTCCGAGCGCTACGAGGACGCGGCCCGTTACCGCGATGAAATCCACCAGGCCCGGCAAAACGCCGACCGCAAATTGGAGCAGGCCTGATGAAAATCAACGAACTCATTTCCGCTTATTCCGAGCTGACCGACTCCGCCGCCGGCAAGAGTGCCATCGTGCTCATGACGCGCATCCGCCTCGCCCGCAATCTCGCGGACCAGCCCTTTCCCGGCTGGGCCAAGGACACTCAAAAGCGTGCGAGCCGCGACGCCTGCCTGCAGGCCGTTGCCTCGCTCCCGCTGATGAAGCGCGGCCTGGCCGTCGCCATCGAGGACCTTAGCGACCTCGAAAAGCAGATTCTCGTCGAGCGCCACCTGATCAGCCGCGAACTCAGCCACAGCAAGGGCGCCGCCGGGGTCGTCATCAGCAAGGATCAATCCTGCGCGGTGATGATCAATGAGGAGGACCACCTCCGCATTCAGGTGCTGCGCGCCGGTTTCCAGTTCAAGAAGGTCTGGAACACCATCAACGCCCTCGACACCGAGTTGGAGGAACATCTCGACTACGCCTTCTTGCCCAAGCTTGGCTACCTCACCGCCTGCCCGACCAACCTCGGCACCGCCCTCCGCGCCTCGACGATGATGCACCTGCCCGCGCTCGTCATCTCCGGCCAGATGGAAAAGGTGGTGCGCGCCGTCAATCAGCTCGGCATGGCCGTGCGCGGGCTGTTCGGCGAGGGTTCCGACGCCAGCGGCAGCATCTTCCAGATCTCCAATCAGACCACGCTCGGCGAGACCGAGGAGGAGATCATCAAGCACCTCGCGGGCGTCCTCAACACCATCATTGAGCAGGAGCTCAACGCCCGCGGCAAACTCCTCGAGACCGACGCCCACAAGCTCTGCGACAAAATTGGCCGCGCCTACGGCATCCTGCAGAACGGCTATGTGCTCAACTCCGCCGAGGCCATGAACCTCCTCTCGCTCATCCGCCTCGGCATCGACCTCGGCGTCTACGCCGACGCGCAGCGGGCAGTCGTCGACCGGCTCTTCATCGAGTGCCAGCCCGGCCACGTGCAGTTCGCCGCCAACGCCGCCTCCGAACCCGGCCAGCGCGACGTGCTCCGCGCCGCGCGCCTGCGCACGGAATTTGCCAATGTGCCCGCACCTGACTTCACTCACACCGCCCAGTAGCCGATCCTTTTTCCCACGCCCACCATGGAACCCATGAACAACTTCACCCCGCGCGCCCAGCAGGTGCTGGCGCTCGCCCGCAAGGAGGCTGACCGCTTCCACCACAACTACGTCGGCACTGAACACCTCCTGCTCGGGCTGATCAAGCTGGGGCAGGGCGTCGCCGTCAGCGTGCTACAAAAAATGGGCCTCGAACTCGAGACCGTGCGCGCCGAGGTGGAGAAGCAGGTCGGCGTCGGGCAGGACACCAAGGCCCCCGCCGGCAGCATCCCTTACACGCCGCGGGTGAAAAAAGTGCTGGCCCTGGCCGGCAAGGAGGCGAAGACGCTCAACCATTCCTATGTCGGCACCGAGCACCTCCTGCTCGGCCTGCTCCGCGAGGGCGAGGGCGTGGCCGCCCGCGTGCTCAAGACGCTCGACATCGACATCGAGCGCACGCGCAACGAGATTTTGAAGGAACTGGACCCGCAGTTTTCCGCCGGCACCGGGCAGGAAGGCAGCGGAGGCGGGGGCGCAAGCGGCGAGGAAATCGCCCCGCGCGCCAGCGGCCCCGAGGACAAGAAGGAGGTCAAGACGCCCGCGCTCAAGGCGTTCGGCCGCGATCTCACCGAGCTGGCGCGTAAGGGCGAGTTGGATCCCGTCGTCGGCCGCAAGAGCGAGATTTCCCGTGTTACCCAGATTCTTTGCCGCCGCACCAAGAACAACCCGGTGCTCGTGGGCGAGGCCGGCGTGGGCAAGACCGCCATCGTCGAAGGCCTCGCGCAGGAGATCGCCAAGGGCAACGTGCCGGAGATTCTCACGGACAAAAAGGTCATCACACTCGACCTCGCGCTCATGGTCGCGGGCACGAAATACCGCGGCCAGTTCGAGGAACGCATCAAGGCCGTGATGGACGAGATCAAGCGCTCGAAGAACGTCATCATCTTCATCGACGAGCTGCACACCATCGTCGGTGCCGGT
Organism: Opitutaceae bacterium; assembly: GCA_023269565.1. Lineage (GTDB taxonomy): Bacteria > Verrucomicrobiota > Verrucomicrobiia > Opitutales > Opitutaceae > JAHFTD01. The sequence goes on along the minus strand of JAHFTD010000002.1, from coordinate 66,070 downwards.
GCCGCCGAGGGCGCGATGGACGCCTCCAACATCTTCAAGCCCGCGCTCTCCCGCGGCGAACTGCAATGCATCGGCGCCACGACCCTCAACGAATACCGCAAATACATCGAGAAGGACAGCGCGCTTGACCGCCGTTTCCAGTCCGTGAAGGTCGAGGCCCCGTCCGTCGACGACACCATTCTCATCCTCAAGGGCATCCGCAGCAAATATGAGGAGCACCACAAGGCCACCTTCACCGACAAGGCGCTGGAGGCCGCGGCCAAGCTCGCTGATCGCTACATCACCGGCCGCTTCCTGCCCGACAAGGCCATCGACGTGATGGACGAGGCCGGCTCACGCGCCCGCATCACCTCGCTCAACCGTCCGCCCGAGATCGAGGCCCTGACCAAGGAGATCGAGGAGGTTTGCGTCCACAAGGAGCAGGCCATCGCCGCCCAGCATTTCGAGGAGGCCGCCAAGTTCCGCGACAATGAGAAGCAGCTCCGCGCCAAGCAGGATCTGTTGATCGAGGCTTGGAAGAAGACCCGCGAGCAGAACCGTATCATTGTCGATGAGGACCAGATGGCCTTCATCGTTGCCGAGTGGACTGGCATCCCGCTAAGCCGTTTGGAGAAAAAGGAGAGCGAACGCCTCCTCACCCTCGAGACCGAGCTGCAGAAGGTCGTTGTCGGCCAGGATCCCGCCACCATCGCTATTGCACGCGCGCTGCGTCGCAGCCGCGCCGACCTCAAGGATCCGCGCCGCCCCATCGGCTCGTTCATGTTCATGGGACCGACCGGCGTCGGCAAGACTGAGCTCGCCAAGCAGCTCGCCGCGCAGATTTTCAGTTCGCAGGACGCAATCATCCAGATCGACATGTCCGAATACATGGAGAAATTCTCCGTCTCGCGTCTCATCGGCTCCCCCCCGGGCTATGTCGGCTACGAGGAGGGTGGCCAGCTCACCGAGGCGGTGCGCCGCCGGCCGTATTCCGTCATTCTCTTCGACGAGATCGAGAAGGGCCACCCCGACGTCATCCAGCTCCTGCTGCAGATCCTTGAAGACGGCCGGCTGACTGACTCGCTCGGCCGCACTGTGGATTTCCGGAACACCATCATCATCATGACGACCAACGTCGGCGCGCAACTCATCCAGCGCCAGACGACGATGGGCTTTGCCGCCGCCGGCGCCACAGACTTCCACGACATGGACAAATTGAAGGAAAAGGTGCTCGAGGAGGCCAAGCGCATCTTCAAGCCCGAGTTCCTCAACCGCATCAACGATCTCGTCGTGTTCCGCCCTCTGACCAAGGACGACCTCATGAAGATTGTCGACATCGAGGTCGCCAAGGTCGGCAAGCGCCTCACCGCCCGCCACATCTTGCTCGAGTTTTCGCCGGAGTCTAAGCTCCTGCTCATAGAGAAAGGCTACGACGAAAAATACGGCGCCCGCCCGCTCCGGCGCGCCGTCGAGCACCTGCTGGAGGATCCCCTCGCCGAGGCCATGCTCCGCGGCGACGTCAAGGAGGGCGACCCCATCCTCGTCGTCCGCAACGGCGAGAAACTGGAGTTCCACCAGAAGACTCCCGCCGCCGATACCGGCGTGTCGTCCTGAGGCTTGTCATCGCGAGCCTGCAGGGCGTGGCGATCCAGTTGGATTGCTTCGTCGCTGCGCTCCTCGCAATGACGGGGGGAAAGGTGGACAGCCGGCTCAGCCCTGATACTGCGCGTCGCCGAAGCCGAGGATGGGATAGAAGATGAACGGCAGGAAAATCAAACCGAGCGTGGTGCCGACGCCCCGGCCGAAGTTGGTCGAGACGCCGTGGACGACCATGATGGCGATGATGATGTTCACCAGCGGGACGAAGTAGAGCAGGAGCCACCAGCCGGGTTTGCCCGCGATCTTGAGTATCACGTAAATGTTGTAGATGGGAATGAGGCAAGCCCAGCCGGGCTGGCGCGCCTTGGTGAATACCTTCCACATTCCCGCGATCACGACTACGATTACGGCCACGTAACAGAGTAGGAATATCATATGTTTTCTCCTTTGGCTGACAGTTGACTGGCGTGCCCTGCGTCCGCCGGTGTGCACGGCGAGGGGTGATGGCGGCGAACGTGACACATGGCGCGGCGGTGTCGATTCGATTCATGGGCCGCGGTGTGAAGGCGGATTGCGTGCCGGCGGGGTTTTGTTTTGCTCGGGTGGTGCTGAGGCGTGTCGCCATCATTTTGCTGCAACTGCTGCCCGGCTGGGCGCTGGCCCAGGAGGCCGTCGGCATCCCGCCGGAGGAGTTTGCGCGGGCGATCTGACGGTCGAGGTCACCTTGCCATGCCCTCCCTGCGTCCCCTCATGGCGAAATTGACGCTGCCGGTCGCTTGGACGGAGGAGCAAATCCAATCGACCCTCAGCGCCTATGGAACCAAATGGAATGAACTGCAGTTGAGCGACAATACTGTTTCCTATTACTACACGCCGGGCGGCGATAAGGCCATTCCCATAGTCCACGGGTTGATCATTCAGTCCAGTGTGGTCAACCGGGCCCCGGCCGCGGCCGGGCGAACGCCGAAGGTTCCGGAAAACTCCCGCGGGGTGATCCCGAAATTTTGAGAGGCCCGCATTCGCCGGTCCTTCCAATGGATCGAACGAGCGCGACCTTGCTGGCCGGGGGAGCGTCCGGTCCCCCTAACGCAAGGCCGGGGGTGCTCAACGCGGATACGAGCACACTCGTCGAGAACGCTTTGCCCATCGAGGGAAGCCCGTCACCGTGTGCCCATGAATGAAATTCACCCGGCGCCAGCCGATTGGCGCAACGCTTATGCGCAGAGCCGGCCGCTCGCCATGCTGGAGCTGCTGTTGCTTGGGGCGGTAACTTCCATCCAATTTCTTGGCTTTGGCATCCAGATCTCACCGACCCTGATGGTGCTGGGCTGGCTGTCGCTGATGTTGCGTCGCGTTGGTTGGCGTGGAATCGGCATGGGCCGACCCGCGATGGGCTGGCCGCGCACAATCGGCTGGGGCTTGCTGGCCGGCCTGGTCGCCGGCGCGCTCAGCAATTGGGTGTTTGACCCGCTGGTCGCTATGATCACGAGCCATCCGCCCGACCTCAGTTCCTTCCGTCCCATGATTGGTAACTGGCGGCTGTTGCTGGTGGCCCTGACGCTGTCGTGGACGTTTGCCGCCTTCGGTGAGGAAATCATCAACCGGGCCTACCTGTGCAATCGGCTGACCGACATCTTTGGACAGCGGCTCGACGGGAAAATAATCGCGGTGATTCTGAGCAGCATCCTTTTCGGATCGTTGCACAGCTACCAGGGAACCTCCGGCATGTTGAGCACTGGACTCGGCGGAGTCATGCAGTGCCTCGCGTATTATCTGAGCGGGCGCAATCTCTGGGTCTCGATCATCATGCACGGCACGCTGGATACGATCGGGTTTGCCCTCATCTATTCAGGGACAATGCCGGGTTTGTAGAACTGGCCCGGCTTGGAAATCGGAACGGAAGGCGGATTGCATGCGGGTGGAGCATTGCCTTTGCTCGCACCATGCATCTGCGCATCGCCCTCCTGCTGAGCCTCTGCTCCGCCACGCGCCTCGCGGCCCTCGACGACATAACCTCCGCGGAGCTGGCCCGCGTGCCCGCGCCCGGCCGTGTGACTGCGCTGGTGGACGAAGCGGAGCGGACCAGCTGGGGTTCGCAGGTTGCGATGCTACGTCGCGCTGCCTTCGCCGCCTACGAGTCTGGCCGCGGTGCGGCGGCGGCGTGGTATTATCTCTATCGCTGGGCCGATTTGCTCGGGCAACCCGACGGCAAGGCTGTGCGCGATTGGGTTGACGCGGTCAAAACCGCGAAGGTTGGACACGCCAACATGGCCACGCGCTACCAGTGGGGCCCTGGCTCAGCCGCGGCGCACCTGTCGCGCGAACTGCAGCTCCACGCACTGGGCTCGGCCGCCTTCTCCGAGGAATTCTTCACCACGCTCCAGCCCGTGGACCACCCGCTGCGCGTGCTCGACATTCTGCAGCAGCTCTACACCGCCGACTCCGCGCACTTCGCGGATTACCAGAATCTCGCGCTCGCAATCGCGGTGGTGTTCGACGTGCCTCCGCCGCCGTTCTGGCCGCACGGACAGGTGAGCGCTTCCGTGCTGCCGCGCGAATTTCCCGCGCCGTCCGACGCCTTTGCCTACTGGATTAAACTCGACCGCAGCGGCCAGTCCTTGCACCGCTTCAAGCGTCTGTCCGCCGTCGAATTGAAATATGTCGTCGATTCGCCCGCGCCTTTTGTCGAACTGGATTGGGCGCGCAGCAACGTGCCGTGGGTGCTGTCCGACTTCGCCAAAGCCTACGATCTCATCCGCTATCGCAAGGATCGGCTGGTGGCCAACCAGTCCGACTGGAAGAAGCCCGACTACCGGCTCGCCACCATCCGGCAGGAGGGCGGTATCTGCGTCGACCAGGCCTACTTCGCTTACAGCGCCGGCAAGGCCAAGGGCATCCCGACCATCCTCCTCCGCGGCGCTGGGCTCGATGGCCGGCACGCGTGGTTCGGCTACCTCGGCGGCGACGGCTGGGTGCTCGACTGCGGGCGCTACGCCGAACAGAAATTCGTGGTCGGGCTCGCCTGGGATCCGCAGACTTGGGCCAACGTCACCGACCACGAGCTGGTGTTCCTCTCCGAGCACTTTCACGCGCTGCCCGGCTACAAATTCTCGCAACTCCATACCGCCTTTGCGGGCGAATACCTCCGGACCGGCGACCTAGCCGGAGCGGTGCGCGCCGCCCGCGAGGCCGTCAACCGCGAGCATCGCAACCTCGAAGCTTGGCGGATGCTGCTGCGCGTCCAGACGAGCGCGGGGGTGGACGCGCGCATGATCGAGGTCACGCTGCACGAGGCAGCGATCGCTTTCCAGCGTTACCCGGATATCGAGGCGGCTTTCAAGCGGCAGATCGCCCAGAGTCTGCGCGCGCGCGGCGAACTGAGCGCGGCGAACCACGAGGAACAGCGGCTCACACGCAAATACAGCTCGGATCGCACCGACCTCAGCATCCGGCAGTCGACCGAGCGCATGGAGCGGAGTATTCGCGAGGAGGACCTGGCCGATCAAATCCGCACCTTCAAGCATCTCCTCGACACCGAAGGTCGCGGGGCGAGCATCGATTTCTTCGATCAGGTCGTCGCTCCGTTCATCAACCACCTGCAAGGCCTCGGCGAGACACCGGCAGCACTCCAGATGCTTGAGCGCGCGCGCCAGACGCTCCGCGTGGAATCGGGCCGGCAGTTGGAGATGGAGATGAACGCGCTCGCAACCCGGCTCAAGACCGGGAAAAATTAGAAAAAATGCCCCGCCCATGAACCTTTTCCGGCTTGTGCGCGTCTATAAGCCGATTTCACTCAACCCCCACGTCCATGCTTGATATCTTTAAAGGCGCCGGCCTGCTCATCTATCCGCTCGCGCTTTGCTCCATCGCCGCGGTCTTTATCATCTGCGAACGCCTCTACGCCCTGCGCAAGGGTGCGGTGCTGCCCGACGATCTGGTGGACGCCGTGGTGCACGGGCGGGCGTATTCCGGCGGCACGCACTCGGTGCTGGCGCGCATCCTTGGCTTCGCCAACGAGCACAAGGCGGATCCCGAGGCGGTGAAGGCCTTCGCCCGGCTCGAGATCAACCGCCTCGAGCGCGGCATCCCCTATCTCGACGTCATCTACGCGACCGCGCCGCTCATCGGACTCACCGGCACCGTCACGGGTTTGCTGCAGGTCTTTTCGCAAATCGCCCCCGACACGGGCCTGCCCGATCCGGTGGCGTTCACCAAGGGCGTGGCACTGGCGCTCTCGGCCACGGTCATCGGCCTCTCCATCGCCATCCCGTCACTGGTTGGCAGCGGATTCCTCCAGCGCAAGGTCGAGAATTACGCGGTCAAGATCGACCTCCTGCTCGAACGCGTGCTCGGCCGGCATACCCGGCCATGAGCGCACTCTACCGCAAACGGCGCCGGCGGCCTGAGATGAACCTCGTGCCCTTGATCGACGTGCTCGTTATGCTGATCTTTTTCGCCTTCGTCACCATGTCGTTCAAGACGATCGCCACGATGAACCTCACGCTCCCCAAGGTGGAGACCGCCGGCAAGAGCGAGCTGAAGGACTCGCTGACCGTCAACATCACCAAGGCCGGCGAATACACCATCGTCGCCGGAGCGAAGTCCATCCCGGCCAAGCTGGAGGACATTGACAACCTCATGGCCCAGGTCGGCAACGTCTCGAAGGATGTCACCGTGCTCATCCGCTCGGATGAGAACACCCCGCTGCGCTTCCTCACCGCCGCGATGGATGCCTGTCGCAAGCGCGGGATGAATAAAATTCGTCTGCAATCGCGGTAACCGCGAAGGGAGCGGTGCGTGAGCCAGACTGCTTTCTGCTCGCTCCGCGATTTTCGCTCCGCACTACTGCCAGGATGAAGATCGTCATCACCGGCGTCACCCGCGGCCTGGGCCGCGCTCTGGCCGAGTGGTATATCGCCCACGGACACACCGTCATTGGCTGTGGACGGAGCGCCGCAGTGGTGGAGCTGCGATTCACCCATCCGCTCCCGCACGATTTCGCCGCGGTCGATGTGGCGCAGGACAACCGGGTCGCCCTCTGGGCGGAGAAAGTGCTCGCGGCGCACGGCGCGCCGGATCTGTTGATCAACAACGCTGCCCTGATGAACAATCCCGCACCGCTCTGGAAAATTCCCGCGCGCGAGTTCGACCAGCTGATTGATGTGAATGTGAAGGGAGTGGCGAACGTCATCCGGCATTTTGTCCCCGCGATGGTGGCGCGGGGCAGCGGCGTGATCGTCAATCTTAGCTCCGGCTGGGGCCGGAGCGCGGCCGCCGACTTCGCTCCCTATTGCGCCTCGAAATACGCCATCGAGGGACTGTCCAAGGCGCTCGCCCAGGGACTGCCCGCCGGCATGGCCGTCGTGCCGCTAAACCCCGGCGTCATCGACACCGACATGCTCCGGCAGAGTTGGAGCGACGGCGCTTCCAGCCACCCCAAGCCGGATAAGTGGGCCGAAACCGCCGCGCCCTTCATTCTCTCACTGGGACCGAAGGACAATGGCCGGTCAGTCAGCGTGCCCGGCGTGGAGGGCTGAATCCGTCCGCCCTTGCGCCCAGGATGATGCCACTGGGGCGATTTAGCCGGCGCGCTTCTTAGATTTTGCCAGCGAGCTTGGTCTTGAGTGTGGCCTTGTCCATCATGCCGACGAACTGGTCGATCACCTGGCCGCCTTTGAAAAGCAGCATCGTGGGGATGGCACGGACGTTGTATTGCACGGTGAGGTCGCTGTTCTCGTCGACGTTGACCTTGGCGATGCTGAGCTTGCCGTCGAACTCGGTGGCCAACTCCTCCAGGATGGGGGCGATGGCCTTGCACGGGCCGCACCACGGGGCCCAGAAGTCCACAAGCACGGGCTGGGCACCGGCGATGGTGGACTGGAAATTACTGGCATCGAGTTGGGCGATTTTGGCGGACATGGCGGGGAGACTAGTCAGGTTGGCGGGAAAATCAAACGGCAGCTTATTCGGGCGTGGACTCGTGGATGATTTCGGCGAGCTCGGCGGGCTCGACCGCATCGAGCGGCTTACGGCGCTGTTTCAGCACCTCGAAGGTTTTGACGACGGTCTCCGTCATGCGGCCGTGGGTCTCCTCCGAGCCGCCAATGATGGTGAACTGCTCGGCGGAAGTCAGGCGTTTGTGGCCGTCGGTGTGGTCAAGTCCGAGCCCGAGCAGGTGGGCCTTGGCGGCGCGGCGGCGTGGAGTTTTTTTCATCTTACGTCGCCAAGGTGTCCGCGGTGGGCGGCGTTTCAAGAGCGTTTTCCTCCACCGCGGTGCATTCGATGTCGTCGAAGGCCTCGTTCTGCTGGAGGGTGAGCTGGCGGAGGCGGGCGAGTTCGAGCAGGGCGAGAAAAGTGGCCACGAGCCGGCGGAGTGAGATTTTGTGGTCAAACAGGCTGGAGAAGGTGAAGCGACGCCGAGCGGCTAGGTGCGCGAGAATGTATTCCATCTGGTCGGCGACGGTCACCTGCTCGGCGTGAATTTCACCGACGACGAGTTTCTCCGCGAGGCGGCGCAGGACTATGTTGAAGGAGCTCCACAGATCGAGGCGGTCGACGGGTCGCAGCGGACGGTCGGCGGCGGGCGTGAAGATGGAAGTGGAGCGCGGCAGCATGTCCTGGGCGTTGCCCGCCATCTGGCCGAGGTTGCCGGCGGCTTCCTTGAATTTCTTGTATTGCAGCAACTGGTGGACGAGTTCCCAACGCGGATCGAGGTCGTCCTCCCCGGCGTTGGGGTCGACGGCCTGCTCGTGCTTGGGGAGGAGCAGGCGACTTTTGATCTCCATCAGCGTCGCGGCCATGACGAAAAACTCGCCGGCCACGTCGAGCTGGAGGTCTTTCAGGGCGTAGAGGACCTCCAGGTATTGCCGGGTGACGGTGTCGATCGGGATGTCGTAGATATCGAGCTCGTTTTTGCGGATGAGGAACAGCAGCAGGTCGAGCGGCCCCTCGAAGACGGGAAGCTTGATGTGGTATTCGGCTGCAGCGGGCACGGACTGAGTCGAGGGAGCGGCCATGCGGCTAGCAATCGGAAAAATCAGTGACGGCGGCGGAAGACCGCCACGTAGAAGCCGTCGGTGTTGTGCGTCCCCGGCAGGAGGGTGGTGCCATAGTTGTCCCACGCGCCGCCGTAATCCCTGCTGGGCGGCTCCGGGGTGAAGTCGGGATGAGAGAAGGCGAATTCGGCGGCCACGAAGAGATTTTCGCGCCGGGCGAGCGAGCAGGTGGCGTAGACAAGCACACCGCCGGGGCGCACGCGCGGGGCGTTGGCGCGGAGAAGCTGGAGCTGCACGGCGGCGAACCGGTTGAGGTGCTCGGAACGGGTCAGCCATTTCAAGTGCGGCTGGCGGCGCCAAGTGCCCGTGCCGGAGCAGGGGGCGTCGACGAGCACGCCGTCGTATTCCGCGCCGGCCAGCGGCTCGCTCATGATGCGGATGTTCTCGGCGCGGCCGCGCCGGGCGCGTTCAGTCAGTTCGGCCAGTGCCTCGAGGCGGATGTCGGCGGCATCGACCTGGCCGCCGGGACTGACCAAACGTGCCAACTGGAGTGTCTTGCCACCGGCGCCGGCGCAAGCGTCGAGCCAGTGCTGGCCGGGAACCACGGACGCGTGGGCCAGAACGAACTGCGAACCGAGGTCCTGGATTTCTACGAATCCGCGTCGGTAGACGTCGGTCTTGGCGACATCGGCGTCGGGCGGCAGGCAGACGGCGTCGGCAGGGGCGGACGGAATGCCCAGCACCCAGCCGCAATCGAGAAATTCACGGAGGACGCGCTCGCGGTCCTGACATTGCAGGCGCACCCAGATTGGCGCGCGGCTGAGCAGCGACGAAAGGTGCGGTTCCTCGAAGGCCAAGGGACATTCCTCGCGGAACCAGCCGGGAAGCAGATCCTGCGGATCGCAGGTGCGGCCGGTCAGACTGGTGAGATCGAATGCCTTGGCAGCGAGCGACTCGGGCACCGCGGGCCAGCCAACGGTCAGCTCGCGCCGGTAGTTTGCCGTGTCGCGCATTTCCGGTGCCAGCCAAGCGGCGATGCGCGCGGCGGTGTCGAGTGCGGGGTCGAGCCAGGGTTCGATCCAAGGCAGGTAGCGGAGCGTGGTGTAAATGAGCTCCCGGTAAAGTCGGCGGTCGCGCGCGCCGATGGCTCGGTCGCGGCCGAGGAGTTCCTTGATGCGGCGGGGCAGGGCGGAGTCGCGGGTGAGGTGCGGGCGCAGTAGCGCGAGGTAGTCGAGAAATCTCCGCTGCTGGTTGGCGGCGATGCCCATGGCGCGGGGCGCGGTCAGAAGCGCAGCAACTCGACCTCGACGTTGAAGCCGAACGAGCTTTCCCGGCGCGCGCCCTCGGTGAAGGCAAGTTCGTAGCGGATGGCCCAGGTCTGGCCGAGGCGCTGCCGGAGCCCGTAGGTCTGCTCGTTGAAACGGCTGAGGCGGGCATCGTAGCGCCAGCGGCCATACACGTCGTAAACCTCGTTGAGCCGCTGCCGGTAATCGAGCAGGTATTCCTCGTAATCGTGCCGGAGGAAATGAGTGGACAGGCGCAGCGACCACCAGTCCAGGTCGATGAGCTCGAAGCCGGCATTGAGTTCCTGCTGCGCGGAGTCTCGCGGGGTGAAACGGTGATAGACCTCGAGGCGCAGCCACGGCGCGGGCCTGAGCGCGAGCTCGGTGTGAATATCGGAGAGGTGGCGCTCGCCGGGCAGACGGGGGAAGCGGTAGTCGGCAGAGAAATTGAGGCTGCCTAGGTCGCGCGAACCGTAAAGCGGATCGCGGGTCTGCAGGGTGTTGTCCAACTCGATCCGCAGTGTGTCGAGGCGGTGCAAATCGTCGAGATTGCGACTGTCGGCAATCGACAGCGGCGGCAGGTAGGAGGAGAAGACGCGCGACTCAAGCGGCGGGATGTAGCGACGACCGCTGCCTGCCTCGGGTGCGAAGCGGTATGATAGTTTCGGAGTGAAGAGATGACGGAGTCCGTCGATGTCCCAGAGTTCGCTCTTGTAGTCAGACGTGCCGCTGGTTCGAAGCACGGCATCGAAGCCGACTTCGCCGATAGTGCGCGTATAGTGGTCGCGGCCCCCAGTGGCGTCGGCGTAATAAGTGACACGGCCGCCGGCGACTGGCGTGAAAGTAAACCACTCCACAGGTGCGATGGGCCGGGAGAGGCCGTAGTAAGCGTCGAGCCGCGTGCTGTGCTGCTTGAATGGCCCGCCGATGCCGTTATCCTCAAGCACGGCCAGGCTAGCGTTGAGGCGCTGGTAGGCCCCGCCCGGCACGGGCGTGGGCAGCAAATCGAAGCGCACTTCCGGCAGCCGCTCGGTGACAAGCTGATAGTGGTTCGGGTGCAACCGGGCGAAGGCGCTGAGGACGTAGTTGTCGCCGTTGTAGGCGGCCTCGAGGAACGAGTCGGGCTGCTGCACAGGGAAAAACTCGTGCGGGCGGAAGTCGCGCAGGATCTCGGAGTCGCTCCAGTAGTTGAATTCGCCGTTAAGCGTGAAGTGCGCGCCGATGCGCTGCCGGTGCAGCCAGGAGAAATAGTCGCGGGTCTTCGGCACGGGGCGGCCGAGAATGTCGGTCTTGCGGTCGCCATAATCATTGATGTAACCGGAACGAAAATAACCACTGACCGCGTTGTCATTGTCGCTGCGCTCGTAGGTGCCGGACGGGCCGATCATGAAGCCGCGGTTGGAGTAGAGCCCGGCGTCGGCGCCGAGCTTGAAGTCGCGGCTGACGGGCACCTGCAGTCCCGCCTCACCGAAGGCGCCGAGGCTGCCGCGGTAGCCGAGTCGAGCGACCACATGGTTGAGAAACGGCACGTCAAGCCGCTGTTCCAGCTTGGGCAAATGGATGAAATGACCGCCCAGCAATCCAATCCGCACGTCCTCGCCGGAGACGATCCGGCCTCGCTGATAAGTGAGTTTGCCGGCGTGGAGGGATGGCGTGTAGGAGGCGTGCTCGCGGAAGAAGACCGTGGCGTTGGTGAACACAAGCTCGTCGAGTGAACCGTCGGCCGCTTCGCCGGTGAGGTAGAGGGGAAACTGGCCGAGACGGAGATTGCGAACGTGGAGGGTCTTGGTGGCGAGGTTGTAGGTGCCGTCGTCGGCGACCAAGCGGCGTCCGCCCGAAGTCAGCACGAAGTGGCCGCTGGCGGTGGTAAGGCTGGTCGTCGAGTTATAGCGGATTTCGTCGGCGGTCAGGAGCAGGTCGCCGTAGACCAGCCGCGCGCCACCGACGAAGACGGATTCCTTGGTCGGGTCGTCATAGTAGAATTTCTGTCCGGAGGCCTCGGGTTTCTCCTGCGCAACCACCGACCCGGCCAGCAGGCCGAGGGAGAGCGCAACAAGAATGCGGCGGGCGCGGGCAGCGGGCATGTGGTTGAAAATGAAGTCGGGGCGAAGGCGAGGCGCAACGAGAATAATACCTCCGGGCGGCCCGATGGTTCCGGTTTATACTAGACCCGCGGCGGCGCCCGGCCAAAGTAGGGGAGCAACGTGCTGATCCCCGAACATGAGCTGACCGCCTTCCTCGGCAACCGGCAGGCCAATCCCCACGGGTGGCTCGGCATGCACCCGGTTGAGCAGGCGGGTCGGCGGGGAGTCGTGGTGCGGGCGTTCGTGCGCGCGGCGAAAAGTTGCGCCGTAGTCGACCTCGGCGCGGGCGGCACACCGGCGCGGCCGATGGAATTGCTCGCCCCGGAGGGATTCTTCGAGGTCTTCATCCCGGAGCGGGAGGTCTTCGCCTATCAGCTGCGCTACGAGACTGCCTGGGGCGACATCCATCAAGTGCACAACGCCTACTCGTTTCTGCCGACGCTGAGCGAACAGGACCTCTACCTTTTTAACCAAGGCAACGAGCACCGCATCTACGAAAAGCTCGGGGCGCAGCCGCGCCAGCTCGGCCAGGTGCCCGGTGTCTCCTTCGCCGTCTGGGCGCCGAACGCCACACGGGTATCACTCGTCGGCAATTTCAACGGCTGGGACCCGCGCTACCATCCGATGCGACCGCTCGGCGCGTCCGGCGTGTGGGAGCTGTTCGTGCCCGGGTTGCACGAGGGGGAGGTCTACAAGTTCACCCTCTGGGACCGGCAGGGCGTTATGCGGATGAAAACCGACCCCTATGGCAGCTACTTCGAAGCGCCGCCGACCAACGCCGCCATTGTCTTTGATGCAGGCCGTTACCAATGGAACGACGCTGCGTGGCTCGCCCGGCGGCGGGAACAGGCGGACCGGCTCGACCGGCCGATGTCCATCTACGAGGTGCATCTCGGCTCTTGGCGTCGCCGGGAGGAGGACGCCAACCAGCCGCTCAACTACCGCGAGCTTGCCCCGGCCCTGGCGGACTATGCGGTGGAAATGGGCTTCACGCACATCGAGCTCATGCCGGTGAGCGAGCATCCCTTCACCGGCTCGTGGGGCTATCAGGTCACGGGCTACTTTGCCCCGACGCACCGCTACGGTTCACCGGAGGACTTCCAGTATTTTGTCGACCAGCTGCATCAGCGCGGCCTCGGTGTCATCCTCGACTGGGTGCCGGCGCATTTCCCGCGGGACAGTTTCGCGCTGGCCGGGTTCGACGGCACGCATCTCTACGAGCACGCCGACCCCCGGCTCGGCGCGCACATGGACTGGGGCACGCTAATCTTCAACTACGGCCGCCACGAGGTGCGCTGTTTCCTCGTGGCGAGCGCGCTGGCGTGGTTCGACCGCTACCACATCGACGGCCTGCGGGTCGACGCGGTGGCTTCAATGCTCTACCTCGATTACTCGCGCAAGGAAGGCGAGTGGGTGCCCAACAAATTCGGCGGGCGCGAGAACCTCGAGGCCATTGCATTTCTGCGGCAGATCAATGGGCTGGTGCACCACTATTATCCCGGCGCCGTGATGGTCGCCGAGGAATCGACTTCGTTCCCCGGGGTCTGCCACCCCGCAAGCGGGGGCGGACTGGGCTTCGACTACAAATGGAACATGGGGCTGATGCACGATACGCTGAAGTATTTTCAGAAAGATCCCATCGCCCGCCAATGGGAGCATTCCAAGCTGACGTTCGGGATGCTCTACCAGTATTCGGAGAATTTCATCACGGTCTATTCCCACGATGAGGTCGTGCACCTGAAGGCCTCACTGCTCGGCAAGATGGGCGCGGGCAGCATCGCCGGCAAGGCGGCCAGCCTGCGCGCGCTCTACGGCTACGTCTGGGCGTATCCCGGCAAGAAGCTGCTCTTCATGGGCCAGGAGTTCGGCCAGCGCAGCGAGTGGAACCATGAGGCGAGCCTTGACTGGCATCTCTGCCGGCAACCCGAGCACGAGGGGCTGCGCCTGCTCGTGCGCGACCTCAACCGGCTCTACGCCGGCGAGCCGACCATCAGTGCGAACGACTTCAACCCGGCGTCGTTCCGCTGGGTCAATTGCAACGATGCCGCGCAGAGCGTGCTCAGCTTTCTGCGCTTGGACGAGGCGATGCAGACGTGTTACCTTATCATCTGCAATTTCACGCCGGTGATGCGGCATGATTACGGGGTCGGCGTGCCGCTGGCCGGTTTCTGGCGGGAAGTGCTCAACACCGATTCGACCTATTACGGCGGCGGAGGCGAGGGCAACCAAGGCGGACGAGCGAGTGAGGAGGCGCGCGCCGACGGCTACAACCATTCGCTGGTGCTGACTCTGCCGGGCCTGTCCACGTTGATCTTCAAGTGGACGGAGCCGCCGCCGAGGAAGGAATCAGTCGCCAAACTACCACCCGCCAAGAAAGTCCGTTCCCCCCGGCGGAAGTAGCACCGCGGGGGCTATTTCAGGCCCAGCACAAGGTAGGCGTGCACGGGACCGACATTCTTGAGGTTGATCAGGCCGACGGATTCCAACAGGAATTTGCCCTCCAGCAATCGCATGGTCGCCTCCGAGACCTGGATCCGGCCCGGCTGACCGTTCGCTTCCAAGCGGCTGGCGATGTTCACAGTGTCGCCCCAAAGATCGTAGGAAAATTTCTGCGTGCCGATGATGCCGGCGACGACGGGCCCAGTGTTAATGCCGATGCGGATTTTCCAGTCGAGCTGGTTGCGTTTGTTGAAGGCCGCGATCGCGCCCAGCATCTCGAGACCGGAGAGGGCACAGATCTCGGCGTGGTCGGTCCGGGACGTCGGCACCCCGCCCACCAGCATGTAGGAGTCGCCAATGGTCTTGATTTTTTCCAGTTCGTGCTGCTCGGCAATACGGTCGAATGAGGAGAAGATTTCGTTGAGCAATTGCACCGTGCGATCGGGCGTGTTGTTCGACGCGAACTTCGAGAAGCCCACCAGGTCGGCGAACATCACCGTGGCGTCGGGAATGCTGTCGACGATCGTCCGCTCGCCGTGCTTGAGCCGGTCGGCGATGGCCTTGGGCAGCACGTTGAGCAGAAGACGCTCGGATTTCGCCCGCTCGCTCTGGAGTTGCGCGAGATACGCCTGCTCCTTGTCGCGGAGGCGCTTTTTTTCAAGCGAAGCGGAGATGCGCGCCCGCAGGATGACGGGATTGAACGGCTTGGGAACAAAGTCATCCGCGCCGGCATCAAGGCAACGGACCGTGCTCTCCACGTCGTCCATCGCGGTGAGCATGATGACCGGCAAGTGGCGTGTCCGGGCGTCGGACTTCATCGCCTCCAAGGTCTGGATGCCGTCCATTTCCGGCATCAGCAGATCGAGCAAGACCAGATCGAACGGTTGCTCCCGAAGCCGCTTGAGTGCGACGCGGCCATTCTCCGCCTCGGTGATGACATGCCCCAGGCGTTGCAGCCGGCGGCAGAGCATGTCGCGGTTCATCGGGTCGTCCTCGACCACGAGGAGTCGTGCACCCGTCAGGCCCTCGGCCATCGGGGTCGGAGCAATCGAGCCGCCCGGGCTGAGCAGATCGACGGGCAGTGGCGGCGTGCCGGCGGCCTCGGTCCGGGCGAAGTTCATCTTGGCGGGAAAATCCTCGCTCTCGAAAAGCTCGGAGAGATTCTGCGCGGCCTGCCGGATTTTCCGCAGATCGGAGAGGAGGGTCGGCTGCCCGGCAGTTGCGGCGGCTTGCAGGCAGATTTCCGTGTTGTCGATGACGCCGCTGAGGGGCGGCCGGATGTCGCGCCGGAGAATGGAGAAGTCAATGGCCATGCTCTCGACTTTCCACGGCGCCAGGGAGTCGGTGATCAGGGAGAGAAGCTGCCCACCGGAGGTATGGATGCGCTTGAGCTCGGGCAGCAGCTCGGTGGCGTTCAGCTCCTCCGTCGTTTCCATCAGCATCTCGCAGTAGCCGATGATCTGATTAAGCGGCGTGCGGAGGGCATGGCGGAAATTGGCCAGGGACTCCCGGTCGCCGGGTCGGAGTTTGCGGAGAGTGGGCAGCAGCGATTGCGGCGAGGCGGAGCCGCCCGCGGGCCGGTCGCCGCCGGCGGGCGCGGATTCTGTGCCGGGGAACGGGTTCATGCGGGGGGTGCGCCGGGGTTGAGGAACGCCTCGATTTTCCCAAGCAAGCGCGGCAAATCCACCGGCTTGGTGTCGAACTCGTCGCAGCCGGCGGCCAGCGCCTGCTCGCGATCGCTGGCCATGGCGTGAGCGGTGAGGGCGATGATGGGGATGCGGGCGGTGGCCAGATCGGCCTTGAGCTGGCGCGCTGCTTCCCAGCCGTCGATTACAGGCAAACTCATGTCCATGAGAATCAGGTCGGGGGAATCTGTCTTGGCCATGGCAACGCCGGCGCCGCCGTCGACCGCCGTCAGGACGATATAACCGCGCTTCGCCAGGCGGCGGGAGAGCATGTCGCGGTTCATTTCATTGTCTTCGACGAGGAGGATTTTGGCCATGGCGGTCCGGGGGTGAGAGGGTGGACTCAGGACGGGGCGGGCGGGGCAGGAGCGTGTTGCTCGACGGCGGGCCGGAGCAGGCGGAGCAGCTCCTCCTTGTTGACCTGCCCCTTCTGTATCACGGAAGAGACGCGAACACCGAGCCGTTTTTGCATTTCCTGGGTGATGTCGAGCGAGGTGATGACAATGACGGGGATGTTATTCCAAGCGGCGTGGGCTTGGAGCCACTCAATGAGCGCAAAGCCATCCAAACCGGGGAGGAGTAAATCGAGGATAATGGCGGCGGGCGGGGATTGCTTGAGGAATTTGAGCGCCAAGTGACCGCTGCCAGCCTGCCGCACCGGCCAGCCGGCCCGCTGCAGCATACGGATGAGAAGCTCGCGCGAGACCTGGTCACTGTCGGCGAGCAGGATGGTGCGCGGATCGTTGGGCTGCAAGAGCTGGGCAATCTCGGCGTTGAGGCTGGCCATCTCGACGGGTTTGGACATGAACCCCGAGGCGCCGAACGAGAAAGCCAGGTTGGCGTCGGACTGCGCGCTGAGGACTATTACGGGGATATCGTGCAGCGCGGCTTCTGTTTGCAGATCGGTCAGCACGGACCAGCCGTCTATCTGTTTCATCATCACATCGAGCAGAATTAGTGCGGGCGTCTGGCTGCGGGCCAGTTCGAGTCCATCCTGACCGCCCGTGGCCTCGATCACCTCATATTCACTCGCGATAAGCAGCTGGGCCATGAGCTGCCGCACCTCCAGATCGTCGACGATCAGGAGAATCTTGGGCCGGACCTTAATGGCGAAGGGCGCCTGGGTCAGGCCGGTGCCGGGACCGGCGGGTTTGGTCTTGGTTTCCTTGGCCTCGGCGGAAATTACGGCTTGGAAAGTCGCTCCCTGCCCGGGCGTGCTCGCGACGGAAATGTCGCCGCCCAGCATGCGGGCGAATTGGCGGCAGATGGCCAGGCCCAAGCCCGTGCCGCCAAACTTGCTGCTGGTGGATTGATCGGCCTGGCTAAAGGCCTTGAAGAGCCTTCCCATTTGCTCGTCATTCATGCCGATGCCGCTGTCCTTCACCTTGAAGCTTATCATGTCGCCCCGGGGCTGCACCACCCGTTCGACGGTGAGACTGATGCTGCCGCGATCCGTGAACTTGCTGGCGTTGCTCAGCAGGTTGAAGAGCACCTGGCGGATCTTAGTGCCGTCGCTGCGCAGGGAGCCGATCTCGGCCGGACAGGCGAGGACGAGCGAGTTGCCCCGCTTCTCGATCAGCGGGGCCGCCGTAGCGGCGACTTCCTTCACCAAAGCGCCAAGGTCGATGGATTCAATAAACAATTCCATGCGGCCGGCCTCTATTTTGGAAAGATCCAGGACGTCGTTGATCAGGCCGAGCAGATGTCGGGCCGCCCCCAGCACCTTGCTCAGGTCCTCGACCACGGCGGTGTTGCCCGCGTCGGTGGCGTCCTCCTGCAGCAGTTCGCTGTAGCCGATGATGGCGTTGAGCGGAGTGCGCAACTCGTGGCTCATTTTCGCGAGGAAGAGGCTCTTGGATTTGTTGGCCTGCTCCGCGGCCTGCACCGCCTGGGCCAGCTGCTGGGTGCGCTCCGCGACACGCGCCTCGAGCGTGCGGTTGATCTCAGCCAGCTCCTGGTTGATCTCATGGATTTTTTCCCGGGCGACCTCAGCGGCGATCCGGGCGGTTTCCAGCTCGGAGTTGCGTTGCTGGATAGTCTGCAGCATCGTGTTGAAGGAGGCGATGAGCGCACCGATCTCGCCTGTGGCGGACTGGCCGACACGCACGGAGTAGTCACGCTCCCGGGTGATCCGGGCGGCAACGTCGGCCAGCTCGGTGATGGGCCGGGAAATCCCGCGCTGCAGTGCGTAGGCAATCGCGAAGGCCAGCAGGGCGGAGATAAGGAAGACGATGCCGCCGCCGCGAAACAGGCTGTTGAAGCGTTCGCGGTCGGTCTCGCTGATCTCGGCCTTGAGGTAGAGGGTGCCGAGGTTGTGGCCCCCTGAGCGGATGGAGGTGATGACCACGGTGCGCTCCGCGGCCATCAACCGCCCAATGGTCCGAGGCAGCGGGATGAACTCGGTGACGTCCGGCCGCACATAGCGGGCGATTAGCCGTCCGTCGGGCGCGTAGACGGCGGCGGCCACAAGTTGGGGATCGGCGACGATCAGTTTTTCCAGCTGCAGGTTGCTCGGATTCGGGTCATTTTCAAGGACAGGGACAACGGCGTTGAGGAGCAGTCGGCGCGTGGTCTCAAGCCGCCGCTCAACCTCAGTGTGAAAGCGGAGATTGTCGGCGATATAGATACCCAAGAAAGCCAGCCCAAGGCCAAAACCGCTGACGAGCACGATCAATAGCGTAATCTTCCAGCGAAACGGGAGGCCCTTCATAAAGCGGAGACTAGCGGTCGACGGCGAGAGCGCAAGCCCGGCAAGCGCTTACTTTGAAGGCGGCGGGGAGCTTGTTGTCTGCAGGTAGTCGGAATAGCTGATCTCTTCGGTTTCCTCAATGGTTTTGATGAAAAACAGCCGCCCTTGAAATTGGGCGTGGCTGTGCAGCGGTAGGGCGGGGCGATCTGCTGCGGGCGGTGAATTGGTCAGTTCGACCTCTAGTTTCTGGATTTTCACGCCAAGGATGGGGGAAAATGGCGCGAGGAGTCGGAGACGGAAGGATTCAACGGCAGCGGGCTGCTTCGTTACGGTAAGCCGAAGGCCCAGGTGGGCGAGCATCTTGTCGCCGTTGTCATTGCGAAACCGGCCATCGAATTCCGCGCGGTTGGCGTCTTCGTGCAGCAATTGCACCGCGCCGATATCGATGTCGCTCTTGTCGAAGGAAGCGCGCGCCACTGCCGGAGCGGAACGGGCCTTGAATTTGGCGTATTGCTCCAGCTCGGCAGCGGTAGGAGCGCGCCCATTGCGGCCGCGGAGCATCCATTGGCGGCCAGGCGGCTGGGAGGGATCATAGCGCTCGACCGTGGTTTCCTTGCCGTTGTGCGTCGTCAGAGTATACGCCCACCCCTTGGGCGCATCGCCGGTAAATTGGGCCAGTGCGTGCCGCACATAATCTGGAATGCTGGCGGCCACTGTCTTGCCGGGGATGAGTGCGGCCAGCAGCAGCAATGGCACGGCGCGGGGCAGTTGCCAGCTGCGGCTCATGATGTCACGGGGAACTTGTCCTTCCGGACGATGAACCAACGGAACTTGCCCGTAAAGGTCAGCGCACCGGTGCGGTCCTTCAGTTCGACCTCGACAGTCACGAGGGTGCGGCCGGACTGCACGAGATCGGAGAGGAGGTGCCTGCGGTCGTCCGGTGCGACGCTGGCGTAGGCAAGGAGATCGCCGGTGGCTGGCTGCCGGTATTTCAGTTCGACGCTCCGCATGATGGGCACCACGTCACCGGCCTGGGCGCCAAAATCCCGGCGCAACCGCTCGGCGGCGGCCGCCTCGGCCAGCGCGAATTGGGCGGCGGCATGGACCGTGCCAATGTGGTTGCGCACGAGGTGGGTGAACGGCAGCTCGAGAACGTGCGTCGCGGCGGCGGGCGCATCAGCGATGCCGAGGGTCTGGTTGAGCGCGAGATCGGTGGGCTTCATCGCGAGACGATATCACGCGCGGTGGGGCGCGCTTGGCAATGCCGTTTGCTCTGGCTCTAAGAAACCCGGCTGCCGCACGTCATGAAGATGGAGGCAAAACATGAACAAACGACGCTACACGATTCCAGTATTGATCGCAGCGGCATTGCACGCCGTCTTGCTGTTCGGGTTCAAAGCCAAGCCGTCGGCAATCAACCCGGTTCTCCCGTCTGTGCAACCGCCACAGATTACCTCGCCGACTCAGGTCATTGAATCCGTAACCACGGAGCAAGAGCACGAAACGGATCGCAATCTGCCACCGCGCGGCGGTCGCAGTGCGGTGCCCGAGCAAAGCGACTTGCCCCGACCGGTTACAGAGAGGGTCGTGTTCATTGTGCCGATGGTGGACTCGGCGCTTAAGCCGACATCAGCCACCTTTCAGCTGCCCAACGGTCTGCCCGGTGGTCCGCAGGAAGGACGCTGGATTTCCTCTGACGGCCCCGGAGTCATACCTGGCAGCAAACTCGACCAGACGCCGCGGGCGATCGTGCAACCACCGCCCGAGTATCCTTGGACCATGCGAAAAGCCGGCGTAAATGGCACTGCGGAAGTCCAATTTGTCGTCGACGGGCGCGGACAAGTGGTGACGGTCACCATCCTGCATGCGACCGATCCCGATTTTGCCGAAGCGGCGATGCGCGCGGTGATGAAATGGCGTTTTCAGCCCGGCCGGCGCAACGGCCGCATTGTTTCATTCCGACTGACTGTGCCGTTGGAATTCACGCTCGCCGCCGACTAAATTGGTGCAGGCCACGCGGGCGCGTGATCGGATCAGGCCGTCCGCGCCGTCCATTCCTCACCAACGGTGGTAGGCGGGGTGGCCGGGTTGCACGGCGACAAAGGTGCCGCGGCAAGTGGCCCGTGCTTTCCCGGCGGCGCTAAGCGTGCCCTCCACCGTGACGCGGGCAGCGGCGGAGTCCACCACCCGCGCGACGAGTTCGATGGGGCCATCAGTTGGAGTGGGGCGCAGCAGCTTGATGGCATAATCGGCGGTGACAGTGCAGGGAGGCTGCTCGAGTTGCTGGCGCTGCATGAGGTGCCAGGCGGCGGTCCAGTTGCAATGGCAGTCGAGCAGCGAACCGATGATGCCGCCGTTGAGCATGCCGGGGAAAGCCTCGTGGTGCGGTTCGGCACGCCAGATGGCCACGACCTCGTCGCCCCGGACAAAACTGCGCACATGAAGTCCGCGGGGGTTGGCTGGGCCACAGCCAAAGCAGATGCTGGCGGGGGAAAAGCGCTCCTGCAGGCAGGTTTCGTCCATGACCGTTACCCGATGCGAAATTCAACGCCCTGAAAACAAAAATCTTCCACCGCGCCGGGCTTTAGGTCATCTTATTTTTAACTCGCGCAGCGACGCCGCTGTGGCATCTTGCACGAATAAAGCTTTAGACCCAAACAAACATCATGGTGCGCAAGATTGCATTCATCAACTACAAGGGTGGCGTTGGCAAGACGTCGCTGATCGTCAACACGGCAGCCAGTCTCGTCAAACGCGGGCTGCGCGTGCTGCTGATCGACCTCGATACGCAATCGAATGCCAGCATCTGGCTGATGAAGCTTGATCGCTGGAATAAGATCAACGCGACTGGCACGGGTTCGGTTTATTCCATCTTTGATCCTGGCACGCAGCGCTTGAAAGACTGTGTGATCAAGGACGTGCTCGAGGGTAAGGAAGGAGAGAAACTCCTCCCCGGACTCGACCTCATCCCGACCTCGTTCAATCTCGTCGACCTCGAGGGCGATTACAAATCCGACCCCAAACGACCCTCCTACGTCATCTTCCAGGAGCAGCTGGCGGAGATTGAGAAGAATTACGACTTCATCCTCTTCGACTGCCCGCCCAACATCCTGCGCGCCTCCCAAAACGGCGTCTATTGCGCCAACGAGATGTATGTGCCCTCCAATCCCGACGCTCTGAGTCTGATTGGCTTCACGCTGCTCATCGAGAAGCTCGTCCGCTTCCAGCAAACCTCTGCCAGCTTCCGCACCACGGCGATGGGGCCCGCGGCGATGGTTTTCGGCATTGTATTCAATTCCATCAAGCAGAACGTGGACATCGAGGTGCCGAAGATGCGGATGCAACTCCGCCTGAATCAGTTTAAGCAGCAGAAGCGCGGCGTCTCTCCGATCGCCAAACTAATGGGCACGCAGATCCGCGACGCGATGGTGGTGCGACGCGCCGTCACGCTGGGCCTGCCGGTCTTCCTGGTCGGCACGGAGGGGACGGAAGAAGACAGTGTGGCCAACGACTACCTCCGGCTGGCAAACGAGATCATCGAGCACACCTCCTCCAGTTAACTTCCTATAACCAAAACTCACGAGCCATGGCCAAATATACTGCCAAAGACTGGGATGATATCCGCACCAAGTTCCGCAATTCCATCATGGCTGACACTTCATTGGTCAGCCTGGCCCAAAACCTGGAAATCAAGGACTGGCCGCTGAAAGCCGATGACGAGAAACCTACCAAATATATCAATTTTAACTACGAGGAACTGTTGATGCTCCCGGAAATCGCGGGCAAAACCGACCGCGCCGACCATCTCGCCAGCATTCTCTCAGAAACCCTTTCCTTCGACGACCCGTTCGGCGACATGGTGGCGCAGGTCGAGGAGACTTCCGCCAAGGAGAATCCCATCCTCAAAACCCTCTCCCGTCTCAGCATCCCCGAGCCGTATCCGCTTTCGCTGGTCGTAATGAGCGACGGCACGCGCTCGGTCTGCTCCTCGGAGGGCATCAAGACCATCGGTGAATTCGCCAACCTGGGCCAGCAGATGTCCACGCGCATTGTGCTCGGCGGTGATTTCCGCCACATGCTGAACGCGCTCACGCACGGCGACGAGGAAGGCATTGGAAAATTCCTGCCCTACCGCCGCGGCGCCACCGGCCTGCACCTCGCCGAGGCGCTGGGACTCGCCGTGGCAATGCTGCCGCGTCCCGAGCAACTGGCCTTGGCCAAGTCCTACGGCACTAAGGTCAGCCCGGCCGATGCGGCGGCGGCCAAGACGATGGGCCCGGAATCACTGGCCAAGACCGAGGCCGTCGTGCGCCGGAATATCGAAGCTACGCTGGGCTGGTTCAAAGATCAACAGGCGGCGTTGGTTAAGAATCTCTCCGATGGCGCCTCGCTCGAGCGTTACTTGGTTACGCTAAATGACCCGGCCTGCGAGGCTGTGGCGGCCCGACTGACTGGTGATATCCTGAAGAGCCAGCTCGCCAGGACGAAACCTGCCGCTGCCGCCGCGGCCGCCGGAGCGGAGAAAAAGGCCGGGTTGTTCTCCCGGTTGTTCGGCAAGCGCTAGCCCTGCACCTTTTCCGTGGAAGCCCCCCCGCCGCCGTCCGCACTCCCGCCGCCGTCTGCACCTCCGCCGTCGTCCGCACCTCCGCCGTCGCTGCGTCCGCCCGGCCCACCTAAGTTCGCCCCGCCGCCGGGCAATCCCGCGACCCGACCCTCCGGACCCAAGCCTCTTGTTCTCCAGCGCCGCATCAGCCCCCTGCAGCGCGCCCAGGAGGCAACGCAGGCCACGGCTGATGCGCGCCGCTCGATTGACGCCATCATTTCCAAATCCCGCGCCCCTTGGTCGGGTGAGGCAGCCCTGACCGGCGGCCAGGTCACCGAACTGGAAAAAGCCATTCGCACCCTCGAAGCCAAGCTCGGGGAGCGCGACATGGCCCTGGCCACACTTGAATCCAGGCTGACGGACCGCGAGCGTGCGCTGGCGGAGGCCGAAGCCTTGCTCAAGGCCCGCGAGTTGGTCATCGCCTCGATGCAAAACCAGCCCGCTGCCGGCGGTGCCGCGGCGTTGCCCGAACAGGAGGAGGCCCTGCGGAAACTCAGGGAGGAGCTGGATCGGCAAGAACAGTCAATCAAGGAGCAGCGGCAGGCACTAAAGGAGCGCGAGGAATTCCTGGACCAAAGCGAAACCACCCTCTTTGAGAAAATGCAGCTACAGCAGGAGAAAGAGACGGAATTGGAACAGCAGGGCGAGGACATCAAACGCAAGCTCCGGCAGATGGGCCTGCTGAAGGACGAGCCGAAAGCGCCGATGGAAAAAGCTTGAGGAACTTTATTGCTCTGGCCTTTTCCCAAGCGCCGGCATTCGCTATCTCCGTTGAACATATGAAAATCCGCATTTATCTGGCCGCTGCCATCTGTCTGGCCTTTGGGCCGAAAATTATTGCCGAGGAGGAGGAGGACACGGACCTGGGGGATCTCGGTTTTTTCTCGGATGCAAAAAACAACCTGAAATTTGGATTCCGTTTGGCTACCGGCCCCAAGGTGCATTTTGGCAATCTAGGCACGGTGCCCTTCCCCAATCCCATTGCCTTACCTTCCTCAGGTGAAGTCGATCGAAAATATACCGACGGAGGTGTCATCAAGGACAGTCTCCGCATTACCGGGCCACAGAATGAAGCAGATTCTGCCGGCCGGCAAACCTCCGCCCCAGGCGGTGTCTATTACGTCACCGATACCAATAATGTGACCACGGGACCCTATTTAAGCTATACTCCCGGACAAACACGCTATTGGAGTTATTCCAATGCCTCACAAGTAGTCGCTCTGGGCAATGGCACGGGTATCGCGATGAATTCGTATAGCGCAACCAGCGCTGGGGCGGGATTCGACACGAAGAGCAAATATTCAAGCGGGGTCGAACTCCAAGTGGAAAGACTGCTTGGCAAACTCGGCAAGCATTGGGAGGTGAATTTGGTGGCCGGACTGGCCATCAGCACCATCAGTGGCAATAAAGCTGGTGATGTCCAATCAACGTTAAACTCCGTCCAAGATATCTTTTTGTTAAATCTGCAACCTGACCAGGGCATACCTGCTGCGGGTTATATTGCGCCAACCTTTACGGCCCTTACATTGCCAGATAACACGGTGGTAGGGTCGGGTGTTGAGACCACTGTGCCTCTTGCTACAGTTCCAGATGCAACCAGTCACCGCGAAACTTCCACTCCCGGGGCGGCGAATGTGAACGGGGTTTGGAAAATATCAGGCGCTTACTACATCATGCGTGTCGGGCCCGAGCTCCGCGCCATGTTGACCAAGGATATCAGTATCAATACCAGCATTGGTTTCTCCGCCGCCTACGCTGGCAGTGTCTACAGTGCGACAGAATCTTTCAAAGCCACGGGTATTACTGATCCCATTTCCGTATCTGAGGACAGTGTGGCGAGTAAATATTTTTCCGGTTATTATGCCAACATGGACGCCCAATGGCAGTTGAATGATCGCGCCGGGGTCTTTGCCGGTGTCAGCTACGAAAGTATCGGCAACTACAGTCAATCGGTTGGCGGCCGGACGGCCAAGATCGACCTCAGTGGCACCGTAGGCGTGCGCGGCGGCCTTAGTATCAAATTCTAAACGCCGCCGGTTAAATCCCGGAGCACATCCTCTACGCGGCGCAGCTGCTGGGGCGCAAAGTGGGAATTTATGCGGATGATCACTTGCTGGATCAGTCCGTCAGGGCAGGAAGCTCCGCCCGTGATCAGCACGTCCTTAGCGGTCTTGTCTTTGGGCCAGAGCGGATGCACCTCGGTCCGGCCACCCTGGCCATGCCCGGCAGGAAAAACATAGTGCTCAATCTCGTCGCGGTTGCGGATGTTGGCCTCCGATTGGATGAAGTAGGCCCGCTTGCCCAGTTTCTCCTCGCAGAGACGGTAGAGTTGGTAGGTGTTGGAACTGTTTTTCCCGCCGATGATGAAAGCCGCGTCGAGACTTTCCTCCAGGGCGCGGCGGAGCGCATCCTGGTTGACCTGGGTGGCGTAGCAGAGTGTGTCTTTCTTGCCCGCACCACCGACATGAGCCAGACCGTCCAACTCTCCATATTTCTCCGCAAAAATGACCTTGAAGTAGTCAATGATCGCCGCGGTCTCGTTCATGAGTAGCGTGGTCTGGTTGACGATGGCGATGCGGTCGAGATGCCGGGAAGGGTCAAAGCCCGGCGTATATAAACCGGCGAAGCGGACGAGTATCGCCCGGTGCTTATCCTCAGTGGGCCAGCCAATGAAGTCGCCGAGCAGACGGGCTTCCTCCATTGTGCGGATGATGATGGAATGGGCGTGCCGCCGCGTGTTGGAAAACGTGGCCTTGGTCTCTTCGTGTTCACTTTTGCCGTGGATGATGACCGTGAAGCCCTCGCGGCCGAAAGCGCGCGCGGCTTTCCAGACCTTTTCCACCAGCATGCAGGTGGCGTCGTATTGCGCCACGCGGATGCCCTTCCGCACGAGGCGTTTCTTGTCCTCGTCCGTCGCCCCGAACGCTGGAATAATCACGATGTCTTCGCTGGTGAGCGAATCCCATAGGGATAGCTCGCCGCTGTGCGTCTGGGCCATCCGGCCGCTCAGCGTGTAGGGCAGCCCTTTGTCCGTCTGCAGAAAGCGCAGCCCGCGGCGGAGCAGATCCTCGTTTACAAACGGATTGTGGATCAACTCGCTGAGCATAAACACCCGGCGGGCGGGGTTGGCGGCGAGCGTCTCGTAGGCTCGCTCGATGGCGTTCTTCACCCCGAGGCAGAATCCGAAGTGGCTGGGAATGACATAACGCACGGCGCCGAAGTCGAGCCGCGCCGGGCGCGTGGCCGTGCGTTCGCTGGTGCGCGCCAGCGCCTTGATCGCCTCGCACAGGTGGCTCTGGTAGAGATCACGCGCCGCCGCGTCCTGCTGGTAGATGTCCTGGTTGCGGTCCTTCTCGACCCGGAATTTGTAGATATAGTCGTTCTCTCCCAGCTGCAGATAGGGAACCGCCATTAGGTGCGGCTCCAGGCCGTCCAGAACCACGGTCAGCGACGGACTGAGTGCTGCGCGTCGTTTTTCCAAGTCCTCCAGGGAATGGAACTCTATCTCACCGTCGGTCGATTCTCCCTGCACCTGAGTCAGAAATACCCGGTAAATCACACTGCCGGCTGGTGCCGTGAAATACTCCGCCGGAGGTGTATGCCCGGGAAAGTTTGCTTCCAGTCGTGCGCGCGCCGCCGTCTCAGTTGCCCCGACAAAAGCGTGGCCCAGCCGGTTGCCGCCGCGCCGCACGGCCAATTGGTTGCTTTCGTTGAAGGCGAGTAACAGGAACATCATGGGCGCATCGGCCGGAGTCTCGGACATGCGCCAACGGAAGCACAATCGTGTGGCGGGTCAACTGCGCCGTGCTTGCGTCCGGTCCGCCGGGCCGCATCCTATCTCCTCATGAACCTTGAGGAAATGCGCCGCTCCTACGCGGCGCGCTCGCTCGATCTCCCCGACCTCGATCCCAGTCCGTTCGTCCAGTTCGACCGCTGGATGCGCGAGGTTGTCGAGACGCAGCTGCTTGAGCCCAACGCCATGTCGCTGGCGACTGTTAACTCCGATGGGCAGCCATCCCTGCGCACGGTTCTCCTCAAGGGTTTCGACAGTCGCGGTCTGGTCTTCTTCACCAATTTCTCCAGCGCCAAGGCCCGCGAAATCGCCGGCAATCCCTCCGTCGCCTGTCTGTTCCAATGGCTGCCGCTCGAACGGCAGGTGAGCGTGACCGGCCGAGCGGAGAAGATTTCCGCTGCCGAGTCACTGAAGTATTTTCTTACCCGTCCGCGCAATAGTCAGATCGGCGCCTGGGCATCGCGCCAGAGCGACGTGATCACCACTCGCTCGCTGCTCGAGTCCAAGTTTGCGGAGATGCGCACGAAGTTCGCGGACGGCCAGGTGCCGCTGCCGGATTTCTGGGGTGGCTACCGCATCACGCCGGCTGGTTTCGAATTCTGGCAGGGCCGCCCGAATCGCCTGCACGACCGCTTCCGCTACACGCGCCAGCCCGACGCCTCCTGGAAGATCGAGCGTCTGATGCCCTAGCCTTTGCCGCCGTAGGAGACGAAGTCGTCGAGCTCCAGCCGATCGAAAAATGTCACGATGTCCTCGCGGCCCGGGGCATTCCGTTTGATCTCCTCGGCGAACATCGTGTGCCGCGCTTCGTTGCCGGCGGCGAGGTTGGTCAGCCAGTCCGACCAGGCGGCAATTTCCCACGCGGCGCACTGGGGCTTCGAGTTGGCCGTCACCCACGCGAGCATCTCGGTGTCGCTGCGGCCTTTCTTCACCTCGGCGAGCAGCGCCTCGATGTCCATACCCGTGAACGCCGTGAAGCGCTGGTCGAGCGCGCAGTTCCATTTGTATTCGCCGAGCTTGCCGGCGGCGTGGGCGCGCGCCTTGTCGAGCAGGCGCGGAAGGTGGACAAAGCCGCCAAGCCGGCAGCGCGGGCTGCGGGGCGGATGCTGGGTGAAGTCGGGGGCGTTGAGGATTACCATGCCGGCGACGCTACCCAACATGCGGCAATTGGCAACAGCGTGACTGTTCGGAATTGTAGGAGCGGGTTTATCCCGCGATGCGGCATCATTCTCGCGGCGTAAAGCCGCTCCTACAGCTTCAAAGCCTCGGCCAGCTTCGCCGGCTCCTTGCCGCCGCCCATGGCGAAGTCCGGCTTGCCGCCGCCCTTGCCGCCGAGCTTCGCGGACAACTCGCCCACAAGCTTGCCGGCCTGATAGCCGGCCTTGATCGCAGCAGGCGAGCAGAACGCCACCACGCTGGCCTTGTCGCCAAACGCCGCGCCGAGCTGAACGACGCCCTCGCCGAGATTGTTTAACACCTGGTTGCCGAGCGAGCGGAGCGCCTCGGGATTGTCCGCAGTGACAACGGCGGAGACCCACTTTAGTCCGTCCTTAGTCACCGCCTTGGCGGCGAGTTCGCCGGCGAGGCCGGCGGACGCCTTGGACTCGAAGGCTTTCAATTTCTTCTCCAATTCTTTTTGGTGGATAAGAAGCAACTCGAGCTTGTGCGCCACGTCCTGCACGCCGGCGTTCAACCGGGCGTTGACGGTCTTCAGCGCGGCTTCCTCGGTGGCGACGAAGTCCAGCGCGGCCTGCCCGGCCACGGCCTCGATGCGGCGCGTGCCGGCGGCGATGGCCATCTCGGCGACAATCTTGATGACGCCGATCTCGCTCGTGCGGCCGACGTGGGTGCCGCCGCAGAGTTCCTTGGAGTAGCCGCCGATGTCGACGATGCGGACGCGCTTGCCGTATTTGTCGCCGAAGAACGCGAGCACATCGTCGGGTTTCTTGTCGTAGTCGACCTCGTAGCACTCGACCTTGGCGTTATCCAGGACCTTCTCGTTGATCAGCTGCTCGCACTCCTTGATCTGCGCGGCGGTGAGCGCCTCGAAGTGGGTGAAGTCGAACCGCAGCCGGTCGGGCGTCTTGTGCGTGCCGAACTGCCGGACGTGCGTGCCGAGCATCTTGCGCAGCGCCCAATGCACGAGGTGCGCGGCGGTGTGGTGGCGGGAGATGGCGCGCCGGCGCAGCACATCCACCTTCAACGTGGCGGCGGCACCGACATTTGGAGCTTGGAGTATGGAGCTTGGAGCTTCCGCCGATGTGACGCGATGAAGGTATCGGCCGGCTTTGTCTTTGATGGTGTCGAATATCTTGAACGCCACTCCGCCGATCAAGGCGTCGCCGGCATCGCCGACCTGGCCGCCCATCTCGGCGTAGAACGGCGTCTGGTCGAACACGAAGAAGGTGTCCTTCTCGGTCTTTATCACGTCGACGACCTTGGCGTGCGCGGCGTGGGTGGAGTCGACCTCGTAGCCGGTGAACTTCGTCGCCTCGGCTTTGGTATCGCTCTCAGTGGCGCCGACGATGACGTCGGTCTTCCACGCCGCCCGGCTGCGTTTGCGCT
Organism: Opitutaceae bacterium; assembly: GCA_023269565.1. GTDB lineage: Bacteria > Verrucomicrobiota > Verrucomicrobiia > Opitutales > Opitutaceae > JAHFTD01. Next base: position 36,356 of record JAHFTD010000002.1, on the reverse strand, counting down.
GCTGCTCCATCTCGACTTCGAAACCGGCGACATCGACAGTTAGACCACGCTCGGCGGCCAAGAGCTGGGTCATGTCGAGTGGAAAGCCGTAGGTGTCATAGAGCTCGAACGCAGCTTTGCCCGAGTAGATTTTGGAAAACGAAGGGTAGGCCTTGGTCTCCGTGAATTCTAGTCCGATGACACCAGTGGAAGTCTTAACTACTTTCAGGTCTTCATTAATCACCGTGGGCTCGCTGAGACCAAGTTGGAATATTACGAGACCGTTACTGAGCGTTCTACCGAACGATTCCTCCTCGGAGCGGATGGCGCGCTCGATCATGACGCGCTGCGTTTTAAGTTCTGGGAACACGCTGCCGAGCGACTCGACGACCGGGGCGACGAGTTGCTCGAAGAAGCCGGTCTTCAGGCCGAGGTTCTTGTGCCCATACATGATGCCGCGGCGGAGGATGCGGCGGATGACGTAGTTGCGGCCTTCGTTGCCGGGCAGGATGCCGTCGGCGATTGCGCACGAGACGCAGCGGGCGTGGTCGGCGAGGACGCGGAAGGAGATGTCGATCTGCTGCTGCTCGCTGAGCCCAGTGCGCTCGGTGGGCACGGTGCCAGTGTAGCTCTTGCCAGAGAGCGCGGCGATCTTGTCGAAGGTCGGCTTGAAGACATCGGCGTTGTAGTTCGAAGGCTCGGCCGAGAAGTCCTTGAAACCCTTCGTCGTGGCGTGGATGCCGGCGACGCGTTCGAAGCCCATGCCGGTGTCGACGTGCTTGGCGGCGAGCGGCGCAAAAGTGCCGTCGGCGTTCGCGTTGAACTGGATGAAGACGTGGTTCCAGATCTCGATGCAGCGCGGCGAACCGGCGTTGACGAGCGCGCGGCCGGCGGCTTCGTCGTCGGAGGGCAGCAGATTGAAATGGATCTCCGAGCACGGGCCGCAGGGGCCGGTGTCGCCCATCATCCAGAAATTGTCCTTCTTGTTGCCGTAAACAATATGGACCTTCGGATCGAGTCCGGCGGCTTTGAAGATGCCGGCCCAGATGTCGTAGGCCTCAGTGTCGGTCTCGGACGGGTCGCCCTGGCCGGGTTTGTAGACCGTGGCGAAGAGTCGCTGCGGCGGGATGCCCCAGACCTTGGTAAGCAGTTCCCAACCCCAGGTGAGCGACTCCCGCTTGAAGTAGTCGCCGAAGGACCAGTTGCCCAGCATCTCGAACAGCGTGTGGTGGTAGGTGTCGAAGCCGACGTCCTCGAGGTCGTTGTGCTTGCCGCCGGCGCGGATGCACTTCTGGGTGTCGGCCACGCGCTTCCACGGGGCGGGCTGGTCGCCGAGGAAGTAGGGCACAAACTGGTTCATACCGGCGTTCGTGAACAGCAGGTTCGGGGCCGTCGGCATGAGCGAGGACGACGGCACGATGGCGTGCTGTTTCGACTTAAAGAAGTCGAGAAACGACGAACGGATCTGGGCGGAAGTCATGAGGAGATGAATCCGGATGCAGAATCCAGGATTCAGAATGGTGCAGCTAACAAGGGGGAGGGGTGCGATGGAAGGATTTTTTCGCATACCCTTCGTGCTAATTTACGTTTGCGGCTCGGCGGGGCTTGCGCAACTAAGGGCGTGTGAAGATTCATGTCCTGCCGTCCGGACCGATCCAGACCAACGGCTACCTGCTGACCGACGCCAAGCTCGGCGTGGCCATCCTGCTCGATGCCCCGGGCGGGATTTGGGAGAAAATCCAGCCGATTCTCGCGAAGGAAGGCTGCAAACTCACCGAGCTGTGGCTGACGCACGGACATTGGGATCACACGCAGGATTCCGCCCGGTTGAAGCGCGCAACGGGTGTCCTGATCCGTGCCCACCAGGCCGATCAACCGTTGATCGAGACGCCGGAAATCATGGAGGAATTCATGGGCGCCCGGCTGGGACTCGAGGGGATAAAGGTCGACAGCTGGGTGGGGCAGGGTGATCGACTTACGGCGCTCGGCCGCGAATTCGAGGTGCGGCACGTGCCGGGGCATTGTCCGGGTAATGTGCTGTTCTACGCCGCGGACGCCAAGGCGGCGTTTGTTGGCGATGCGCTCTTCAACGGCGGCGTCGGCCGCTGGGATCTGCCGGGCGGAAGCTTTGAGTTGCTGGAGCAGTCCATCCGCGAGCAAATCTACACGCTCCCGGATGATACTGTGGTTTTTTCCGGTCACGGCCCGCGCACGACTGTCGGCGCGGAAAAAACGGGCAATCCTTTTGTGATGGCTGCGGTCCAATGAACACCCCCGATCATGCCAGGTTCATGCGGCACGCTCTCGACGTGGCGCGGCGCGGTTGGGGCACCACCGATCCCAATCCGATGGTCGGGGCCGTCATTGTCGAGGAAGGCGAAATTGTCGCCGAGGGCTGGCACGAAAAAGCTGGCGAGCCGCACGCCGAGATCAACGCGCTGCGGACACTCATCCGCAACCCGCGCGGCGGCGCCACCATGTATGTGACCCTGGAGCCCTGCTCCACGCACGGGCATACTCCGCCATGCACCGCCGCGCTGATTGCGGCCGGCATCGCGCGCGTGGTCGCGGGGATGGTTGACCCAAATCCCGCTCACGCCGGCCGCGGCTTCGACCAGCTGCGCGCGGCCGGAATCGAGGTAGTGACAGGCGTGCTGGCCGATGACTGCGCTGATCTGAACCTGATTTTCAACCACTGGATCGCCTCTGGACGCCCGCTGTTCGCCGCGAAGTCCGGCGTCACGCTCGATGGCAAGGTGGCCACCCGCACCGGCGAATCAAAGTGGATCACGGGTGAGCATGCCCGGGCGGACGGCCACCGCTGGCGGCGCTATTTTCCGGCCATCGCCGTCGGCGCCGGCACCATCCGGTCCGACAATCCCCGGCTGACTGCACGGGCAGAGGAGACCGAGTGGTGCCCGTGGCGGTTTGTTTTCGACGGGCTGCTGCGCACCGTGGCCGACCAGGCGATGCCCGCCGTTTATACGGACGAGTTCCGCGAGCGCACCATCGTTGTCACGACGTCGCACGGCGGCATGGGTTATGTGCGCAAACTGAACTCGCTGGGCGTGAAGACCTGGGTGCTACCGTCGACTTCGCCCCGAGTGAACTTCGCGGATTTCCGCCAGCGCTGTGCGGCCGAGGGCATCACGGGCGTTTTCTTCGAGGGAGGCGCGCAACTGTTCAGCGAACTCCTCCAGGCACGCGAACTGGACTATCTGTTCACCTACCAGGCACCGGTATTGTTTGCCGACGACAAGGCCAAGAGCATCTTGCACGGTTTGCGCACGGAATCCCTCGGCAGTGCCATCCGCCTGGAGCACGTGCGTCACGAGCGGCACGGCGACGATACCCTGACGCGCGGCTTCGTGCGATATCCCGAAAAAATGTTAATTGACGAGGCTGTGTTCACCCGTCCGCTTTACGGCGAATGAATCGCCTGCCGCTTCATCTCGCCACCGGCAATGCGCACAAGGCGCGGGAGATGCAGGCGCTGGCGGATGCCTCGGGCTTGCAAGTGAGCGTAGTGGCAGCCGCAGCGATGCCGGCTGTCGCGGAGGACACCGGGACGTTTGCCGGCAATGCACGGAAGAAGGCCTACGCGCTCCTACCGCTGCTGCTTCCTGACGCGTGGGTGCTGGCCGACGACAGCGGTCTGGGTGTGGACGCCCTCGGCGGCGCACCGGGCGTTGAGTCGGCCTATTTCGCCGGGCCGGCGGGCGACGGTGCGGCCAACCTGCATAAACTCACCGAGGCTATGCGCAACGTGCCGCCGGAGCGTCGCGGCGCGCATTTCATCTGCGTGCTGGCGTTGGTGACGCCCGCGCATGGCGAACTACTATTCGAGGGCCGCTGCGATGGTGCGCTGGCCATGGCCCCCGCTGGCGGCAACGGCTTCGGCTACGATCCGCTGTTCGTGCCCACCGGTTGCACGCAGACGTATGCCGAACTGGGCGACGCCGAGAAGTGTCAACTCAGTCATCGGGCGCGCGCCTGGGGGCGCCTGGCGGAGTGGCTGCGGCCGCGGCTGCCGGCTTAGCGGTGGACATTTCAGCCAACTTTGCTTGCTTGGCCTGTCCGCACCATGAGACCGTTCTACCTCACCACCGCGATTGACTACGTCAACGGTTCGCCACACCTCGGCCACGCTTACGAGAAGGTGCTGGCGGACGTCATCGCGCGGAGCCGGCGGTTGCAGGGGCAGAATGTGCATTTCCTCACCGGCACGGACGAGCACGGACAAAAGGTCCAGCAAAGCGCGCAAGCCCGCGGCGTGCCGCCGCAGCAATTCTGCGACGAGGTTGCCGGGGAGTTCCGCGATCTCTGCCGTTTGCTCAATATTTCCAACGACGATTTCGTCCGCACCACCGAGCCGCGGCACAAAGCAGTCGTGCGCGCCATGCTCCAGCAGCTGTTCGACAAAGGCGAGATCTACCGCGCCGAATACAAGGGCTTCTACTCGACGCGGCAGGAGCAGTTCCTACGGGAAAAGGACCGCCTGCCGGGCGGCTCCTGGCCGGAGATTTATGGCGAGGTGACCGAAATCACCGAGGCCAACTATTTCTTCAAGCTCGCCAGTTACCAGCAGTGGCTCATCGACTACATTACGGCGCACGAGGACTTCGTCTTCCCCGCGCACCGCCGCAAATCACTTCTCGAGTTCCTCGCCGACCCGCTCAACGACCTCTGCATTTCGAGACCAAAGGAGCGGCTGGAGTGGGGCATCCCGCTGCCGTTCGACGAAAACTACGTGACCTATGTGTGGTTCGACGCGCTGCTGAACTATTACTCGGCGGTGAAGGACCTCGGCCGCTGGCCCGCCGATTACAACATCATCGGCAAGGACATCCTCATCCCGGCGCACGGCATCTACTGGCCCATCATGCTCCACGCGCTGGGCCAGCCGCCGCCGCGCACCCTCCTCGTCCACGGCTGGTGGTCGGTCAACGGCCAGAAGATGTCCAAGAGCACCGGCAACTTCATCGACCCGGTGGCGTTCTGCCGCGAATGGAGCGTCGACGCCCTGCGCTACTTCATGATCCGCGAAATGGCGGTCGGCCAGGACAGCGACTTCTCGCGCGAACAATTTCTTGTGCGCTACAGCAGCGAGCTGGCGAACAATCTCGGCAACCTCGTCAACCGCACACTCAATATGACCGTGCGCTTCGCCGACGGCACGGTGCCTCCGGCCGGACCCTGTGAGGACGCCGAGCGCGAGCTTCAGGCCCTCTGGACGCAAACGCGCGACGAGGTTGCCAGGCTCAACGCCGACCTGCAATTCCACGTCGCGCTCGAACGCACGATGACATTCGTCACCGCCATCAACGCCTACATCGAGCGCCGGGCGCCTTGGAAACTTGCCAAGGACACCTCCGCACCGGCGCAAGCACTGCTGCGAACCTCGCTCGCCACCATGGCGGAGGCGCTGCGCCTCGCCACCACACTCCTCTGGCCCGTCATGCCCGCCACGGCCGACAAGGTTCGCGCCGGGCTGGGGCAGGCACCGCTGATCAGCTGGGCTGGAGAACTCGACTGGAGCAACCGCCTGGCGGGCGCCACACTGCGACCGGTGGAGATTCTTTTTCCCAAGCCTCCGCCACCCGCCAAGTCGTGAAGACCCTGCCGGTCAATCCGACCGAGAACCAGTCCCCCGAGGCGCTGCGGAACTTCCTCGGCGAATGCCGCGCCACGGCCCGGGCCAGCGGCCGCCCGCAACTGGTCAGCATCAGCGTGACCGTTGATAGCTTGGATCCCCTCGCCGTGCTCGAGTCGATCTTCGAACCGGGCGAACTGCATTTTTATGCCGAGCGTCCGGCCCAGGGATTTGCCATCGCGGGGGCGGAAGCCGTCCTCGATTATTCCACGCGGGGCCCGGACCGATTCGCGGCTGCGAAGGAATTCATCCTCGCCACGCTCGCCGACACCATCGCCGTCGGTGCGGTGGACGAACCGCTGGCGGGGCCGCATTTTTTCCTCACGGCAGGTTTCACGGACGAGGCGACAGCCGGTGCCCCGTTTCCTTCACTGCGACTGTTCATTCCGCGGTGGCAGGTGTCCCGACAGGGAGACGGCTCGGTGGCAGTGGCTAATCTGTTGGTAACTGAGTCCGCGCCGGTCGAGTTGCTCGCGGCGAAGGTGTGGAAGGCGCACGCCAAGTTCCGCTCCTTCGATTATCGAACGGCCATGCAGCGGGAGCGGCCGTCAGCCCCACGGCAGATGGAGGAAATCGGCGGCGAAGGCACCTACCGGCACGCCGTATCCCAAGGACTGCAGGAAATCGCCCGGGGTGACTACGAGAAAATCGTGCTCGCGCGCGCCAGACGGCTGACCACCACCGAGGAATTCCATCCGCTCGGCGTGCTCAATCATCTGCGGCAGCGCTATCCTGGCTGCTACGCATTTTCCACCGCCAACGGGCATGGGCAAAGTTTCATCGGCGCCAGTCCCGAGCGGTTGGTGCGGGTCGCAGGCGGCCGGATGCACACCGAGGCCCTCGCCGGTTCCGCTCCGCGCGGGCGCACGGCCAGCGAGGATGCCGCCCTTGCCCGGGCGCTGCTGCTGAGCGACAAGGACCGCCGTGAGCACCAGCTCGTGCTCGACTCGATCGGCCGGAGCGTCGCCGGTCTCGGCATCAAGCTCGAGCACCTCGCGCAGCCGCGTCTGCTGGCGCTGGCGAACGTGCAGCATTTGCACACCCCGGTGAGCGCCACGCTCCCGGACGGCGTCCATATTCTCGATCTGCTGGCACGGCTGCACCCGACGCCGGCCGTCGGTGGCACCCCGCGCGAACCCGCGGTGGCGGCGATCCGCCGGCTCGAGCCATTTGCCCGCGGTCTATACGCTGGGGCGCTTGGCTGGGTGGATCACCGGGGTGGTGGCGAATTTTTTGTCGGCCTGCGCTGTGCTTTGATCGACGGGCACACCGCTACGGTCTACGCCGGCGCGGGTATTGTGGCCGGTTCGACACCTCAGAACGAATTTGCCGAGACCGAGTTGAAGTTCCAGGCTCTGATCGAAGCCCTTACCGACGCATGAGCCGCCCCACGCCAATTCAGCTGGATTTTCGCAACACCAACTGTCTGTGGGGCAGCGTGCTGGTGGAGACGTTGGCGCGGCTCGGCCTCCGGCACGCGGTCATCTCGCCCGGATCGCGTTCCACGCCGCTGACGGTGGCTTTCGCCGGGCATCCGCAGATCGAGGCGGTGCCGGTGCTCGACGAGCGCTCGGCGGCATTTTTTGCCCTCGGGCTGGCGCGGCAGCATCACCGGCCGGTAGCGTTGCTCTGCACCAGCGGCACGGCGGGGGCGAATTATTTCCCGGCGGTGATCGAGGCGCAGGAAAGCGGCGTGCCGTTGCTGATCATCACCGCGGATCGTCCGCCGGAAATGCGCGATTGCCGGTCCGGCCAGACCATCGACCAGCGGAAGCTTTACGGCTCCCATGTGAATTTCCACCACGAACTGGCGGTGCCCGAGGCCAGTCTGCCGCTGTTGCGCTACCTCCGGCAAACCGTGGCACACGCCTGGGAGCGGACGCAGTGGCCCTTAGCAGGACCGGTGCATCTCAACGCGCCGTTTCGTGACCCGCTGCCGCCGGTTGAAGACGACACCGTGAAGGCGCTGCGGAAATCCATCCGGATAAATGAATTTTTCTCGGCCCAGGACTCATGGGAGCAGCCGGTTGACGATAACGCGGGAGCAGATGTGATCGAGTTCGCCCGGGAGGGAGGCATTGGCTTCAATTCCCTCAGTCACGGAATCATCGTGGTGGGCAGCGCCCAACCGGAGGAGCCCGAGGCCTATGCCGGCGCCATCGGCAGGCTGGCCTCGGCGCTGGGCTGGCCGGTGCTGGCGGACGCCCTCTCGCCAGTGCGCAACTATGCCCGTCTGCAACCGCACCTGATCACCACCTACGACCTCATCGCTCGCGCGACGCGGCTCGCGAAAAAGTTGAAACCAGACTATGCCCTCTGTGTGGACGGGTGGCCGACGAGCAAGACGCTGCGCAACTGGCTGCAGACAGCAGACCCCGAGGTGTTCATGGTCAGCCGGCAGCCGCAGAATCCCGACGCCCTGCATGCCCGCGCGCGGGTGCTCCGCTGCTCGGTGGAAACCCTTGCCGCGAGCGTCCGTCCCTCCGTGAAATTGAGCGTCTGGCTCCAAACCTGGCAGTCCGCCGACCGCCTGATGGTGCGGCGTCTGAGTGGCGAGATGAACCGGCTGCGCCGGATGTTCGAGGGCAAGGCGAGCGCGCTCCTCCCAATGCTGCTGCCACCCCGGACCCCGGTGTTCATTGCCAACAGCATGCCGGTGCGCGACGCGGAGTTTTTCTGGTCGGCCAACGATCACGGGCACCGGATCTTCTTCAACCGCGGCGCCAATGGCATCGACGGCACGCTCTCGACCGCGCTCGGCGTGGCGCACGGCAACCGTCCTGCCGTCCTGCTGACCGGCGACCTTGCCCTGCTGCACGACGCCAACGGCTTCCTCCTCCGGCCGCATTTTAGTGGCAGTCTGACCATCGTGCTGATCAACAATAATGGCGGCGGCATTTTCGAGCACCTGCCCATTGCGCGGTTCGAGGCACTCTTTGAGAAATACTTCGCCACTCCGCAGCACGCCGACTTCCGGAAACTCTGCGCCGCGCACGGTGTCGCGCATGTGGTCGTCAAGAGTTGGCGTCAGTTTGGAGAACTCGTCTCACACTTGCCGCGGCGCGGCATCCGGGTGCTGGAGCTGCGGACCGACCGGGAACTGGATGCGGCGTTCCGGCAGAAGCTCTTCGCCGCAGCGGCGCAGACGGTGGAGCGCGCGCTGGACTAGAGCTGGATCGGCAGTCCGACCTCGATGATCTGCATCGGCGGCAGCCGGTAGTAGTCGCGCACCGGCCGGGCGTTGCGGCTGAGCAGGGAGTAGAAGCGTTTCTGCCATTCCCACATGCGGGCCTCGCCGCCGGTGATGATCATCTCGCGGTTGAAGTAGTAGGTGGCCTCGTTGAGCTTGGTGGGGACGCCGGAATCGCGGACCCGCTCCATCAGCGCAGAGACGTCGGGCGACTCCATGTAGCCGTAGCGGCCGATGACGCGCCAGACTCCGTGGCCGATTTCGGAAACCGTGAGCCGCTCTGCCTCGGGCACGACCGGCACGTCCTCGGTGAGAATGCTGAGCAGGATGACGGTCTCGTGCAGGACCTTGTTGGCCTTTACATGGTGCAGGAGCACAAGCGGTGTGCCGTGGGGGTTGCCGGCCATGAAGACGCCGGTGCCGCGCACGCGAGTGATGTGCTCGGAGCAGGCAATGGCACTGAGCTCATCCTCAGTAATCTCGTTGGCATAGACGCGGCGGAAGATCTCCGACTTGCCGCGCTTCCAGGTGTGCATGATGGCCAGAAGCAGGAGGCCGATGAGGATGGGCAGCCAGCCGCCGTCGTAGAATTTGTGGATGTTCGACCCAAGGAAGACGGCCTCCACGGCCAGAAAAAGCGAGCCAAGCGGGATGATTTTCCACAGCGACCAGTGCCAGCGCACCCGCGCGACCTTCCAGAAAGCGAGCGTGGTGACCAGCATTGTGCCTGTGACCGCAACGCCGTAGGCCGCGGCCAGATTTTCGCTCGAGCGGAACATCAGCACGATGTAGATCGAGCCGAAGGCGAGAGCGGCGTTGACCAGCGGCAGGTAAATCTGCCCGGCTAGGTCGGGATTGGTATAAAGCACCTTGAGGCGGGGAAAGTAGCCGAGCTGGATGGCCTGCCGCGTCAGCGAATAGGTGCCTGAGATGAGCGCCTGGCTGGCGATTACCGCGGCGGCGATCGAGAGGCCGATCAGGAGCAGGCGGGGCAGTCCCGCCGGCACCAGAGCGAAGAACAGCTCGTTGATCTGCTCGGGGTGGTCGAGGGCATGGGCGCCCTGGCCGAAATAGTTCAGCAGCAATCCGGGAAAGGCGGCATAATACCACGCCTTCATGATGGTGCTGCGGCCGAAATGGCCCATGTCGGCATAGAGCGCTTCCGCCCCGGTGATGACCAGCACTACGGCCCCGAGGATGGCCGTGGCGTGGCCGGGGTGCGTGATCAGCAGGGTGACACCATGCATGGGGTTAAGAGCGAACAACACCGTGGGGCGCTCGATGACATGCCACAGTCCGATAAGGCCGATGACGACAAACCAGACCAGCATGACAGGGCCGAACACGCCGCCGATAGTCTTGGTGCCCTTGGCTTGAAAAAGGAATAACGCACCCAGAATCACGCAAGTGATGGCAGGAATCGACGAGGCGAGGCCCGGGGCGTAACTCTTCAAGCCCTCGACGGCGCCAAGCACGGAGATCGCGGGGGTGATGACACCGTCGCCGTAGAGCAGAGCGGCGCCAAAGAGGACGACGATAGTGAATGCACCGACACCGGAATCCTTGCGGTTGCGTTCTCCATGACTCAATGCGAGCAGGGCGAAGATACCGCCTTCGCCGCGATTGTCGGCCTTCATGACGACAGCCAAGTATTTCACGCAGACCACGAGCAGCAGGGCCCACGTGACCAGCGACAATGCGCCGAGGGTGGCCGCGGAGCGGTCGCCTGCGGGCAGGGCGTTCAGGCACTCCCGGAGAGCATAGAGCGGGCTAGTCCCGATGTCGCCAAACACTACGCCCAGCGCCCCGAGCGTGAGCGCGGCACTGGCGGCGGCCTTGACCGGCTGTCCGTTCTTTTGCATTAAGCCGACCATTCTCGGGCTAGCGCCGGTAACTCCAAGCAGTTTCGCAAAAAAGTCCAAATACTACTTGACCGATTTTAGTAAAAACCTGGGCGAAGGCAAAAACGGTTGCGGCCCAGTGCTTTTCGGACAAGGTGCAGACATGCTTCTCCGCTGGAAAACCGCCAAATCTTACTCGGATATTCTTTATCATAAAGCTGAAGGCATGGCCCGGATCACATTGAACCGACCGGAAAGACGCAACGCCTTCCGGCCGCAGACGGTGGTTGAGCTGCATGACGCCTTGCTGGACGCCCGAGAGGATCTGTCGATTGGGGTGGTCCTGCTCACCGGCGCCGGGCCGGCGAAAGACGGCAAATACGCCTTCTGCGCCGGCGGCGACCAGACGGTGCGCGGTCATGGCGGCTACATCGACGCCAAGGGTGTGCCCCGGCTCAACATCCTCGAAGTGCAGAAACTCATCCGCTCGATGCCCAAGGTGGTGATCGCCCTCGTCGCCGGTTACGCCATCGGCGGCGGCCACGTGTTGCACGTGATGTGCGACCTCACCATCGCGGCGGACAACGCCGTGTTCGGGCAGGTCGGGCCGAAGATGGGCAGCTTCGATGGCGGTTTTGGCGCGAGTTACCTCGCCCGGATGGTCGGCCAGAAGAAGGCCCGCGAAATCTGGTTCCTCTGCCGGCAGTATTCGGCGCGGGAGGCGCTCGCGATGGGCCTCGTCAACAAGGTCGTGCCAGTCAAAAAACTCGAGACCGAGGGCGTCGCATGGGCGCGGGAGATTCTGCAGCGCAGCCCGCTCGCCATCCGCTGCCTCAAAGCCGCCTTCAACGCCGAACTCGACGGCCAGGCCGGCATCCAAGAACTCGCCGGCAACGCCACCATGCTCTACTACATGACCGCGGAGGCGAAAGAGTTCATGACCGCGCAGCGCGAAAAGCGAAAGCCAAAGGTGGGAAAATTTCCGTGGCTGCCGTAGGCCGCCGGCCGGTGCCGTATATCAGCCGCTAGTGGCGGAGGATTCATCCACCGCCCAGACGACGAGCCAGCCGCTGTCCTTGTCGACATAGACCATCGTGGAGACATTGGCATCGTCGACCTCGACAAAGTCGGCACGGGCACCCTCCGCAACCTGCACGACGAAATCCGGGGATCCGGGTGTCGGCAGGCCGATGAAGAAGGCTAAGACCAGAGCGGCGGCTAGCGGGACGGCAAGCCAGAGGATCGGAGCAGACGGACGCCTTTTCTCTGGCTCACGAAATGCACTTTGTAACTGCGCCCGGATCGTCCGCCACTCTCCACCGGCATCAGGCACCGAGACGTTGGCGGCCTCGGACTTCAGGGTGCTCAATGCCTCAGCCACATTGGCACGCAGTTGCTGGCATGCAGGGCAGGAGCCCAGATGCGCCGAAAGCGCGGCGTGCTGAGCGGAAGTCAGCACGCCATCGGACTCGGCGAGGAGCAGCGGCTCGGCATCGTGGCAGTTCATGGGAAGTCCTTGGCGTCAGCGCCGGTGTCCATAACCGTAGCCAGTCTCGCGGTGCTGGCCGCCATGCCGCTCGGAGGACACCCAGACGCGGTCGGTGCGGTATTCGTAGTGGCCACCGACGTAGCGGCGGTAGGAGCGGCCGTGGTAGCCGCGCTCGAAGACCCAGCAGCCGGGCACCCAGGCTTGCACCGTAATGTCTTCCCAATAACCGCTGTCGCGACGTTCCTCGCAACGGTCATCGCGGTCTGCGACGATCACTGTCGTGCGGCGCTGCGGGTAGGAATCGTGACGATTTTCGTTGATGGCCGAACCCACGATCATGCCGCCGATAAAGCCACCGAGCACGGCGAGCCCCCGGTCGCTGGCCTGGGCGGGCTTCGGTGTCAGGGACAAGGCGGTGACGGCGGCAAGGGTGAGAGCGGTGAGTTGGTTTTTCATGGTTCCTCCAAGGTTGTGTTCATTCCTTGGGACGAAGCTCACGGCAGGTTTATTCAATTAATTCAGGATTTTCTCCCGCCTGCCCCCATAGTGCTTTGGACTTAAGGATTATCGCTCGGTGACAATCACGGCATAAACCTCGCCCTTGCTGCCGGTGGACGGACCACCCAGCACCGCGGGAACACCCGGCCGCAGGACGAGTCCCGTGCTCATCAGCGTGCGGCCACCCCCGAACCAGCGCACTTTCAGCCGCACATTCCGGCCCTCCGCGCGCTCTGTCTCGATTTCGAGTCTATGTCCGTTCCCGAGGGACAGGCTCCCTTCACCGGGAACGGCCAGCGCGGCGGCGTCCTCGCCGATGAAACGGTAGCTCTCGAAGCGCAGGATGCGGCGCAGAGTCGGCTCGTAGGGCGCCAGCCGACTGTCGGTCTGGCCGCGCGCAGTCGAAGCGGTGAGGAGTATGCCCTGGATGGTGGCGCGTTCGGCGGCGCGGACGGTGAGGCTAAGGCTGGGCAACGTTGCCAGAAGGCAGAAGGCTAGCAGGAAGCGAGGCGTATTCATGAAGGGAGTTTCCTTAGTTTTTGCGCCATTTGACGGCGCGCGTGATAAAGGCGGGACATGACTGTGCCGGCGGGGACACCGACAGTCTGGGCGATTTCTTCGTATGTAAGCCCCTCGATCTCCCGCAAGGCAAGCACGACGCGCAGTTTTGGCGGCAGCGCTTCCAGCGCACGCCGGACTTGCATGACGCGGTCGGCACCTTCGATCGGTTGATGGGTGTCCACATCGGCTGCGGGTTCCGGCACGGCTCCCATGGCATCGTCTCCGGTAGAGAAAGACAGAAAGCGGTCATACCAGCGGCGGCGTTTGCGCAGATGATCCAGTGCTCGCCGGACGGCAATGGGGTGGAGCCAGGTGCGGAATTTGGCCGTGCCACGAAATCCCGGCAGCTCGCGCCAGACGGTCAGCCAGATTTCCTGGCAGACATCGCGCGCATCGTGCTCGTGGCGCACGATCGAATAAACAAGCCGGAAAATGGCGTTGTAGTGTGTGCGCATCAGGGTGCCAAATGCCGCCTCATCACCAGCCTGTGCGCGACGCAGCAACTCGGGGTCGACTTCGGCGGGAGGCGGAGTAGCAGGCAGCACGACGACAATGGGGACAGGAGAGACGGGAGACGGTTCCGGGTCTCGCACTTGGGGGCGTCAGCAGAGATGGAAATATTCCGTGATTCGCCGCGCGGCGGCCGTCGGCTTCTCCTTTTCTGTATCGATCCGCAGGTCTGTGCGGGGAATGAGCGGCGTGCGAAACGAGCCCGAGTCGCGCTGCTGCCGGTAGAGCATCAGATCAGTAAGCTTGCGGAATCGCCGGCGTGACGCCTCGGCAAGCCGCGCTTCGATCACGGCTTCGGTCGCAAGAAGTTCGACGGAAATAATCCCCACGCCTTGCCGTGGCAGGTCGCCAAACAGCCAGTCTATGAATGATTGAGGAACGGTGTTCTCGGGATTGAATGTGAACGTTACACCCGGCGTCTGTTGCTGTGCCGCTTGGGTGAAGTAATCCCGCCAGGCGCGGTCGCGTGCCGCGATGAATTCCGGCGTGCCGAAAGCGTGCCGCTGCAAGACCTCATCCACCACGAGATGATTGTGGTAGAGTGGGTAGCCGGTCAGAGCGGCGAGCGCCTGTCCGACGGTGTATTTGCCGCTGGCCGGCGCGCCATGCAGAAGGACGAGATTCATAAAAAGGCCAGCAAGCACGGACTCTCGCTGGCGGGGGAGGATAGGGACAGCGTGCTATTTGCCCAGCGATTTGCGCAGGTCGTCGAGCTGGCCAGCGGAGCCGAGTTTCCCGTTCTTGTGGGCGATGAACTTGGCGTATTCGTCCATGAAGACCTTGCCCGGCGGGCGGAAATCAAACTCTTTGGGGTTGTCGCGGAAAAACTCGCGGTGCACGCGGGTCCAGACAAGACGGCCGTCGGTGTCGATGTTGATCTTCGTGACGCCGAGTTTGGCGGCGGGCAGATACTCGTTTTCATCGACACCCACGGCACTGCCCAGCTGGCCGCCGGCGGCGTTGATGCGGCGCACCTCTTCCTGCGGCACGGACGAGGAGCCGTGCATGACCAGGGGATAGCCCGGCATCTTCTGCTGGATTTCCCGGAGCACGTTGAAGTGGAGCGATTGCCGTCCCTTGAATTTGTAGGCGCCGTGGCTGGTGCCGATGGCGCAGGCGAGCGAGTCGCACTGGGACTTGCCTACGAAGTCCTGCACCTCGGCGGGGTTGGTGAGGCAGGCATGGCCTTCCTCGACCTTGATGTCCTCCTCAACGCCGCCAAGCATGCCCAGCTCGGCCTCGACGGAAATGCCCTTTTTGTGCGCGGCCTCGACGACACGCTTGGTGATCTCGACATTCTTGGCGAACGGATCATGCGAAGCGTCGATCATCACGGACGAATAGAACCCGGAGTTGATGCAATCGTAGCAGGTCTCCTCGTCACCGTGGTCGAGATGGACCGCGAAGATGGCTTCGGGGAAAATCTGCTCGGCCGAACGGATGACCGCTTCAAGCATGCGCTTGTCGGTGTATTTGCGCGCGCCCTTTGAGATCTGGATGATGAAGGGGGCCTTGGCCTCGAGGCAGCCCCGGAAGAGGCCCATGGCCTGCTCAGCGTTGTTGATGTTGTAGGCGCCTACGCCGTATTTGCCGTAAGCGTGTTTGAAGAGCTGGGCGGTCGTAACGATCATGGCGGGTTGACGGTTGCGCCCAGTATCCAGCCGGGCCAGGCCACGACAAGGCTATTCCCTCCAGCGCCATGGTCTGAAGCGCGACTAAAGCATGCGAGTCAACCGGCTGACGCTGTCAGCGCGGCGGGAATTCAAAGTCGGCCTTGCTTTTCGTGGGGGAGAGCACGAGGTAGGCGGCGAACTTGTTGCCACGTTTGGAAACGAAACCCTCGAGCAGGCCGGTCCGACCGTCGGTCACGAGCTGCATCGCCTCGTCGGGCATGATGTCGCGGTCGCAGAGTTTTCGCGCGAGCTTGAATACTTGCCGGTTCTCCTGTCCGGGTTTGCGCACGTAGTAGGCGTCGCCGAGCTCGACCAGCTCGCCGTCGTGAACCTTGCTGCCGCCCAGCACCACGGCCTTGGAGAGATCGGCCTTGACGCGCGGCTTGCGCTCGATGGGCTTGCCGTCCTTGTCGACCTTGGGCGCACGGGGCGGGAATTCCCAGGCGATGCGCGCGCCGTCTTTTTTGAGGAACGCGTCGAACGGCCGGCCTTTTTTGGAGATGAAGCCCTGGATGAGCGATGTCTTGCCCTTGGCGAGCAGGTCGATCGCCATCTCCTGAGTAACCGGCTTCTGGCACATGATGCGGCCGACGCGGAAAGTCTGCTTCCACCCGCCCTCGGCGGCCGGGTCACGCTCGCGCAGGATGAAGCTGCTTCCGCTTTCGCACAACTCGGCGCCCGTTGCCGGGTCAGTCCAGAATGGCGTGAGCGTCGCGAGGTCGGCTTTGTCGCCGAAGTCAAATTCCGTTTTCCACTTTCCGGTTTCAGCGTCCTTCACGAGCTTGAGCACGGCAGAAAAACGGCTGCGGGTCTTGTGGGACACAAAACCGTCGAGCGGGCCAACCTTGCCGGCGGTGACAAGCTCCCGGACCTCCGGCTCTTCGATGCGGCGGCCGCCGACGATTTTGTAAACCATGAACTCGCCATCCTGCGACTTGTAGCCGCGCAACGTCTCGCGCAACGGCTTGCCATCGGTGGGCGAAGGGATGTCGGTGACGCGTGCGATGGAGTCGTCCTCCTCGAAGCCTTTCACGCGTTCCACGATGCCGCGGGTTTCCTTGATGATTTCCGCCATGAATTTCTCACGGGAATACTTGCCGTGTTCCATCTCGCGCAGGTGCCATTCCCACTCGCCGGTCATGGCTGGGCTGGTGATGTCCTCGGCTTTTACCGCGGTGAGGAACTGCATCAGTTGCTCGGCTTTGGTGCTGGGCACGAGCTCGCGTTGGTGGCGGTCAATATATTTCTGGTAGATGAGGCCGTCGATGGTATCGGCGCGCGTGGCGGGCGTGCCCAGGCCACGTTCCTTCATGGCTTCGGCGAGATCCTCGTCCTCGACCAGTTTGCCGGCGGTCTCCATGGCAGATAGCAGCGTCGCTTCCGTGTAACGCGGCGGCGGTTTAGTGGCCTCGCTGTGCAGCTCGGCGGCGAGTGTCTTCGCCTGGTCCCGGTCCTCGGGCGAGAGGGCGGGCAGAGCCTTCGCGTCGGGCGCGTCCTCTTCGACGGTAGTCTTGCCGTAGACCTCGAGCCAGCCGGGCGCGGTGAGCACCTTGCCCTCGGTCTTGAAGGTGTGGGCGGACACCACGCTGAGCCGGGTGGTAATGTCGAATTCCGCCACGGGATAAAACGCGGCGACGAAGCGCCGCGCGATCATATCGAAGATCTTCGCCTCGGCCTCGTCGAGGTGCTTGGCCTCGTGGGTGGTGGGGATGATGGCGAAATGGTCGGAAACCTGCGCATTGTTGAAGATGCGTTTGCTGAACTGCACCCAGCCGCGGTCGAGCGCTTTCTGGGCGTGCGGCTGCAGGGCGCCGTGCAAATTGGCGAGCGTCTGGCGCACAAGCGGGAGATAGTCCTCGGGGAGCGCGCGCGAATCGGTGCGCGGGTAGGTGATCATCTTGTGCCGTTCGTAGAGCGCTTGCGTGAGCTGCAGGGTGCGCTTGGCGGAGAAGCCGTAGCGACCGTTCGCCTCGCGCTGTAGGGTGGTCAGGTCGTAGAGGCGCGGGGCGATCTGCGTGCTGGCCTTCTTCTCCTCGTTGACGGCGGCCACCGGCTGGCCGGCGCAGGCCGTGACAACGGCCTCGGCCCTGGCCTGCTCCCAGAGACGGTCGATGCGGTCGTGCTCGTCGTCGCTTTTCTTGAAATCCGTGCGCTGGTAGACGCCTTCGTAGACGCCCTTGGCGACCTCGAAACGCGCCGTTACCCGCCAAAAGCTGCGCGGCTTGAAATTCCGTATCTCCAGTTCGCGGGCGTAGACGATGCCCAGGGTGGGGGTCTGCACACGGCCGACCGAGGCGACGTTGCCCGCGCGCGAGCCGAACATGCGCTTGGTGATGGCGCGCGTGCCGTTGATGCCGATGAGCCAGTCGCTCTCACTGCGGCAACGGGCGGCGTCGGCGAGACCCTGCATCTGCGCGCCGTCGCGCAGGTGCTTGAAGGCCTCGCGGATGCCTTCGTTGGTCATCGAAGACAGCCACAGGCGCTTCACCGGGTGCTTGTTCTTCGCGAGCTGGCACAGGTAGGTGAAGATGAGTTCGCCCTCGCGGCCGGCGTCGCAGGCGTTGATGAGTTGGTTCACATCCTTGCGGGCAATGAGCTTCTTGAGTTGGTTAAAACGGTCCTTGGACGACTCGCTGGGCTTGAGTTCGAAACCGTCCGGAATGATCGGCAGGGTTTCCAACCGCCAGAAACCGTATTTCTTTTTGTCGATGTCCTCGGGCATCTTCAGTTCCACGACGTGGCCGACCGCCGAAGAGACGACATATTCGTCGTTTTCGTAGTGGTCGCCCTTCTTGGGAATCTTGCCGAGGGCGCGGGCGAGGTCGGCCGCGACGGAGGGCTTCTCGGCGATGACGAGGGTTTTCATGTGGGGGCGAGCCGTTAGGGCGGGCCGTCGCCAAGCGCAAGCAATACTTTTTTCCGTGAGACGCGCGCGCGAGGGCTTATTTCACGCCCAGGTCGACGAGGACGGCGTCGAGCGCATTGAGCAGCGCGGCGATCGTCTCGTCGGTCTCGTCTCCCATGTTGGAGATGCGGAAAGTTTTTCCCTTCAGCGGGCCGTAGCCACCATCGATGACGAAGCCGTGTTGCTGTTTCAGCGCCTTGTTGAGGGCAACCAGGTCGACGCCGCGGGTGTTGGCGAAGCAGTTCAACGTGACCGAGCCGTAGTCCTTTTTTGGGAAAAGCGTGAAGCCCCGCGCGTGGCCCCAGTCGCGGACGGTGCGATTCAGGCGTGCGTGCCGCGCGTAGCGGGCCTCGAGTCCCTCGGCACGGATGTCCCCCAGCTTTGATTCCAGCGCGTAGATAAGCGGGATGACAGGCGTGCTGGGAGTCATGCCGGCCTCGTGGTTTTTCTGAAACTCGAGCAAATCAAAATAATAACCGCGGCCGGCGACTGTGGCGGCCCGCGCCAGTGTGCGCGCCGAGGCGGTGCAGAGCGTCAGTCCGGGGGGCAGCGCGAGCGCCTTCTGCGAACCGGCGATGATGATGTCGAGCCCGAGCGCATCCTTTTGAAGCGGTATGGCACTGAAGGAGCTGACCGTGTCCACAATACTGAGGACGTCCTGGAACTCGCGCAGCACCGCGGCCAATGCCGGCAGGTCGCTCATGCAGCCGCACGAAGTCTCGTTGTGGATGAGCGTCACGGCGTCGTAGCCGCCTTTGGCCAGTTCCGCGCGGAGGGCGGCGGGATCGACCGGCTGGCCCCAAGCAAATTGCAGCGGAGCGGCGTCGAGCCCGCAACGGCAGGCGACGTCGAGCCATTTGTCCGAGAACGCCCCATTCATGCAGCAGAGCACCTTTCGCCGGACCACATTGCGAAGCACGCCCTCCATCACGCCCCAGGCGCTGCTGGTGCCGAGAAATACCGGGTCGCGGGTGCCGAAGAGCGCCTGCAACTCCGGCTGCAGCGAGCGGTAGAGTGCGACGAAATCGTTGCTGCGGTGGCCGATCATGGGCCGGGTCATGGCGCGCAGGGTTTTTTCCGAAACGGCCACGGGACCGGGGATGAAAAGCTTGTAGGTCATCGTTGATGACGCTGGTGTTGCATGTCGCGGGCCCGGCGTCTAGCAAGGATTCACCAACCCACGCCCCCGCAGGTCAAAGCCTTTCTCCCTCATGCCCAAACGCTGGATTCGCACCAAGGCCAACGAATTCGAGCAGTTCGCCATCGATGTCATCATGGGCCGGCGCGAGGGGACGGCGGCGGCCCTACTCGCGGTGTTCCTGCAGGTGTGCTCGAATCTCTTCAGCGGCATTGTGCAACTCAGACTGTGGCTCTACCGGCACCGCATCCTCCGCGACCAGCCGCTGGGCTGTCTCGTGGTGGTGGTGGGCAACCTGACCGTCGGCGGCACGGGCAAGACACCGGTGGTGGAGAAATTCGCCCGTTCACTGCGCGACCGCGGCCGCAAGGTCGCCATTCTCAGCCGCGGCTACATGAGCAAGGCGCCGCCGTTCTGGAAAAAATGGTGGTTCTGGATCACGCACACCGAGGAACCGCCGCCGCGCGTGGTGAGCGACGGTGCGCGGGTGCTGCTCGACTCGGAACTCGCCGGTGACGAGCCCTACATGCTTGCGCGCAACCTGCCGGGCGTCGTCGTCCTCGTGGACAAAAACCGAGTGAAAGCCGGCGCGTATGCGATCAAAAAATTCGGCTGCGATACCCTCGTGCTGGACGACGGATTCCAATACCTCCCGCTCAAGGGCCGGCTCAATCTCCTGCTCGTCGACAAGACCAACCCGTTCGGCAACGGCCACCTGCTTCCGCGCGGCATCCTGCGCGAGCCGGTGAGGCATCTTCGCCGCGCCTCCTATGTCTTTTTGACCAAGTCCCGCGGCCACCGCGACGAGGAGCTCGAAGCCGTCATCCGCCGCTTCAACCCGGACGTGGAAATCATCGAATGCGCCCATCAACCGCAATACCTGCAGCGAATCGGCAACGGCGAACGGTGCGAACTGGCCGAGCTGCGCGGCCGGAGCATCGCCGCGTTCAGCGGGATTGCGACGCCGGAGAGTTTCGAGGCGTTCCTGCGCGAGGCCGGCGCCCGGCTCGTGCACACGCAACGCTACCTCGACCACTACCGTTTCACCCATGAAGATATCCAGGAGGTGTTTGCCGGAGCGGTGCAGGCGGGCGCTGAGTTTGTCGTGACAACGGAAAAGGACGCCGTGCGGCTCGCGGCGGACGAGAAATATCCGCTACCCTGCTATTACCTGCGCCTGGAAATCGACATTCTCCGCGGGGCGGCCGACTTCGACGAGGCGGTGGGAAAAATCTGCTTTCCCCGCGGCCGGCCAGCGGACGACACCGGCAGCGGGACGGCGGAGTGATTTGGGGTTGAACGCCCCGCTGCGAGTCGTGATAGCTGGGACATGAGTGATCCCCGTTACAACAGGCTGGCGGAAGTGCTGACCGGTTTTTCCATCAATTTGCAAAAAAACGAGCGCGTGTTGATCGACGCGTTTGACATTCCGGATACCTTTGTCGGCGCGCTGATCCGCGCCGTCCGGGACCGGGGGGCGATACCCTTTGTCAACATTCAGCGTGCGCGCATCACCCGCGAGATGCTGCGGGCCGCCACTGCCGAGCAATACCAGACCATTGCCGATGTGGAGTTGATCCGCATGCAGCGGATGCAGGCCTACATCGCCGTCCGGGGTTCGGACAACATCTTCGAAACTTCCGATGTGCCGTCTGAGCGCGTGCAATTGACGGCGAAAATCCTCAAGCCCGTGCTCGATTACCGGGTCAACAAGACGAAGTGGGTCGTGCTGCGCTGGCCTACGTCCGCGATGGCGCAGCAGGCGGGCATGAGCTCCGAGGGATTCGAGGATTTCTATTTCCGTGTCTGCACCTTCGACTACCGGCGCTACGGACCCGGCATGAAGGCCCTCGCCGATCTGATGGACCGGACCGACCGGGTCGAGATCAAGGGTCCGGGCACGAACTTGCGTTTCTCCATCAAGGGCATCGGCTCCGTGCCGTGCGGCGGCACCAAGAACATCCCGGACGGCGAGGTTTTCTCCTGTCCCGTGAAGGAATCGGTCGAGGGAGTCATCCAATACAACGCCCCAACCGTCTACCTTGGCACCTCGTTCGACAACATCCGCCTCATCTTCAAGCAGGGCCGGATCGTCGAGGCCACGAGCAACAACACGAAACGGTTGAACGACATTCTGGATACCGATGCCGGCGCGCGCTACATCGGCGAGTTCGCCCTCGGGTTCAACCCGCACATCCAGCAGCCGATGCGTGACATTCTCTTCGACGAAAAAATAGCCGGCTCGTTTCACTTCACGCCCGGCCAAGCCTACGAAACCGGTGGCAATGGCAACAAGTCCGCCGTCCACTGGGATATGGTCTGCATCCAGCGGCCTGATTATGGCGGCGGCGAAATCTGGTTCGACGGCAGGCTCGTCCGCAAGGACGGTCAGTTCGTGCCGAAGGCCCTCCAGAAATTGAACCCCGAAGAATTGCTCAAGAAAGGGTAGGGACAGAGCGCCGGGCCGTGTGCCGCGCGGTAAGCCCGGCAGTAGGGTCCCACCTGAAGACCATGCTCCCAGAATCCTCTCTCGCCGCCTTTATCCAGTCGCTGCCCAAGACGGAGACGCACCTCCACATCGAGGGAGCACTGCCGTTCGAGTTGCTGCAACGCGCGCGGCCCGGGTTCAGCCGGCCACCTGATTCCTGGGCTCCGGACTTCAAGTTCCGGGACTTTGCGCATTTCGAACAGGAGCTGATCGGCATGGCCATTTCTTGGTATACGTCGCCAGAGCGCTACCATGAGGCCGCGAAGATCGTCTTCGCCCGCCACGTCGCCCAGAATGTGAAATACGTCGAGACCAGCTTTGCTTCCGGAGTGATTGAGCTCCTCGGTCTGGACGGATACGAGATTCTCGCCGCCATCCGGGCGGCGGTTCCCGTAGGACTGGAGGTGCGTGTATTCCTAGGAATCCACCACACAGGTGCCGGCCCGAAAATGCGGCCCGTGCTGGAGGACGCACTGGGCTGGCCCGAACTGGCTGGGATCGATCTGCACGGGCCGGAAGACCAGCCACTGGAGTCGTGGACCGCGGAGTATTGGGCGGCCGCGCACCGCGCCGGCAAATACACCAAGGCCCACGCCGGCGAGTTCATGGGGGCGGACTTTGTGCGCCGTGTCCTGAACGAACTCCAGCCTCATCGCCTCGAGCACGGCGTTCGGGCGGCCGAAAATGTTGCGCTCGTTGACGAACTCGCCCACAGCCGCGTGGCGCTCGACATCTGCCCGATCAGCAACCACAAGCTCATGCCCGGCATCACGCTGGCCAATCATCCAATCCGTCAGCTCTTCGACGCGGGAGTGAAGGTGACGGTAAGCACGGACGATCCCATATCTTTCGGCAACGCCTTGACAGACGAATATGAGGCGCTGGCTTACCATTGCGGATTCACGCGCAAGGAGTTGGTGCAGCTCGCCCGCAATGGCTTCGAGGTGGCGCTGATGCCCGCAGCGCAGAAAAATCCCTGGCTCGACCAGCTCGACGCCGTAATTGCCGCGCCATGACCACCTACGTCGTCCCGCCGAGCGTCCGTCGCACACGGGCGGACAAGATCTTGGCCGCCGCCTTCCCAGCGCACAGCCGGGCTGCCTTCCAGCGGGCATTTGAGGCCGGACTGGTAAATGCCGCTGGCAAGGTAATCGCCCAGAGTGACACGGTCGCCGGCGGCCAAATACTGGAGTTTTCATTTCCGGAAACAACGCTTGCCCGGCTGAAGCCGGTGGACATTCCGCTCGAAGTGATCTTTGAGGACAAGCACCTCATCGTGCTGAACAAACCCGCCGGCATGGTGGTGCATCCGGGGGTGGGCACGGGCGAGGACACCCTCGTGCACGCTCTGCTCGCGCATTGCGCCGGCACGCTGAGCGGCATCGGCGGGGTCGAACGCCCCGGCATCGTGCACCGCATCGACAAGGAGACGACGGGCCTGATTGTCGTGGCGAAGAGCGACTCCGCGCACCGCGCACTGGCCGACCAGTTTGCGTCACGGACGCTCAAGAAGGAATATCTCGCACTCGTTTCCGGCGCGCCGAAGACCGACCACGGCACCATCGACCGTGCCATCAGCCGGCATCCGACCCAACGGCACCGGATGACGGTGGGCGAGGGCGGTCGGTCGGCTCGGACCGACTGGGCAGTGGTGGAAAAATTTGGCGACAAGGCCGCCCTGGTGCGCTGCCGCATCCATACCGGCCGCACGCACCAGATACGCGTGCATCTGAGATCGCTCGGGCACCCGCTGCTGGGCGACAGCGTCTACGGGTGGAGACCGCGGGCTGATCTACCCGCACCCCGGCGCGTGATGCTCCATGCCGAGCACCTCGTCTTCACTCATCCCGTGTCCGGCAAGACAATGGACTTGCATGCTCCGCTGCCGGAGGATTTCACCGCCTTGCTCACAGCCTTGCATCAGCCCAAGAAGGCATAACTGAAGAGACTCAGTTCTTAGTGGCGGCGCTCTTGAGCAGCGTGGCAGTCTTGTCGAGGCGGTCGCGGTAGGCGTCGAGAACACCGGCGATGATCGCGGCATAGTGCTCGGCCTGTGTCCACTGGCGTTGCTCGATGGCTTCGCGCAGCCCGGGAAGGGTCTTCACACCGTAGCCGGTGAGCAAGCCCGGCGCGTAAATCATGTGCTTGAACCACTCGCGGCCGGGCAGGCCGCCCTCGTTGGTAAGACTTTGCTCCAGGCCTTGCATCAGGCTGGCGAGTTCGGCGCGCTGGGCGGCGCTGAACGGCACGCCGGCGGCGACGGCGCGGGCGCAGGCTTCGTCGCAGGCCTTGGCGCTGCCCTGGAGGCGGAGCACCGCGTTGTCGAGCGGCGTGAGGTTGAGGAACGGCACGCTAGTCTCCCGCACGGGCGAGATGTAGGTTTCCGTGGGATCAGCGGCGAGTTGGTAGGCCTTCGCGTCGAGCAGACGGTTGAGCTGCTCGGTGCCCTCCCGGGTATTGTCGGCGAGCTTGTGGATCTCCTCGGTGTAGCGCCCGACTGTGTCAGCAAAGTCACCGAACCGCATCGGGGGCACATCGGCATCGGCCAAGCGCAGCATGACGCGGCCGATGGTCTGGGCGAGGGTGATGCCGTAGGCGAAGCCCGGGTCGCCGAAGCGCACATAGTGGTCGAAGGAGTCGTAAATGGAGTGATAGACGCCCGCCTGCTGGTCTTCACCTCCGTATTCGAGGCTCAGGGTGGTGATGCCAAGATGCTGGAGGAAGGGGGTGAAATCTGAGCCTGAGCCGAGCGCCTCGATGGGCACACCCGGTAGAGTAGCGACAAATTTCGCCGCCGCTTTCTCGTCCTCGCTCGCGGTCTTTTTCGCGCCATTGACGAGGATTTTCGCCCGGAGACGCTCGAGCACGGACACGCCCGTCTCGGGATCGCGGACCTGCGCCGCGACTTCGCTGACCAGGCCCTGAAAGGAATGGCTGCCGCCCGGCCCGAAGAAGCCGCGCGTGTTCGTATCGGAATTGATGTAGAGCAGCGCTTTTTTCTGCAGTTCCACGGCGTGGGTCTCGGCCCACTCGGTGGAACCCAACAAGCCGGGTTCCTCGCCATCCCAACTGCAATAGACGAGTGTCCGGCGGGGCTTCCAACCCTGCTTGGCGAGTGCCCCGAGGGCCTTGGCCTCGGCCATCATGGCGACGTGGCCGGAGAGGGGATCCCACGCGCCAAAAACCCAACCGTCGCGGTGATTGCCGCGAAGAATCCATTCGTCCGGCAGTTCGACGCCGCGTATAGTGGCGATGACGTCGTAGATGGGCTTGAGGCTCCAGTCGGAGGAGATGGCGAGGTGAACCTTGGCCGGGCCCGGGCCGAAGTGATAGGTAATAGGCAGCGCGCCGCGCCAGTTCGCCGGCACGACCGGGCCACCGAGCGCGGCCAGGAGCGGCTGCGCGTCGGCATAGGAAATGGGCATGACCGGTATCTTCAGAACCGTCTTTGCCTCGGCTATGGTCAGCCGCTTGGCGTCCTGCGTAGCTCCGATGTTGGGCGTGAGCGGATCGCCGGGATAAACCGGCATATCGGCGACCGAGCCGCGC
The DNA here is from genome assembly GCA_023269565.1 of Opitutaceae bacterium. Lineage (GTDB taxonomy): Bacteria > Verrucomicrobiota > Verrucomicrobiia > Opitutales > Opitutaceae > JAHFTD01. The sequence continues at coordinate 10,882 of JAHFTD010000002.1, read as the reverse complement.
TGCACGCCATCGGCCGGCCGGCTGCCGCCATTGGGATAGGTGTCGTTGGTGCTATAACCATCGTCGTGCGGGTCGGAATACACGAGGCAGCCGATGGCGCCGTGCTCGTAGGCGAGCTTGGGCTTCAGGCCGCGCCAGCCGCCGCCGTAACGCGCAATCACGATGCGGCCCTTGACGCTGATGCCGCGACGCTCGAGCTCCTTGTAGTCGTCGGGCATGCCTTGGTTGACGTAGACGAGTTCGGCGGTGACGTCACCGTCGGCGCCGTAGGCATGATAGGAAGGGAGCGCGTCCTTGGTCTTGTCGGACGTGCGGTCGCCCGCGACCGGCGGTTCGTGGAGTTTCGCCGTGAATTTGACCGGGGCCACCATCTCCAGCGAGGTGCTCTTGGGTGTGGGGTAGAGCACATAAAAAGTTTCAATGCGGGCGTCCCAGCCCCATTCTTGGAATTTCCCGAGCGTGAACTCCGCGTTCCATTTGTCGTGTGGAGAGCCCACATGGTTAGGCTCGGAGGACATGACTTCCAGCCAGTCACGGAGGTCGCCAGCCTTGAGCTGGGTGTCGAAGAATATTTCCCGCTGCAACTGTGCGGGCACCCGGCCGGCTGCAAAGCCCAGCAGTGAGGTCGGGGCATCGTCCGCCGCGTGCAGCACGCCGGCCGTCAGTAGCAGCGCGATGCGGAGGAAAAGTTGCGAAAACAAGGAGCGGGGGGGGTGTTTCATGAGGTGTGCAAGAGAAAAGGTTTCAGGCGAGCTCGTCCAGCAATTCAGCGGCAAGGCCATACCGGAGATTATAGAATGAGTGCTGAAATGCGCCGAGCCCGCCCTGCTCGGCGATGGCGAGGAGAGTCGCGAGGGCGGTGGGAAAGACATCGGCCCGGGCGGCGGACAGGCCGGACACCTGCCGGCGCTCGGCCAGCGTCAGCGGGGCCAGTCGGCCAAGCAAATCACGGAGTTCAGACAGTGGAACCAACGGGGAAGTCTCCTCGGCTTTGCAACCGACGGCGGCGGCACGAATGCTGCGAATGCTGGCGACTGTCCCGCCCGTCCCGACGCCAACCGACGCCGCAGGCAGGGCGAACCGGAATGCCGAAAGTGCGGCCTTGGCATGTTGCTGGATTTGGTTGCAGGCAACGGCGGGGAAAGCCGCCGAGGCGTCGGGCACAAACTTTTCGGTGAGCCGCACGCAGCCGAGTTGCAAACTGAGCGATTGCTCCACCCGGCGTCCGCGAAAGGCGAGGCACTCAAGGCTGCCACCGCCGAGGTCGAAGACATAAAAATCCTGCAGGGCGGCCAGCGCAGGTTCGCAGGTCAGACCGTGACCGATGCCTGCGGCTTCCTCCTCGCCAGTCAAGACGCGGATTTTGTGGCCGGTCTCCCGCGCGACGAGGGCGCCAAACTCCGGGCCGTTGACGGCATCGCGGACCGCACTGGTGGCAACGAGCAGGATCCGGTCGGGAGCGTATGCCCCCACGCCTGCCAGCAACTCGCGGGTGGCGACGAGACCGCGCGCCATCCCGTCGGCGCTCAGGCGGGGCTCGGTCCGATTGATGCCAGCACTGATGCGCGCATCGATGGCGCGGGTAGCGAGCGTCCTGATATTGCCGCTGTCGCTGCGTGTAGCGACCAGCACCTTGATGGAGTTGCTGCCAATATCGACTACAGCGACGACGGGACGCATGGTCAGGGCGTGAAATCCTTCGGCGCAATGAGCACGACAAACTCACCCTTATGACTCATTCGAGCGAGCTGTCCGGCCACGTCGGCGGCGAGGCCGACGAGGAAGGTCTCGTGCAGTTTTGTCACCTCCTTGGCGATGCAAATCACCCGTTCGGGACCGAGCACGGTGACAATCTCCGCCGCAAATTTGTCAATCCGGTGGCAACTCTCGTAAAGGGCCAGAGTGTAGTCGAAGTTGCGGTATTTTTCGAGGAACACGGTGCGGGCGGCGGATTTGGGCGGCAGAAAGCCGACGAAGAGAAATCCGTTGGTCGGGAGGCCGGCGGCACAGAGCACGGCGGTCAGGGCGCTGGGCCCGGGAACGGGGACAACGGGCAGCCGGCGGCGGCGGCAGGCGCGCACGAGGCGGAAGCCCGGGTCGCTCAGACCGGGTGTGCCGGCATCGCTGACCAGCGCGACGGACCTGCCACCGGCGATCAACCCGGCGAGGTTCTCGGCGGCCCCGGTTTCGTTGTGCTCGTGATAGGAAACGAGTTCGCGGTGCAACCCAAGGTGTTTGAGCAGCGCGCCGGTCGTGCGGGTGTCCTCGCAAGCGACGAGGTCGGTGGCGCCGAGGATGGCCCGGGCGCGCTCCGTCAGATCGGCAAGGTTGCCGATCGGAGTGGCGACCACATAGAGGTGCCCGGGAAGAGGAGTGAGCGAAGCGTTGACGGTGGCCATAAAAAATCCGGCGCAAGGCCGGATTTGCGGTGAGAAAACGCGGCGAGCGATTACTTGCCCATGCCCGGAATGCGACCCTCCCAGTCAGCGGGCCGGCTCCACGGGATGGACGATTCTTCGTTTGGCGAAGAGCAGCCGGCGAGTCCACAAAGACCGAGCAGGGCCAGGAGAAAGGCGTAAAGAAATTTTCGCATAGATTACCTCGCTAATACGACTAAATCGCCGCTGTGCAACTGCTCTTTCCGGGAACGAGGCAGAACTTGGGCGATCGAAAAGCGGTCCCGGGCGTCGCTGACCTGCACGAGGGCCAGCGCCCGGTCGTCCCGGAGGAGACGAAGAATTTCCCCCGGCCGGCTGCCATGCTCAGTGCCGTAATCGACAACCACGAAGGACTCGCGCAATCCGACTTTCACCACCGAAAAAGTCGCGGGAGCCAGAAGGGTAGCCGCCGCGGGGGATGATGTCTCAAGGCTGCGGACCAGCAGCGCCGCCAGTTGCCCTTCCAGCCGCGTGATTCGTTGCTGGAGTTCCCTCGGTTCGTTCCCGTCACCCGTCACCCGCGGGCGCTCCTCGCGGAGCATGGCGAGCTCGGCCAGCAGGGTCACCTCCCTTTGCTCGCGTTCCGTGAGCCGGGCGGTGACCGCACCCAGCTCGTGATCGAGTAGGACGGATTTGAATTCACTCATTGCGGCGCGGGTCTTGGCCGAGCCTAGCTGGGCATCGAGTGCGGTGGCTCCCTGCTCAAGCGCCCGCAGATGTTGCCGGACACTCTTGGCCTCGTAACGAGCGGCGGCGAGTTGCTGGTAGATTTGACGATTGCTGGCGATGAGCTGCTGATTTTCCCGGCGTGCATAAACCAAGGCTACGGCCAGCGCCAGTGCACCGGCGCCTAGAAACACAATGAATGTCCGCGCGGTCATGCGAGCAAGGCGTAGGTTGATTGGTGCCACGGCTTGCGGGGCGTCTTGACGATCCCGTTGCCTGGATTGGCAGCGAGGTGCTCGAGAATTTTGTAGACCAGTTCCGTCGTGGCTGACTGGTTGATCCGCGCGGCCAGGGACTCCGCGGTGAAGGCGGTGCCAGCGGTTGCGTGGAGGGCGGCGACGATCTGCCGCCGGAGCTCAATGACACCACCGGCGGCCTGCTTGCCCGCCTCGACGCCCGGTTGGTGATAGGCATTTATGCCAACCAGCGAGGCATAGAACCCCACGGCGCGCTCATAAAGGGCGATCAACATTCCAATGGAACGTGGTGATATGTCCGGGATGGTAATAGTGATGGAGTGGCGGTCCTTCTCGGCGAGCGCCTCGCGGGTGCCGAGCATGAAGCCCTGCAGGTAATCACCGCTGGTCACGCCGGATTCGACTTCAAGTGAAGCCGGTTGGTCGCGATCCTTGAGCACTTCGATGAAGGTGACGAAGAAATTGTTCACGCCCTCCCGCAGTTGCTGGACGTAGGCGTGCTGGTCGGTCGAGCCCTTGTTGCCGTAGACGGCAATGCCCTGGTTAACGGTGCGACCGGCCAGATCAAGTTCCTTGCCGAGCGATTCCATCACGAGTTGCTGCAGGTAGCGCGAAAAGAGCAGCAGGCGGTCTTTGTAGGGCAGGATGACCATGTCCTTCGCCCCGCGGCCATCCGTAGCCCATAGCCACATCGCGGCCAGCAGGGCGGCGGGATTGCCCCGCAATGAGGGCTGGCGGGTGACTGCATCCATGGCCGCGGCTCCAGCGAGCATCTGGTCAATCTTGATTCCCTGCAGCGCGGCGGGCAATAGACCCACGGCGCTGAATTCCGAGGTGCGCCCTCCGACCCAGTCCCACATGGGAAATCGCGCCTGCCAGCTTTCCTTTTGGGCGAGTTGGTCGAGCTTCGAGCCCGCCCCGGTGACGGCGACAAAGTGCTTGGAATGATCGAGACCGTGACGCGCGAAGGCGGCCCGGGCTTCGAGCATGCCGTTGCGGGTTTCCAGCGTGCCGCCGGATTTGGAAATGACGAGCACCAGCGTGTGCTTCAGGCGACTGCCGAGTTCGGCGAGCACATAGTCCATGCCGTCGGGATCGGTGTTGTCGAAAAAGCTCAACCGCATCTTGTCCCGGCGTCCGCGCAGCCGGCCGAGCGCGTGGCTGACGAACTGCGGTCCAAGCGCCGAACCGCCGATGCCGATGACCAGGACTTCCCTGAATTTGCCGCCGCCGGGCGGGGCGATGTCTCCCCGGTGGACTTTGGTGGCAAACTCCTTGATCGAGGCGAGTGTGCCGGTGATAGCCTCGGCGATCTCCTCGGCCGGTGCCAAGTGCGACGCCCGGAGCCAGTAGTGCCCGACCATCCGATTTTCATCCGGATTGGCGACTGCGCCCTGCTCAAGAACAGCCATGTCGGCGAATGCCTGCTGGAATCTCGAGGCCAAAGAGTCCAGGTAATCGCCGGGGAAAGGCATCCGACTGACATCGAGAGTCAGGCCAAGCTTTGGCGGCGCACAGTGGAGCGACTTGAAACGTTCCCAATTCATGTTGGGTGATTGGTAACCGGTGCCGGACATCGCGGCTAGCCTGAAAAGCGGGCATTTTTCGGGATTGCGCGGTCCGTGCTTCGACGCATCACTGGAGCGAAAGCATGGCCTTTGATCTCAAGCGTGTGTTGAAAGTGATGTTGCTCGCGTCCAGCGGACCACTGTCGGTGAAAGACATCCAGACGGCGTTTGCGCGGTTACACGAGCAGGCGACCAACCTGCCACTGACCGATGAGTCCGCCGCCCCGGCGGCTCCGGGAGAGACGCCAGTCCAGGGTGAATCCGCCGGTGCGCTCTTCGCCGCGGTCGAGGACGAGAAATACTATCGCGAGGTTCCCACTTTTGTGACGGCGACCCAAATCCGGGAGGGCATGGAAACTATCTCGACCGAAGCAAAGGCCTCCGACAGCGAACTGCTGCTGGTGGAGGGACACAACGGCTGGCGGCTCGTCACCCAACCGCGCTTTGCCCGCTGGGTGAGGCTGCTCCGCAACGAGCCGCCGCCGGTCCGCCTCAGCCCCTCGTCTTTGGAAACACTCGCCGTCATCGCCTACCGGCAGCCGGTGACCCGCGCCGAGATTGAGCAGATTCGGGGCGTTTCGGCCGATGCCGGCTTGAGCAAGCTCTTGGAGCGTGACTTGATCTACATTGTCGGACGTGCCGATTTGCCTGGCCGCCCGATCCAATACGGCACGAACGAGATTTTCCTCGAATTCGTGGGGCTCAAATCACTGGAGGATTTGCCCGCCTCGGATGTGCTTTCGCCCCGACAGATCGACGCCTGGCTGCAGTCCGCCAGCCAGCCCCGGCACGCGACCGATGCTGACATGGGACTCGACGAAAAAGAAGAGGCCCAGATGGCCCTCGGGCCGACGACGGAGCAGACGGAACGGCCTCCCTCATGAGTGAACTGACCCGTTTGCGCTCGAAGATCGATATCCTCGACCGGCGCTTGGTGAAACTCCTCAACCAACGGCTCGCCACCGTCGGGCGCATTGGCACCTGGAAGGCGGAACGCGGCCTCGCGAGCTACTCTCCGAAGCGCTCGGCCGAGATCCTGCGCAACGTCTGCACCGCCAATGCCGGACCGAGCACCGCCGGGCAACTCCGCCGCATCTACCGGCAGATCATCGCTGCGTCGGTTCAACTGCAAAGCAAACAGCGCAGCGCACGGAGAAAGGGAAAATGACGATTCGGGTCGGTATGATCGGTGCGGGCGCCAACACGCGGTTGAAGCATATCCCCGGGCTGCAAGCGATCACCGGAGTGGAAGTCGCGGCAGTCTGCAACCGATCGCGCGAGTCCGGCGAACGAGTCGCGCGGGAATTCGGCATCCCCCGCGTCGCGGACGACTGGAGGCAGATCGTCTCGGCTCCGGACATCGATGCGGTCTGCATTGGCACCTGGCCCAATCTGCATGCCGAGTTGAGTGTTGCCGCGCTGCGGGCCGGCAAGCACGTGCTGACCGAGGCCCGCATGGCGTGCAACCTCGTCGAGGCGGAGGCGATGCTCGCCGAAGCGCAACAGCACCCTGAACTCGCGGCGCAAATCGTGCCGGCTCCGATGTCGTTGCCATTCGACGCCACCGTCGGGGAAATGCTGGCGGCGGACGTGCTTGGCGAACTGCGGGAGGTGGTGCTGACCTGCACCAACGCCGCGGCGGCGAATCCCTCCACGCCGATGAATTTCCGCTTCGACCACGAGATGAGCGGCATGAACACGATGTTCATGGGCATTTATTACGAGATGGCGTTGCGCTGGCTCGGTAAGGCGCCGGCCTGGGTGCGGGCTGACGCGGCGATCTTCACTCGCGAGCGCAGCGACGAGGCCGGGCGGATGCACCCCGTGCTAATACCCGAGAGCCTGAGCATCTGCGGCCGTTACGCGAACGGCGCGCGGCTGGTGGCGCATTTCAGTGGCGCGGAAACCAGCGCCCCGCGGTCCGAGATTAGACTCAACGGAGCCAAGGCCGGATTGCGACTGGATTTGCATAAAAACGAACTGCGGCTGGGCCGGCCGGGTGAAGACGAGCAACTCGTGACAATACCGCCCGAGAAGCGCGGCGGGTGGCGCGTGGAGGCGGACTTCATCGAGAGCATCCGTGAAGGCAAGCCGGTGCGGCTGACGGATTTTGCCACCGGCGTGGAATACATGCGTTTTACCGAAGCCGTGTGGGCTTCCTGGAACGCCGCTGGAGCGCCCACACCGATCTGACGCTTATTTGGTGGAACGCAGATACAGAGCCAGAACACCCAGGACAACAATCGCCAAGGCCACGGCAAAATACAACAGGCAGCCGCGCTTGACTTCGCGATGGATGGACTGCGGTTCAGTCTGGTATTGCTCGAGTGTTTTCTCTGGATCAGCTGACGTGGACCCATCGCCCTGAGGCGGAGAAGTCAGGGTGGGCAATGGAAGGGTAACTTTGGAATTAGGGGCAACCCTGTTGTCCGGCGGAATCTCTGGCCGGAATGCCTCCGTAGCGATCTCGCGTTCAAGCGATGCGAGGTGTTCCTGCAGCAGGGCGCGCTGGCGACGGAGTTCTGACAGACGGTCGGACACGGGAGGAGTGAATCGCCGGCCACAGGAAGCCTACAAACAAAAAAGCGTGCCAGGGGGCACGCTGGAGAAACTGTTCTGGGAGACTACTCAGACGACGTTTACCTTGCGGTGGGCCTTGTCGAATTCGATCGTGCCATCGCGCAGGGCGAACAGCGTCCAGTCGCGGCCGACGCCGACGCCGCGGCCGGGATGATACTTGGTGCCGCGTTGCCGGACGATGATGTTGCCGGCGATGACCTTCTGGCCGCCAAAGAGTTTCACGCCGAGGCGTTTGGACTGGCTGTCCCGGCCGTTGCTGGAGGATTTTTGACCTGTTTTATGTGCCATGGCGGATCCTTAGGCGGAGATGGATTCAATCTTGATGACGGAAAGTTCCTGACGGTGGCCGCGCTTGCGCTCGTAGCCCTTGCGCTTCTTTTTCTTGAAGACGATAACCTTTTTGCCACGTTTGTTCTCGAGAATCTTGGCAGTGACCGAGGCGCCGACGAGGAAGGGAGTGCCAACTTTGAAGGCGTCACCTTCGCCGGCAGACAGCACCTCGGTGATCTCAACGGTGGAGCCGGTTTCCGTCTTGGGATAGCGGTCGACGATGAGGATATCGCCCTCGCTGACCGAGAACTGCTTTCCCTGTGTCTTGATAGTGGCTTTCATAAATTCAAAGGGGCGAAATAAGGGGAGCGGGGGAGGGGTAAGCAAGGATTATTTTATTTTCCCCCGGAAAACAATATTCCGCGGGCAACTGCCGGCTTGCCGCGGGTGAATCCAGTGACACAACTCGCGGACATGGGACGATTAGTGCGGGCGAGTGAACTGCAGCGACGTGACACGATCGGCATCGCGAGGTGGCTACTGGGCAAGCTGTTAGTGCGCACTTGCGCAGGTCGAAGCGAAGCGTGGCTAATCACTGAAGTGGAGGCGTATCACGGCGAGCGCGATCTTGCCTGCCACGCAAGCAAGGGCCGGACTGCGCGCACCGAGGTGCTGTATGGCCGGGGTGGAGTCTGGTATGTTTACCTCTGCTACGGCGTGCACGAGATGCTGAATCTGGTGACGGGACCAGCGGGGCATCCCTCCGCAGTGTTAATCCGCGGGGTGAAAGAAATCACTGGTCCGGGGCGTCTAACCAAGGCACTGGGCATCGGCCGGCGGTTGAATGGGGTGAAAGCTACGCGGGAAAGCGGTCTCCATTTAGAAAACCACGGGATCGTCGTGCCTCGCCGGCTGATTGAAGCGACGCCGCGAATCGGCGTCGGTTACGCGGGTCCGAAATGGGCGGTGAAACCGTGGCGGTTTATTTTTGATCCGCAACAGCTGCCGGCGCGGGAACGCCCGGGTCGTAGCGGGTGAGCAGAAGCGTGGCCGCGCCAACCTTGAGGCGGAGCTGCATCTTCACGGGCAGGGCATGGGTGTCCTGTGAGATCCAGACCTTGATCTCGCCACCGCGTTTGAACAGGCCCTTGGGGTCCTTTTCCATCCGCGGGACCAGCACCAGGGTGCGGTAGGTGCCAAGAGGAGTATGGACAGTTTCGTAGGCCTCGGCATGGATTGAGAGCGGATAGAAATCGCGGCCAAACTGCACCAGCACGTCGCGTTTCTCGCCGGGCTTGAGGCCCCACTCACGGGTCTGCACGAGCGCACTGATCAAGTCGAGCGGGTCGCCTTCGGGGATGTCGACCGCAGCGGTGCGCTCGGTGCGGACACGGTCCGTGAAGTGAGCGATCCGCCGGGTGTAGTCGAAGACGATCTCCGAATCGGTGGCGCGCTTGGGATCCGCGCCACTCTCTCTGACCGAGAGCATGCGGCCGGTGGCCTGCTCGATGACCACCTCCGCCTTATTGTCGAAAGCATAGAGCCCGCGCACGAATCCCCGCGACCGGGTATCGGTTGCGACGCGGAAAATATCGATCCCCTCAGCCTTGTCCTGATGCGCCGCGATGGTGAGTTCCCCGGCGCGGCTGAAGATGGCAAATCCGACCTTGTAGGTGAGAGTTTCGCCGTCGCGGAAGGCGGTGAAGGGGGCGGCAGACGCGAGTGGGAATGTTCCCAGGAAAGTGGCGAGCAAGAACGGTCTCACGGCTGACATGGACAGCAGGATTGGCTGGAAGTGCGGCCGCTACAAGGAAAGTTCCAGCTGGTTGCCCTGTCCGATGGCCCACGCTTCCGTTCCACGGGCACGAAGGGTTGCCGCAAATTCCCGGGCAAAGCCGTGCAGGGTGTAGACAATACGCGGTTGCACCCGATCGACGAAGGCCAGCAGATCGTCATAGCCGGCGTGGTCGGAGAGCGGAAAGGCGGCATCGCAGCCATACTGGTAACGGGTGCTGGAATCCATCGCCCAGCCGGTGACGGCGGCAGTGCGTTTCGGGTGAATCAGATGCAGGCTGTCGGCCTGCGGCGGCATGATGACGACATGGCCGCGATGCTGGTCGGGACTGAATTTGGTGTAGCGCGGCAAACTCGTCCCTAACTGGGAGTAGAGCTGTGTCATGGCAAATGCCTGGGGATGCAACATGACCGGCAGACCGGCTCCACCGACCAGCTGCAGCAGCTCCTGACTCTTGCCGAGGCTGTAGGCAAACAGCACGGGGGTGGATGGGGTGGTAAGGGTTTCGCGGCAAAAAGCGATGATGCCAGCCTGCACTTCCGCATCAGGCGGGAAGACGTAACGCGGCAGGGCGAAAGTGGTTTCCATGATGAGCACGTCGGCACGTGGCGCGGCGCAGGATTCGGCGGCGAGGTTTGGGCGGGTCTTGAAATCCCCGGTGTAAAGCAACGCGCCGTGCTCCGTCGTAAGGTGGAGCATGGCAGAGCCGAGGATATGTCCGGCGGGAAACAGCCGCAGCAAGCAATCGAATTTCAACGGATGGGCCTCGCCGAAGGGGAGAATCACCTCGTGGCGCCGGCCCGGCAGCCGCGCGCGCATGAAGCACGCCGTGGCTGCGGTGCAGATGATTTCCCGGTGGCCGGCGATATGGTCGGAGTGCGCATGGGAAACAAAGGCGCGCGTGACGCCGTGCCGGGCATCCAGCCAGAGCCCGGCCTGCGGCAGGTGAACACCTTTATTAAAACGCACATCCCAGCCCATAGACGAACGCTAGGGGTGGCACAGCCGGCGTCAACCTGCCGGGGACCGCCGGTCGCTCAACGGTTTTTCGCAACCGCAAACGGTGCCCGGGTGAGTCCTGAGTGGCGGCGGAACAGCCAGCGGGCAAGAGCGGGCATCAGCAGCATCGCTCCGAGCATGTTGAAGAGAAACATGAAGGCGAGGAGCACGCCCATGTCCGCTTGGAACTTCAGCGCGGAGAACGCCCAGGTGCCCACGCCGATGGCAAGGGAAAAACCGGTGAAGACTACCGAGGTGCCCATGGTGGCGAATGATTCGCAGAGCGCATCCTCGAGAATCAGGCCTTTG
>JAHFTD010000128.1 GCA_023269565.1 Opitutaceae bacterium | reverse complement strand
AGATGATACAAGGCCCGACCGAGACCAAGCCGGGCAGCCGCATTGCGCAGGGGGTTGGCGGGCAGTGTCACGGCGGGGGCAAGGCGTGCAGCAGGTGGGCGAATTCCGTGTCGCTCATCGTGCGGCAGCGTTTGTAGGATCCGGCTTGGAATCGCCGCAGCATTCTGGCGGCGCGCTCGGGCCCGGTGAGACGGGACAGTGCTTGAAACCCTCTCCCTCCCAGCGCCGGGGACGGTCCGGGCGCGAGTCGACGCCAAAGGCCGACGAGGCGCTCGGAAAATTCAGGGCTGAAGTCCCGGGGCAGGGCGCGCCACGAACGGAAGGCCTTTTCGCCGACGAGGCGACGGGCGCGGGCGGACTCCGGCAGATCCGGGCAATGCCGCGCGAAGGCTTCCATCACCGCCAGGGAGGCAACGCCGAGCTTTTCCCAATGGTCGGTGAGGCGGATGCCGGGGTGGCGGCCGATGATGGAGTGCGCTCGGGGCACATGAATGGCGCAGGAGCGATGCGGCGCGGCGTTGTGATAAAACCAGATTTCGGCGACGCTGTTGTAGAGCGGCGAAGGCGGAATGAAGGCATTCCCGACCACCTGCTGCAGCCACGCGGTGCGGAAAATGGGCGAATGCGGTGCGGGCTGGACGACGATGCAGAACTCGGTGCCATCGGTGGTTTCGCGTGCCGGTGCGTCCGGCGTGGGCGTAAGCGAATCGTAGTCGCCCTCCAGCGTGCAGCGCGCGGTGTCGGTGTAGCTGATCTGCGCATCAGCGGTGTCCATCGCCGTCAGCTGCAGGCGGAATTTGTCGGACCCGACCAGATCGTCGGAATCAAGAAACAAGACGTTGCGGCCGGTGGCGTGAGCCAGACCTGCGAGCCGGGCAAAGAGGAGGCCTTGGTTGGCCTGCCGGATCAGCCGGGTGGGCGTCCAACCGAGCCGTGCCAGCAACTCCGCAGTTGGCGGACTCGACCCGTCGTCCACGATGATGGTCTCGACATTCAGCCCGACGGAAGCGCGACGGACACTCTCCAGTGTGTAGCGGATCACCTCACCGCGGTTGTAGACCGGAATGATAACGGAAAGGTCAGGAGGCATGTTTCACTGAGGCGGCGACCTCGGCGTAGAATTCCGCGCTCCGGCGGGCGAGCATCGTCCGGGAAAAATGCAACTCGGTCCGCGCGCGGGCCGCCTGCCCCATTTGCCCGCGGCGTTCGGGATGGTTGACGAGATCTAGGATGCAGTCGCGCAAAGTGATGATGTCGCCCGGTTCGGCCAGCAGTCCGGTTTCATTCTCGGCGATCACCTCGGGGATTCCGCCCGCGCGGCAGCCGATGGCCGGCTTGCCCCATGCCATCGCCTCCACGTAGATGAGCCCGAATGATTCGTAGCGGGACGGGGCGACAAATACGTCGCATCGGCGGTAGGCCGCTTGCAATGCCTCGGCCGAAACGGCACCGACAAACTGCACGCGCGCTTGGTCGGCGGTGGAATTCTCAGCGCGAAACCGCTGTTGCCAATAGTCGCCGTTATCCTGTCCGATGAGTGTGAACCGCACTTGCGGATGCGCGGCGAGCACGAGGGGAATGGCGGCGAGCAGCACGTCGATGCCCTTGCGGTGTTCGAAGCGGCCCACGAAGAGCACTTCGGGAGCGGCATTGTCTCGTGGCACGAACAGCTCCTCGCGTGGCGGCAGGGCGATGCCGTGGGGGATGATGCCGAATTGTTCCAAGCCGAGGCCCCACTGCCGGCAAACCTCCTCCCGGTGATGCAGGGTGTGCGTAAGCAGGGAATCGCTCCGACAGGCCAGTTGCCGCTCCCAGTGCTGCTCCATCCGTTCGACCCAGCGCGGGCGGCTGCAATTGTGGTCGACCAATTGGGCGGCAGTGGTCGAAACGCGGGTCACCACAGGCATCGAGTGCGGCTGGGAGAGATAGCCGCGCGCGAGCAGACCGCTGCTGGTGGTCTCGATCACGTCGAACGGCTCCTCCCGGGAGGCGGCGGCGACGGCGCGCGCGGCGGCGCGGCCGCGCCACCACAGGCCGGCGAGCGCGTGCAACTGCCAGCGCACCGCGGTGAGGCGGTCGAGCCAGCGGGGCATCTGCGGGTCAAAGGTGACGAAACGGACCTTGGCGAGCTCGGCCGGCAGGCCGGCTGCAGGATCACTCGGAGCGGCAGTGATGACGCGCACGTCGTGCCCCGACTCCGTCAATCCCGCCGCAAGGTCGGCGAAATGGCTGGCGATCCCGCCGTCCAGCGCGTTGAAGCCGCGACAAGCGGGGGTCAGCAGTCCGATTTTTAATTTCGCAGTCACGTTTCTGCGTCCGATTGTATTCGCCGTGCGATGTCCGCCTGGCCCTGGAATTGGCCCGCATTCCCCCGCCAGCGGATATGGTGCACAGGCGACCGCCACGCCTGCTGCCGCCACCAGGCGCGGAAAATGCGCGGGGAAAGTGTCCAACGCGCGATAGCCGGCCAAGGGCATTGGCCGTGCAGATGGAGCACGCGCACCCAGGTGCGCATGATGCCTTCGTTGAGCCGGGCGAGGTAATCCGGTTCGAGCCGGCCGGCGGGAATCAGATGGGTGAGGATGAGCGAGGGAAAACAACCGACGTCCCAGCCGGCGTGCAGGATTTCAAAGACCATGTCGTTGTCGCCACCTGAGGCGAGCGAGCCACCGGCGCGGTCGAGCCGCAGCCGAGAGGGGTCGCGCGCCAGTGCCTGCACATAGGTTTCGACTGCTGCACGCCGGACGCACAATCCGGCCCCGACCGGTGCGAAGGCCGGCCATGGCGCACTCGGACCGCCCTTGACGACGAGAGTTTCGTTGCCCAACTGACGCAGAGCAAGCAGGCCGTGGAACTCGGCCGTCCACGGCGGCGGCGGGGTTTCCCATTCGGGCAGGACAGATCCGCCTGCCGCTCCCAAACGGGGGTGCTCTCGGAACAGCCTTGCCGTCTCCGCCAGATAATCCGGAGCGAGCACGTTGTCGTCGTCGACAAAGACCAGCGTTTCGCCGGAGGTGGCATGGAAGCCGGCAAGGCGGGCGCCGGTCAGGCCGGCGGTGGCGAGCCGCTCGATCCGTCCGCCGAGCGCATCGATCATCGGTTCGGTGAGCGGACTTGCGCTGCCGTTGTCCACCACAACGAGTTCCCATTCACGGCGCGCGAGGGTCTGCGCAGCCAGTCCACCCAAGGTGCGCCGCAGACGCCCGGGATGCGGGTTGCGGGTGGGAATGACGACCGAGATCACAGGTTGGGAAGCGAAGAACCGTGCCGGAGAAATGCGGCCAAAGCGCTCCCGCGTGCGCTAAGGAAGGCGCTCGACGAGGAGCAGCGCGGAATTTCCCGAACTGGTCAGCGTGGTGATGGTCCACCCGGACTCCGTCTGCAGACGGGTTTCAAGCCAGCTAGACCACTCTCCATTGCCAAACTTAACTTCAAGGCGGTCCTTTAGAATAAGAAAGCGCCGATGCGTGCCGAGAAAACTGTCTGCGCTTGAGACATTGAGAAAGGTGCTAAATTGGCGCCAACGTGCGACCTGCTCCTCCTCAGCGCGCAGGAAGATCAACCGATTCTTGGCGAACCCCGAAAATGCTCTGGGCAAGTAAGTGAGTGGCTCAACTGCGGCAATGGGGCAATCGGCCAAAGCAGGATTTCGAAATACTGGGGTTCCGAGGGGCCATGGCATCTCCGGTCGAGGGGGATGACGAAAGTGTGCATCGAAAGGTGCATGGAGTAGCAATCCTGCGAGGCACAAACCTGAAAAAACCGCATTTGCCCTGATCGCGGAATACGGCAGGGCCATACGCTGCAACATCAGTGACAACATTATGACCCAGGCACTGATCATCGGCAGTGCATATCGTTGTAAGGACAGATTGGGGCCGATCTGAAAATGAGAACTAAACCAGAAGGCCAACGGCACAGCAAAGAAGGAAACAGATAGAATCGCCAAGAATGGATGACCTGTCGTCGGTTCATCCGGCAGGTCCGATGTTCGCGATGCCGAACTGAAGCCAGGGTTCCGCCGGAATACGAGCAGAGCGATTAATACGAATAAACCGGCGAGCAGGATGACGAAATCACTCTGAGGGTCGATTACACGGACCAACTGGGACCACCGCGGCCGTTCGATCCACTCTGTGGGATTGTCTGCTATCTGCCTTTTCAGCAGCGGCAGGAACGGCAGCAACACGCACCATCCCAGCGCACTGGAGACGACGGCCGCCCGGTTCCAGCGCCGCCCAGCCAGCCGGTCGGAACCCAGCAACGCGAGGGCGCCGGCGATGCCAAACACCACACCAGTATAGCAGGAGGCAGCGAGGAGCGCATGGCATCCGGCGTGGACGGCGTAGGGTAATGTCGCTCGGGGCGCGTCTGCGACCAGCCGCCAAGTGCTCCAGGTCGTGAGAACACTGGCCAGCATGAAAAAGCCGTAAAACCGGGCATCCAATCCTGAACTGAGTAACAGGCCGAACGAACTTCCAAAAACCCCGGCCACGCCGAAGCCAGCCGGCCATGAACCGCAGGATTTACGCAACACACTGTAAAGCAGCGCCCCGGCGACCGAGAGTTCGAGTGCGCTCAGCAGGCGCAGCAGCAGAGCAAACCATTCGCCGGCCGGGAAGTGCAGGAGCCAGAGCAGGGCGAAGTAAACCGGTGGGGTGGCATTGATGCCGGTATTGACCGAGTTGACGAAATCCGACCAGCCGGCCCCAGTGCAGTTGTAGTAAGTAAGGCATTCATCATACCAGAAAGGTGCTTTGGGCCAAAGAATCACCACGCGCGTGCCAAGGACAAGGAACAGGGCTAGTCCGAACATCCATGGCTGGCTCCAGCGGGACTGTTTACAAGTGGTTTCCATGTTCACCGTAGGAATCAGCTGCGGGATACAGGCACAAGTCAGTAGACGAACCGCCGGCCGACAGCCAGCAGTGGTTGCTCGAAGGAGCGGAAGGACAGCGCAGCGGCTGTCAGGGCAATAACGGTAG
>JAHFTD010000127.1 GCA_023269565.1 Opitutaceae bacterium | reverse complement strand
CGGCCGAGTCGCCCGCAGGATCGCCCCGACCTGCCGACGAGTGTCTGCGCCTACGACGCCCGGCCTGAGTCTACGACTCCACCCGGCGCGCGCTCCTGCAACCCAACATCTTGCCCGGGCCGCGCACCGCCGGGCCATACCCCCGCTACGTCACCACACCTCTACGCCCAAACGCAGATTTAGTGCCCCAAACAATGCAGCGACAACAACAGCTGCTGGACCAAAAACTGTAACGTATACTGTCGTGACGGTTATCCGTCCACCGGATGCACAGGCTGGGGTAAAGTCTCAGCAGACGGTGAGAATCGATCCTGTAACCGGAAAACTGGTCTCCAATACTTATTCAACCGGAGTTACCCATGCAGGACTGACATTGCCATCGATCCGCGATAATTTTACTGCTACGAGTTCGCCGACGCCAGCGGGCTATAAAGTAAATCTTTCTGGCGAGACGGCCAGCGCGGTGCAGATACTGCCCAACATCAACTATGATGTTCAAATATACTACAATCGCTCAACGGACACGGTAACTCTGAGAGGAGCCCATGATGGCTATCCATCATACGAGATTTATCAGGGGAATACCCAGATTTACGATTACCAGCAGGGCTTTCTCGGGCAATTAGCAGGCGATAGTGATGTGAGCATAAAGAAGGACTGGCATCCATGATTCTAGCGGTTTCAATCTTAATCTCAGTTCTGTTGGGAGCAGGATTAGCTCATCCCAAGATCAGTCGTTGGGTAAGAATCGGTGGGTTCACCTGCATTCTAGCAATGTCGAACATTTGGATAAACTCGTCCTTTTTTATCTCTGACCCAAAGACGTGGCACATCACTTTTCTCACGGGTTTGGTGCAGACGGGAGTGGTTTCGATATTGGTTCATGTTTTGCCTGCAATCATGGCCTGCCTTGTTCTCAACAGAATCCGGCGCGGGAAAGATCAAGGCACTGGAATGAGTTCTCCTCAATCCAACGCGAGCAACGCGCGCCCCGAGTAACAGCGAGGGGGTCAAAACAGGGTCAGGCTTTGGGGTTTGGGGTTGACACCTTGGGCCGGTCGGCTGCAGTGCCGGGCATGGCCCGCCCTTTGAGCGCAAACGAACAGGGCCAGCAGGAGGTCCTGACGGAGTTGCTACGCAAACTGCGGCGAGGCATCCGCGAGCTCGGACCCGCAGGTAAGTCCGCCGGTTGGAAACTGGCTTTGGCCGCAGAGTCGCAGACTCGCACGACGGCGACCAATCGCTGGCTAGCCACCACACTGCACCTGGGCAATCTGCACGAGGTCAGCCGCAAAGTGGCGGCGTGGACCCGCAATCCTGATCCGGCTCTGGTGAGGGGTCAAAACAGGGTCAGGCTTTGGGGTTTGGGGTGAACGCCACCAACACGCGCCCCGATCAACCGAAGTGAACAGCCGCCGTTCGTGATAAGGCAGGTCGATCCGTGGCCCTCAGCGCAGCGCGATGGGCGGGCCGAGCACTTCGCGGAGGATGAAGGCGCGGCGGAGCGCGGCGGGGTCGTGGAGATCCTCGAGCACGGTGGCGCGCGCCTGCGTCCGCGCGGCCGTCTCGGCGTCAGCCATCCGGGCCTCGAACTCCGCACGGCGGGCGGCGGCGGCCTTCATCTGCTCGGCCTCGCGCAATTGCTCCGCCCGCGCGTTCTGGCGCTCGGCCTCCTCGGCCATCCGCATCTGCCCGGCGCGGCTGGCCGCGGGAGCGGCAACCTGGGGAATCAGGATTTCGCGGATGACCGGCGGCAGCTCGATTTGAATGGGCGGCTCGGGCTCGGCCGCGGTCTCGGCGGGCGGCGGCAGCGCGCCGCCGCGCGTGCGTTCCTCGATCTTGCGGCGGATTTCCTCGCGGATCCGCCGCGTCTGGTCGGCCAGCTCGGGATCGTCGAAGGTCTTCCCCTCCGGCTCCGGCGCGGTCTCGTCGGCCGCGGGCTGGCCGCGCGCCGCCTTCAGCAACTGCGCGACCACGCCGGCGATGACGACGACGATCCAGATGTTGTCGAGCAGCCAGCGCATGGCGGTATATCAGTGACCGGGGCGGCCCCGGTTTATTTCTTCCCCTCGGGGTGCGCGATGGAGGAACGCATGCCGGTGTCGGCCTGGATGTTTTCCATCTTGTAGTAATCCATCACGCCGAGCCGGCCGGAGCGGAACGCCTCGGCCATGGCGAGCGGCACCTGCGCCTGCGCCTCGACGACCTTGGCCTGCATCTCCTGCACGCGCGCCTTCATCTCCTGCTCGACGGCGACGGCCGCGGCGCGGCGGATTTCGGCCTGCGCCTGCGCGATGCTCTTGTTGGCCTCGGCCTGTGATTCC
This sequence comes from Opitutaceae bacterium, assembly GCA_023269565.1. Classification (GTDB taxonomy): domain Bacteria; phylum Verrucomicrobiota; class Verrucomicrobiia; order Opitutales; family Opitutaceae; genus JAHFTD01. The sequence goes on along the minus strand of JAHFTD010000127.1, from coordinate 2,693 downwards.
TGGAGCTTGGCGCCCACATTCTCGCCCACATCCACATCGGCGATGTCGATGGAGAGGATTTCGTAGGCCGTGCCCACGTCGAGGCCGCGCGCGAGCACGGTCTTGGAAATGCTGTCGGGCGATTCGAGCACATGCTTGTAGCTTTCCGACGAACCGATGGTGGAGACGATGCCCTCGCCCACGCGCGCGATGATGGTATCCTCCTTCGCGCCACCCACGAAGCGGTCGAGGTGTGTGCGCACGGTGACGCGCGCCTTCACCTTTACCTGGATGCCGTCCTTGGCCACGCCGTCGATGGTGGTGCGGCCCTGCGCGGGGTTCGGGCAGTCGATAACCTTCGGGTCGACGGAGGTGCGCACGGCCTCCACCACGCTTTTGCCGGAGCCCTTGGTCGCAAGGTCGATCGCGCAGGCACGGTCCCAGCCAAGCACGATGCCGGCCTTTTGCGCGGCCACCAGCGCCTGCACCGTCGGCACGACGTTGCCACCCGCGAGGTAATGCGCGGCAATCTTGTCGGTCGTCACCTCGATGCCGGCCTTCACGGCGGTGATGCGGGCCCCGACGACAAGATCGTAGGGCACGCCGCCGAGCCGCATGCCCAGGAGGTTGAGCACCGTGACCGGCGCGCCGTTCAGCCGCGCTTTCAGCCAGACGTTGATGAACGAAATGAACACGCCCGCGATGACGAGTGCAATGACCGCCAGCGGAACAAGGATGATGAGGGGGAGGTTGATCATGGGGTTTTCAGGTATTGGTTACGATGAGGCGGAAATTGTCGACTCCGATGACGCGCAGCGGCACGCCCTTCGCGGCGTGGCCGGACTGGCAGAAGGCCTCGTAGCGCCGGCCCTCGACGAGCACGTAGCCGCTCGGCGCCAGCGTGGTGACGGCTTCGGCGGCCTTGCCGACGACCGCGGCGGCGTCCGCAACCGGTGGCTGGCTGACGGCATCACTCGCGGACTGCACGACGAGTTTTTGACCGAAACGGGTCTTCGGCAGCCAGACGAGTTCGAGGTAAAGGGTGAGACCCAGCAGCGCGCCCGCAGTGAGCGACGCAATGGCGCCGCCCCCCGTGCCGAACTGCTGGAACGCCAGCACGCAGCCGCCGAGCATGGCGATGGCGCCCAACACGCCGAGCACCAGGCCGGGCGTGAAAATCTCCGCCGCCAGCAGCACGACGCCGAGGATGAAGAGGATGAGGATCGCGTTCATGCGTCCGCCTTTTCCACGAGGAGCGCGAAGTCGGTGCGACCGCGGACGATGACGGCTGTGCCAGGATCGATCACGCCCACCTCGACTTTGGCCTCGTAGCGGCGACCGGCGATCTCCACCTGGCCGCTCGGGCGCAGCGCGGTGACCGCCACGGCGGTGAGTCCGATGAGGGAGCCAAGTTGCGCGGCGACCTCGGGCGCCAAACCGGCCGTCTGCGCCGCCGTGCCGACCGTGGCACCGACGATGAGCTTGTGCCACACCCAGCCCTCGGGGAGATATTTCAGGAGCGCCAGCGCAAGCCCGGCGGCGATGAGGATGCCGAGGCTGAGATTGGCGACCGGGCGCACGAAGATGTCGCCGGAGAAGGCCAGCGGCTCGTTCGGCCACAGGTCGGCCATAGCCCACACGAGCGACCCGAGCATCAGCGCGAGGCCGAGCAGCGCCGGCAGCGCGACTCCCGGGAAAAAGAAAATCTCCACAATCACCAGCAGCAGACCGAGCATGAAGACCACCGCTGGTTCGTGTCCCGACAGGCCGGCCACGAAGTGACCGAAAAAGACCACGGCGAGCAGTCCCGCCCCGATAGCTGCGAACAACCCGTGCCCACCCGCCTTGAATTCAAGGTAGATGCCGAGCAGGCCAAGCCCGAGCAGGATGGGTGCGACCGCATTGAGCCACGTGGCCAGCGATTCCGACCAGGTGATCTCGAACTGGCGCACGACAAAGCCGTCCTTGCCGTATTGTTGGCGCAGCAGCGTGTCCAGATCCTTGGCGATGCCTGCGGCCAGCAGCGCGCGCGGCGGGTCGCCGTAGGTCTGGCTGGCCTCGGTGGCGGTCAGCGAAAGCAGTTCGCCCTTGGGTTTGATGACCTTGTCGCCGATCTTCAGCTCGTAGTCGGCGTCGATCATCGAGGAGATGACCTCGCCGCGGTAGCCCTTGCCCTCGGAGATGGCGCGGACGCGAGCCTTCAGGTAGCTGACGACCTTCTGCTTCATCGTCGCGTCGATGTCCTGGCCGGTGGAGGAGACGGGCGCCGCGGCGCCGATCACGCCCCGCGGGGCGAAATAAATCTCGTCGGTCACCGCCGAGATGAACGCCCCGGCCGAGAGCGCCTCGCGGTTGACATAGGTTAGTTTCTTGCCGGGAAACTTTTCCAGCGCCTCCATGATGTCGAAGGTCACATCGAGCGCGCCGCCGGGCGTGTTCATGTCGAGCACGACCACGTCGGCCTGCTGGACGATCGCCTCCTTGAGGCCGCGCCGGATGATGTAGAGGACCGGCTTGGCGATCTCGGTGCGCACCGGGATGACGTAGACGACGGTCTTTTTTCCGGGCACTCCCGCCGCGAGCGCCGGCGGGTCGCCCGCCGCACGGAGCGGAGTGAGGCCGGCCAGCAGGAGAAGCAAAGTGCCGGTAAAAATTTTCATGGGACGCCGATAACATACAGAGGCGCCCGGCCGGTGCAAGCGCCGCCAGCTTAT
>JAHFTD010000126.1 GCA_023269565.1 Opitutaceae bacterium | reverse complement strand
GATTTCGATGCGGCCGTCCTTCACCGTGCCGCCGGTGCCGCAGGCGCCACGCATTTTCTTCGCGAGCGATTCCTTCTCGGGCAGCCCGATGCCGATGAAATTTGCCGCGACCGTCACGGTTTTGCCGCCGCGCCCGGCCGTCTCCCGAAGGATGTCGACGCGGCCGCGATTCTTCGCGGGTGCGGCGGATTTCACCACGGGCTTAGCCTGCGGTGGGCTGGCGATGGATGGAAGTCCGGCGCCGCTCAGGGCCGCGAACGGATTGGTGCCGAGCCCCTGCCCGCCGTCGGTGGGGATTTTTTCAGACGTGGCCATCGAGAGATGCAGGGCGGGATCGCCTGATCCCGCCGCAGTCAGAACGGCCGACTTGAACTGGCGGGGTCAGGCGACCCCGCCCTACACCCGGCGTCATCAGGTGTGGCCTCCCCCGCAGCCGCCGGGCGGCGACGCGGGCTTGGCGAAACCGCTCTCCGCCCCGAGCCACGCGAGTGCCTTGGCGTAACTGCGGCCTTCGAGGAAATGCACGAGCTGCGGGTGCAGCGCCGCCCGGTGCGTAGCGAGCAGTCCCTCGACGCGGTTGAGCGCGGCGGAGATGGCCGGGCTATCAGCGGCCTTAATCCCGGCTTGGAAGCTGATTAGCGCGGCTTTGAGTTCGGTCTCGGGCATGGGCTGGCGGCGTTGGGTTAGGAATGTTTATCAGCGAGTAGCGGTGCATTATGCCGTTTTCAATCCCCATCGCGCGACTGGAATCAACTTGAGTCGGCCCGCGCCCGGTGTTGCGTTGCCTTTCCCGCGATTGCCGCCCCTCCGCCGCCGGCCGCGGCCACCCGCCATGCCCACGCCTCCTGTCAACGTCTCCGAGCGAGCCAACGCCGCGCTGGTGGAGGAGTATTACCAGCGCTGGCTGGACGACGCGGAATCGGTCGACCCGACGTGGCGCGCCTTCTTTCAGGGTTTCACGCTCGGCAGCAACGGCCCGCCGCCCGCCGCCGCCGCCAGCGCCGGCGCACCGGTGATCGACAGCCGCAAGCAGTCGCAGGTCGACAGCCTCATCTATCATTACCGCGCCATCGGCCACACCCAGGCGCACCTCAACCCCCTCGCCGATGCGCCCGAACGCAACCCGCGCCTCGCGCTCGCCGAGTTCGGTCTGACCGAGGCCGACCTCGACACCGTGTTCGACACCGGCCACTTCCTCGGCGGCGGCCCGCGCAAACTGCGCGACATTATCGCCGCGTTGGAGCAAACCTATTGCCGCACCATCGGCGTCGAATATCTCCACCTCCAGGACACCGAGGTCCGCCGCTGGCTGCAGGAACGCATCGAGCCGAAGCAGATGCGCCCGCAGTTCACCAAGGCGCAGAAAATCCGCATCCTCCGCCGCCTGCACAAGGCCGAGCTGTTCGAGAAATTCCTCCACACGAAATACGTCGGCCAGAAACGCTTCTCCGGCGAGGGCGCCGAGAGTTTTATCGCCGCCGTCGACACGCTGGTCGATGCCTGCCCCGAGCAGGGCGTCGAGGAGATCGTGATGGGCATGGCCCACCGCTGCCGTCTCAACATCCTCTGCAGCGTCATGCGCAAGCCCTTTGAGCTGCTCTTCGAGCAGTTCTCCGAAAACTACCTGCCCGATACCGTCGCGGGCGACGGCGACGTGAAATACCACCTCGGTTACGAATCCGTGCTCACCACCACGTCGGGCCGGAAAATCGAGATGCGTCTCGCCACCAACCCGTCGCACCTCGAGATCGTCGGCCCCTTCGTCGAGGGCAAGGTCCGCGCCCGCCAGCGCCTGCGCGATGACATGACCGAGCGCCGCAAGGTGCTCGCGCTGCTGGCGCACGGCGACGCCGCCGTCGCCGGCCAGGGCGTCGTGGCCGAGACGCTTAATTTCTCGCAGCTGCCCGGCTACAAGACCGGCGGCACCGTCCACTTTGTCATCAACAACCAGATCGGCTTCACCACCGACCCGCTCGACGCCCGCTCGACGCACTACTGCACCGACGTCGCGAAGATGATCGAGGCGCCCATCTTCCACGTGAACGGCGACGACCCCGAGGCCGTCTGCATGATCGCCCAGCTCGCGCTCGAGTTCCGCTGCCAGTGGAAGCGGGATGTGTTCATCGACATGTATTGCTACCGCAAGCACGGCCATAACGAGGCCGACGAGCCGTCGTTCACCCAGCCCACCCTTTACCGCCAGATCGCCGCCCATGCCCTCGTCTCCACGCTCTACACGCGCCAGCTCGTCAGCGAGGATGCGCTCACGGCCGAGCAAGGCGAGGCGATCAAGGCCGAGTATTCCGCCGCGCTCGACGAACATCTGGAAAAGGCCAGGACCCGCGAAGCCACCAAGGCCGCCAAGCGCAAGGCCGGCGACCCGTTCAAGGGTTCCAACGCCGTCTTCCAGCCCGCCTACTCGCACGCGCCGGTCGGCACGCACGCCAGCCCCGCGCTCATCGACCGCGTCGTCCGCGGGCTCACGACCGTGCCGGCCGATTTCAAACCGCACCCGAAGATCCGCCGTTTCATGGACGCCCGCGCGGAGGCGCACCGGAAGCAGGGCCCCTACGACTGGGCGTTCGGCGAGGCGCTGGCCTTCGGCACGCTCATGCTCGAGGGCAAACCGATCCGCCTCAGCGGACAGGACTGTGAGCGCGGCACGTTCAGCCACCGCCACGCCGTGTTCAACGACAACGAGACCGGGGCGAAATACTCGCCGTTAAAGCACCTCGACCCCAAGCAAGCCAGCTTCTGCATCTACAACTCGCTCCTTTCCGAGGTCGCGGTGCTGGGCTTCGACTACGGCTACTCGCTCGACTACCCCGCCATCCTCTGCCTGTGGGAGGCGCAGTTCGGCGACTTCGCCAACGGCGCGCAGGTGGTCATCGACCAGTTCATCGTCAGCGGCGAATCAAAGTGGCAGCGCGCGAGCGGCCTCGTGCTCCTGCTGCCGCACGGCCACGAGGGCCAGGGACCCGAGCACTCGTCGGCCCGGCTTGAGCGCTTTTTGCAGATGTGCGCCGAGGACAACATCCAGGTCGCCAACCTCACGACGCCGGCGAACTACTTCCACGTGCTGCGCCGGCAGGTCATGCGCGATTTCCGCAAGCCGCTCGTCGTCATGTCGCCCAAGTCCCTGCTCCGCCACCCGGCCGCCGGGTCGGCGCTGGAGGACTTCACCCGCGGCTCATTCCAGGAGATTATCGACGATTCCGCTGCGCCAGCCCAGGCCGGGCGCCTCATCCTCTGCTCGGGCAAAGTCTATTACGATCTCGCCGACTACCGCGCCAAGAACGGAGCCACGAACACCGCCCTCGTCCGCCTCGAGCAACTCTACCCGCTCCACACCCGGCGCCTCGCCGAGCTCGCCAAGAAATACGCCAACGCGAAAGTCGTCTGGTGCCAGGAGGAGTCGCAGAACAACGGGGCGTGGTCCTTCCTCGCCCCGCAGCTTGAGGAAATTTTTGGCCGCAAGCCCGTCTACGTCGGCCGCGACGCCTCCGCCTCGCCTGCCGTCGGCCAGCTCGCCATCCACCGGCTGGAGCAGGCTGCGCTGGTCAAGGACGCCTTTACCCTCTAACTTCCCCATTCCCATGGCCACCATTGAAGTCAAAATCCCCCCGATGGGCGAATCCATCTCCAGCGGCGTCCTCGCCAAATGGCATGTTGCCGACGGCGCGACCGTGCAGAAGGACCAGGTGCTCTTCGAGCTCGAGACGGACAAGATCACGTCCGAGGGCACCGCCGAGGCCGCCGGCCGCATCTCACTCAAAGTGGCCGCCGGCACCGAAGTGAAGATTGGCGCCGTGGTCGCCGCCATCGACACCAGCGCGCCGGCCGCGCCCGTCGCGGCGCCGGTCGTGGCCCAGAGCGACGTCCAGTCTCCCGCCGTCCGCCGCCTCGCCGCCGAGACCGGCATTGACCCCGCCAGCATCGCCGGCACGGGAAAGGCCAGCCGCGTCACCAAGGGCGACATGCTCGCCGCCTCGCCCGCGGCCACCCCTGCCGCTGAGATCGTGAAAGCGACCTCCCCCTCCGTAGCCTTGGCGAAGGAGGGCAGACAGACGCGCCGCAAGATGACACCACTCCGCGCGCGCATCGCCCAGCGCCTCGTGCAGGCGCAGCACGCTGCGGCCATGCTCACGACCTTCAACGAGGCCGACATGTCCGCCATCATGGCCCTCCGCGCGAAATACCAGGGCGACTTCGTCAAGAAGCACGGCGTGAAGCTGGGCTTCATGTCCTTCTTCGTGAAAGCCGTCGTCAACGCCCTCCGAGAAGTCCCCGGCATCAACGCCCAGATCGACGGCGAGTTCGTCGTTGAGAACCACTTTTACGACATCGGCGTCGCCGTCTCGACCGACCGCGGGCTCATTGTTCCGGTCATCCGCGACTGCGACCGCAAGAGCATGGCCGAGATCGAGCGCGACATCGCCGACGCCGCCAAGCGCGCCCGCGAGGGCAAGCTCACCCTGCCCGAACTGGAGGGCGGCGTGTTTACCATCACCAACGGCGGCGTCTTCGGTTCGCTGCTCGCCACGCCGATCATCAACGCCCCGCAGAGCGCCATCCTCGGCATGCACACCATCAAGGAGCGGCCCATCGCCCTCAACGGCCAGGTCGTCATCCGCCCGATGATGTATCTCGCCCTCTCCTACGACCATCGCCTCGTCGACGGCAAGGAGTCGGTCACCTTCCTCGTCGCCGTGAAGAACGCCCTCGAGGATCCCGCCCGGCTCGTGCTCGGCGCCTGAAGCATTTCTCCATGGAAACTTTCGATCTTGCCGTCATCGGCGCCGGCCCCGGCGGCTACGTGTGCGCGTTCCGCGCCGCGCAGCTCGGCCTCAAGGTCGCACTCATCGACAAACGCACCGCCCTCGGCGGCACCTGCCTCAACGTCGGCTGCATCCCCAGCAAGGCGCTGCTCCACGCCACCGGACATGTCTCGTGGGCGAAGCACCACGCCGCCGACTCCGGCATCAAGCTTGGGTCCGTCGAGGTCGACCTCGCCACCCTGATGAAGAAGAAGGACGCCGTCGTCGCGAAGCTCACCGGCGGCGTTGCTCTGCTCGCCAAGGGCCGCAAGGTCACCGTGCTCACTGGTGCGGCGTCGTTCACCTCGCCGACCTC
>JAHFTD010000125.1 GCA_023269565.1 Opitutaceae bacterium | reverse complement strand
GGACGAACGCCAGCTCGCCTACGAGTTTGGCGGCAACCCCGTCGACCTCATCATCTGCGGCGGCCAGCGCGTCGGTTCTTAACTGCCGGTCGAGCGTGAGCATCCGCTGCCCTCCCGGTCGGGGCGCTTGCTCTCAAGCGCCCTCCTCATACGCCGCGCGCCAGTGGAGGGACGGTCTCCCGATCGTCCGCGGTCCGTCAGGAGACGGACCCTCCAACTGGAGCCCTTGACAGGTCGTTGTCGGGCGGTTGGGTCAACGGCCCCTACCTGTGGACCGTTGCAGGCAACGGGCCCTGCCCCGGCCGGCCAGCGACTCGCCTGATCACATCGCCTTGCGAACGGCAGCGAGAGCCTTCTTCTCGAGGGCGAGAGCGCGTTTCTCAATCCGGGCACCGGCACTGACAACCTTGCGCGCGAACTTCCGGTCGGCAAATCCCTTCACGTTGATGCGCACGTTCAGGTAGGCGCCCTGCACGGCAGCGCGCGCGCAGAGCGCGCCCACGCCAGCATCGGACACTGAGTTGGGATTCCCCTGCTTCGCCATGGCGACGGCCAACGGCAGGGCCTCCGCGGCAAGTTGCATGACACGTAACGGCACCTCGATGGCGGTGCGCGTGGCGGCCTGGATGGCGGCGGTGCGCGCGGCTTTCTCGGCGTCGGTGCCCTTGGGCAGCGCAAACGCGGTCATGATGCGGTTGAAGGCGGCGGTGTCCTCGTCCACGAGGGCGAGCAGTCCGTCCTTGATCTTCTGGCCCTGCTCGGCCCACTTGGAGAATTCCTCCCAGCGCGCATCCCAGCCGGCCTTATTAGAGGAGAGGTTGGCCACCATGGTGCCGAGGGACGCGCCGAGCGCGCCGACGTAGGCGGAAATCGAGCCGCCCCCGGGCGCCGGACTCTCACTGGCCGTCTCGTCGGCGAAAGCGAGCAAGTTCAGGCGCACGAGCCGGGTCTTGCCGGGATCGCGGAGCAGATACTCGATGACACGTTCCTCGGGCTTGAACGGCGACAGTTCGTTGAGGCCGAGCGAACGGACGGCGATCCTGATGAGTTCCTGTTCCGAAACGCCCACCGAGCGCTGCTGCTTGCGCAGGAAATAGCGGCCGGCGTCGAGGAGCGTTTGCAGTGGCACGAGGCCGACCAGCTCCGAGCCGGTCACGCGCAGGCCGCGCTCGGCGGCCTTGCGGCAGACTTCGTCGAACGCGACGTGCAGCGGCGTGACGGAGAGATTGGTGAGGTTGATGGAGACCTGCGCGACGTCGTATTCCTCGATGAACCAGCCGATGGCTTTCACGCATTTCAGCGAGCCCGGGACGTTGACCGGGTTACCTGCGGCGTCTTTCACCACGTTGCCCTGGGCGTCCTTCTGCGGGCGGCCGGCCTCGCGCACGTCGAACGCCACGGCGTTGGCGCGGCGCGTCGAGGTCGTGTTCAGGTTCACGTTGTAGGCGACAAGGAAGTCGCGCGCGCCGATGACCGTCGCCCCGCGCTTGGCGTCGAACCTGGCCGGGCCGAAGTCAGGCTGCCACTCCGGCTGCTTGATCTTCTTTGCGAAGCCCTCGTATTCGCCGGCGCGAATGACTGAGAGGTTTTTGCGGGCCGGATTCGGCTGGGCGTATTCGTAGAGATAAACCGGCAGCGCGAGCTCACGGCCCACGTGCTCGGCGAGGCGCCGGGCGTGCTCCGCCGTCTCTTCCATGGTAATGCCGGAAACGGGTATGAGCGGACAGACGTCGGTCGCGCCCATGCGTGGGTGCTCGCCGCGGTGCTGAGTCATGTCGATGACCTCGCCGGCCTTCTTGATCGCGCGAAACGCAGCCTCGGCGACGGCGGCCGGCGCGCCCACGAAGGTGACGACGGTGCGGTTCGTCGCCTTGCCGGGGTCGACGTTGAGCAGCTTGACGCCCTCGACGGACTGGATCTCGTCGGTGATCTGCTTGATGACCGCGGGATCACGGCCTTCGCTGAAATTCGGAACACATTCGATTAGTTGGTTCATGGGGAAATTGGGGCAGACGGCTGCGGGGCGGTTAATACCCCGCGGCCTCATAGGGCCCCTGCCCGCGGCCGTAGATGAGGATGTGGCGCTCGAAGGTGCAGACGAAGCGGCCGTCGTGGGTCTTCGCCGTCGTGCGCACGTGGATAATGCCCTGCCCCGGCCGCGACTTCGACTCGCGCTTCTCCAGCACGGTGGACTCGGCATAGACCGTGTCGCCGGCGCGGACCGGCTCGTGGAACTTCACGTTCTTCCAAGCTAGATTGGCGACGATCTTGGAAAATGTTTTTGTCATCATGCCGGTCAGCACGGCGAGCACATGCAGCGGATTGATCGTCGGGGGGCCGCCGATCGTCTGCTCGTGGAAATGCAAGTCCGTCAATGCTGGCGTCTGGTCGAGCGCGCGCAGGGTGTGGCACAGGTTTTCCTCCACGGTGAAAGTCTTGCCCGGCCGGTGTTCGTAGGTTTCGCCCACTTCCATGTCCTCGAAGAACAGGCCCATCCGCTCGAGATAGACTCCAGGAGAGACTTCGCTATGAGAGGCGTGCCGGTTCATGGTTCAGTAGTTGAAACGGGTGAAATCATCATGCCCGGCGCGTGTAATGAGCAGGTCGTAGACGAGTTTTGCCACGGTCTCACCGCGCTGGTTGAGACCAAGAGTGCAGACCTTGAGCCGGCCGACTTCCGCTGACTCTCGGTAGGGGCGCTTACCCTCAAGCGCCCCGGGGCCGTTGGGGGCAACGGCCCCTACCTCTGTCTCGGCGACATCGGCCTTCTCGAGAATCTCCGATTCGGCGTAAAGCGTGTCGCCACCGAAGAGCGGCTTGCTGAGCGTGATCTCGTCGAAGCCGAGCAGTTTCACACGCTTCGCAAAGGTTTTCCAAGTCATGCCCACGACGACCTTGGTCGTGAGCGTGGAGTCCACCAGGCATTTCTTCCACTCGGTGTGCAGCGCAAACTGCTCGTCGAAGTGCAGCATCTGAGAGTTGAGCGTGTCGAGGCACTCGTCGCGGCTGTCCTGTTGCGAAAGCGTGAGGCCCGGGCGGTGCTTGAATTTCTGCCCGACGGCGAACTGCTCGAAATCGAGCCCGAAGCGCTCGCGGTAGCGCTTCTCCCCGGTCTGGATGTAGGCGGTGAACGAGCTCATGCGGTCTTATTCTCCCGCCCGCCGTAGGACGCGCTGCGCCGAGCGATACATCGGCACGTCGATCATCTGGCCGTCGATGTTGGCCACGTTGCCGCCGGCCGCCTCGAAGGCCGCCACCAACCGGCGGGCACGGTCGGCCTGCGCGGCCGTGGGCTGGAAAGCCGCCTTGATGCCGGCGCATTGCTTCGGGTGGATGGCGAGCTTGCCGGAAAAACCCAGCGCACGCGCGCACGCGCATTCCTCGGCGAGGCCGGCGTCGTTGTCCAAGTCGATGTAAGGCTGGTCGAGCGCCACGATGCCGACCCCCGCGCAGGCGTGCACAAGCTGCGTGCGCGGCCAGAGGAGCGCATCCCAGGTGGGCTCGCCGCCCGTCTCGGCGGAAAGATCGTAGCCACCGAAACCCAAGGCAACGACCGCAGGCGAGGCCTCGGCGATGGACGCGCAGCGGCGGACGCCTTGGATCGTCTCAATCAGTCCGAGTAGCGGAATTCCCGGCAGATGTGCGGCCACCTGCCTGATCTCGTCGGCGGATTCGACCTTGGGGAGCATCAGCAAGTCGAGTTGCAACCCGGCCGCCGCGACCGCCTCGAGGTCGCGCCGGCCGGACTCGGTGCGCGGATTGTTAATCCGCAGGGCGCTGACGAACGGCGGCATGCCGATGCGGCCGTGCTCGCGAAAATACGCCACCACCTCGCCGCGCACCCGGTCCTTGTCCGGCACGGGCACGGCGTCCTCCAGATCGACAATGACGCCGTCGGCGGCGCTGACGGCCGCCTTGGCGAAACGGTCCGGCCGCGAGCCGGGCGTGAAGAGCAGCGCGGTCAGCCGGAGGGGGGGTGCGACGGAGGTCGGCATATCGGGACTGGCGGCACGCTAGATGAGCGGCGGGCAACCTCCAGCACTTTGTGCGCACCCGCAAAAGCCCGGCTGGCCAGCCGGGACATCCGGCGTTGCCGCCCCCGCAGCGCCACCGGTGTGTTCGGCATTGTCGCAGGGCCGATGGCGGCCAATACTCCTGCCATGCCCGCTCCCTCACTCACGCTGCGTGATAAAATCGGCCAGATGCTGCTGGTCGGGTTCCGGGGGTGCCAGCCGGAGGAGTGCGCCCTGGCCGTGCGCGACATCCGCGAGCATGGCATCGGGAGCGTCATTCTCTTCGACCAGGAAATGGCCGGCGGCACGGTCGATTCCGGTTTCCAACGCCGCAACATCGAGTCGCCGGCGCAGGTGAAAGCGCTTCTCGCCTACCTGCAGAGACAGGCGCGGATTCCACTCCTGGTCGCCATCGATCAGGAGGGCGGTCGCGTCAACCGACTCAAGCCCGACTATGGCTTCCCGGCCACGCTCTCGCATGAGGAACTGGGCCGGCTCGACCAGCCCGCCGAGACGCGCCGGCAAGCCGAGCTGACCGCACGCACGCTGGCCGGCCTCGGCATCAACTGGAACCTCGCCCCGGTCGTCGACCTCGACGCCAACCCGGACAACCCCATCATCAAGGGCAAGCGGCGGAGCTTCGCCGCCGATCCCGGTCAGGTGGCGCGGCATGCCGCCGCCTTTGTGGAGGGCCACCGCGCCCACCGCGTCCTGACCTGCCTCAAGCATTTCCCCGGCCACGGCAGCGCCGCGGGCGACACCCACCTCGGTTTCGTCGACGTCACGCCGATGTGGGCAGAGCGCGAACTGATTCCCTTCCAGCGGATGATAACGGCCGGCTTGGGCGACGCCGTGATGACCGCGCATGTTTTCAATGCCAAACTCGATCCCGACCACCCTACGACGCTCTCGCGGGCCGTTCTCACCGGATTGCTGCGCGAACGAATGGGTTTCCGTGGCGTGATCGCCAGCGACGACATGGAAATGAAAGCGATCTCCAGCCGCTACGGCCTGGCGGAGTCCGTCCCCGCGGCCATCGAGGCCGGGGTCGACATCCTCTGTTTCGGCAACAACCTCACCTACGACCCCGACATCGCCGCGAAAACCACCGACATCATCGAGCACGC
>JAHFTD010000046.1 GCA_023269565.1 Opitutaceae bacterium | reverse complement strand
TATGCCCAGCGGTATAAAGACTGGGAAAAATTGCTCGACGGACTCGAAGCGATGGGGTTATCCGATTTCATCCAAGTCGACCTCAGCGTCGTCCGCGGGCTGGCCTATTACACGGGCTTCGTTTTCGAAGCCTACGACCGCAAGGGCGACCTGCGTGCACTCGCCGGCGGCGGCCGCTACAACGACCTCATCAAAAAGCTCGGCTATCCCGATCTGCCGGCCGTCGGCTTCGCCATCGGCGATGTGACGACCGCGCTCCTCGCCGAACAGCGCGGGCTCCTCCAAGTCGCCGCCATTGCGCCCGACGTCTTCGCGGTGCTCGGCGGCGAAGCGGAGCGCCAGGCGGCCTTTGCCGACATCCAGGCCCTGCGCGCGGCCGGCTGCCGGGTGGAATATCCCTTCAAGGAACTGGCCTTCGGCAAGCAGTTCAAGGCCGCCGCCGAATCCGGCGCCCGGCTCGCGCTCATCTACGGCGGCGACGAGCTGGCCAAGGGCGTGGTGAAAATCCGCGACATGACCGACCGCACCGAGCGGGATGTGCCGCGCGACCAAGTGACAGTCGCCGTGCGGGAGATGCTGGCGGCCCGCTAGCCCGCACCCATGCCGGCGGAGATCAAGCAACTCCTGCCCTGGCTGATCCGTTTCGCGGTGCTCGGCGGTCTCTATGTCGCGGTCGTAGCCTGCGCCCATTTCTTAGCGGACAGCCAGATGTTCTTTCCCTCGATGGGTTCGGGTCGAAAGCCCAAGGAGATGATCCGGATACCGCAGCCCGACGGCACAGCGCTCGCCGCATTATATCTGCCGAATTCAGCGGCAAGACACACCGTCTGGTTCTTCCACGGCAACGCCGAGGACTTGGGCGACCTCGAACCGCTGCTGCTCGAGTTCCATCGGCGGGGATATGCGGTTTTCGCCTACGACTATCCGGGTTACGGACTCAGCGGCGGCCGGCCTTCGGAGTTGTCAATCTACGCTGCCACCAATACGGGGGCGCGTTATCTGCGGGACACGCTCAAGGTGCCGCTCGATAATGTCATCCTCTACGGGCGCTCGATCGGCGCCGGCCCGGCGGTGGAGCTGGCGCTGCACGAGCCGGTGGCTGGTCTGGTGCTGCAGTCGGCCTTCATGAGCGCCTACCGGGTGATGACGCGGTGGCGTCTGCTGCCGTTCGACAAGTTTGAAAACCTGCGCAAGCTGCCGGAGGTGCATTGCCCGGTGCTCGTCATGCACGGGGGCGAGGACCGCATCGTGCCGCCCGCGCACGGCGAGGCGCTGCTGGCCGCCGCGGCCGGGCCCAAGCGGCACCTGTGGATCGAGGCGGCCGGGCACAACGATTTTCTTGCCATCGCGGGCGAACGCTACTGGCAGGCCTTGCGCGAATTCGAGCAAGGCTTGCCGTAAGCTCAGGCGCGGCTCACCAGATTTGTGGAGCCAATTCCTTCGGACGAGTCACACCGAAGGCGTCGTAGAACTCGGGTAAATTGACCACGGGGCCGATGACACGCCAGCGCACGGGGCTGTGGACGTCGCTCGTGATGGCGAGCCGTAATTTCTCGGGGCGCTGGTTGGTGCGCCAGCCTTGGGCGAAGGCGATGAAGAAGCGCTGATCCGGCGTGAACCCGTCCTCTTTTGGCTGCGGCTTGCCCGCGGCGGCGAGCTTCCACGCCTCAAAGGCGACGCGCAGTCCGCCGATGTCGGCGATGTTCTCGCCGAGTGTCTGGTGGCCCTCGATATGCATGCCGGGCAGCGGCTCGTAAGCGTCGTATTGCTTCGCGACGAGCTCGGCGCGTTCCTGGAAGCGCTTCACGTCGGCGTCGTTCCACCAAGGCTTGAGGTTGCCCTCGTGATCGTATTGCCGGCCATTGTCGTCGAAGCCGTGGGTGAGCTCGTGCCCGATGGTGGAGGCGAGCGCGCCGTAGTTGGTGGCGTCGTCGGCCTTTTCATCGAAGAATGGCGGCTGGAGGATGCCCGCGGGGAAGCACATTTCATTCAACGTGGGCTCGTAGTAGGCGTTGTTGGTTTGCGGCGTCATCAGCCACTCGGTCCGGTCGACGGGCTGGCCGAGCTTGGCGAGCTGGCGGCGGAACTCGAAGGCGGAGGCGGCGATGACGTTGCCGACGTAGGAGTCGCGCGAAATGGTGAGAGCGCTGTAGTCGCGCCACCGGTCAGGATAGCCGGCCTTGCTGCGCATCGTGTCGATCTTCCGGTAGGCCTGCTGCTTGGTGACCTCGCTCATCCATTCCGAAACGGCAATGCGGCTGCGCATGGCCTGCAGGTGAAACTGCACCATCGCGAGCGCGCGGGCCTTGGCTGCGGGGCTGAAGGCACGCTGCACATAGAGCTGGCCGAGATCCTCGCCGATGGCGTTGTCAGCGGCGAGCATCACGCGTTTCCAGCGCGGTCTCTGCTGGACGATGCCGGAAAGTTTCTTGCTGTAGAAATTGAAGTGCTCGTCATCCAGCGCGTGACCGAGATAGCTGGATGCTTGGCGCAGCACGTGCCAGCGCAGGTAGGTCTGCCAGGTGCACAGTGGCTCCGATTGAAGCATCCCGCCGAACGCCGTGAAGAATTCGGGCTGACCGACCAGCAGCGTCTGCTCGGTGGCAGGAAACTTGAACTGCGCGAGGAAGCCCTCCCAGTTGATGGCGGGCGAGACTTTCGCGAGCGCGGCGCGCGTGAATTTGTTATAGTTCTTCTCGGGGTCGCGGAGATCAACAAGTTTGCGGGCCGACTTGGCCAGCTTGGTCTCAAACGCCATGATGGCGGCGGCCTCGGTTTTGGCGGCATCGGTGGTGTCACCGGCCAGCTCCAGCGTGCGCGCAATGTGCGCGGCGTAGGCCTGGCGGATTTCCTCGGACTTCGCGTCGGCGCGGAAATAGTATTCGCGCTCAGGCAGCCCGAGTCCGCCCTGGCCGAAGCCGGCGATCATGGCTTGGGTGTCCTTGTCGTCGATCTTAACGCCGAAGTTGAAGCCCGCATCGAGGCCCTCCGCGTAGAATCGTCCGATCAGGGGCACGATATCGGCGGATGACTTGAGGCCGGCGATGGCGTCGAGCCACGGCTTCAGCGGCTTGATGCCCGCGTGATCAATGACGGCCACATCCATGCCGGCGGAGTAGAAATCGCCCACGCGCTGCGCGACGCTGCCCTTGGGTCCGCCGGTCCGGGCGGAGGTCTCAAGAATATCCTTCAAGATCGCCCAGTTCCGTTCGTCGATCTCCTGATTTACGCCCCAATTGGCGTATTCGCCGGGGATTGGCACCTTGCTGAAGGAGCCGTTGGTATAGTCATAGAAATCCTTGTCGGGCGGGATGGATAAATCCATGTAGGCGCGGTCGACGCCCACAACGGGGCGGGACGCCGGCTCGGCAGCATGCCGCGTGGTGCAAGCGCCCAGCAGGATAACGAGGAAGGGCAAATATTTCATGGGAAAGAAAACGAGTCGGTGACGCTCAGGCCAGATCCTGCGGACCGAAGGACTCGGGAAGCAGGTTGCGGATATTCGAGACGATCCGCCCCTTGCCCTGGCAGACGGAAATCACCTGGGCGTCGGGGCCGAATTCGTTGATCACCTGGCGGCAAGCGCCACAGGGAGCGGTGGGAATATCGGTGGGGGTATAGACGACAACGCAGCGCAGCCGCAGCTTTCGCTCGCCGGCGCTGACGGCCCCGAAGATGGCATTGCGCTCGGCGCAGCAGGTGAGCCCGTAGGAGGCGTTCTCGACGTTGCAGCCCGAGTAGATGCGGCCGGATTTGGACAGGACGGCCGAGCCAACGTGGAAATTTGAATAGGGAGCATAGGCGCGCGCGGAGGCCTTGCGGGCGGCGGACACGAGACGGCGGGTTTGGGTGGCGGTGATCATAGGCCGAATTCCTTTTTGACTTCGGAAAAAGCATTGAGGGCGAACTCCAGATCCGCGCGGCTGTGGGCGGCGGAGACCTGTGTGCGGATGCGGGCCGCGCCCTGCGGCACCACCGGGTAGAAGAAGCCGATGACGTAGACGCCCTTCTCCAGCATCCGCGCGGCGAACTTCTGGGACAGCGCGGCATCGCCGAGCATCACCGGCACAATCGGATGCGTGCCTGGCCTGATGGTGAGACCGACGCGCGTCAGGCCTTCGCGGAAGAACATTGTGTTGGCCTCGAGCTTGTCGCGCAGCTCGGTCGAGTGGCTAAGCATCTTGAGGCACTTGATCGACGCCGCAGCGATGGATGGAGCGATGGAATTTGAGAACAGGTAGGGGCGGGAACGTTGGCGCAGCAGTTCGATTATCTCCCTTCGACCGGAAGTGTAGCCGCCGCTGGCGCCGCCCAGGGCTTTGCCGAGCGTGCCGGTAAAGACGTCGATACGACCCGTGACGCCGCAATGTTCATGGGTGCCGCGGCCGGTCCGGCCCATGAAGCCGACGGCGTGGCTGTCGTCGACCATCACGAGGGCGTTGTATTTGTCGGCGAGATCGCAGATGCCCTTCAGGTTGGCGATGAAGCCGTCCATCGAGAAAACGCCGTCGGTGGCGATCATCTTAAAGCGCGCCTTGGCGGCGCCGGCTTCCTTCAGCCTCGCCTCGAGGTCGGCGAGGTCGTTGTTCTTGTAGCGGTAGCGCTGCGCCTTGCAGAGGCGCACGCCGTCGATGATCGAGGCATGGTTGAGTTCGTCGGAGATGATGGCGTCCTCCGCGCCGAGCAGCGTCTCGAACAGCCCGCCGTTGGCGTCGAAGCACGAGGAGTAGAGGATGGTGTCGTCCGTCCCGAGGAACTTCGCGATGGCGGCCTCGAGATCCTTGTGGATCTGTTGCGTGCCGCAGATGAAACGCACCGAGGCGAGGCCGTAACCCCAGCGGTCGAGCGACTCCCGCGCGGCGGCAATGAGTTCGAGATTATCGGCCAGCCCGAGGTAGTTGTTCGCGCACATGTTCAGCACCTTCTGGCCGCTGGCGACGGCGATGTGGGCGGTCTGGTGCGTGGTGATGACGCGCTCGCGCTTGTAGAGCCCGGCGGTCTCAATCTCGGCGAGGGTTTTCCGCAGATGGTCGGAATAGGCGGTGTTCATGCGCCTCATTCCCAGGTAAGGATGATCTTGCCGGACTTGCCCGCGCCCATGAGCTCGAAGCCCTCCTGGAAGTTCGCGACAGGCATGCGGTGCGTGATGACAGGGGTGATGTCGAGTCCGGCTTGGACGAGCGCGGTCATCTTATACCACGTCTCGAACATCTCGCGCCCGTAAATGCCCTTCAGGTGAAGCATCTTGAAGACGATCTTGTTCCAGTCGACCGTGGCCTCGGCGGTGTGCGTGCCGAGCAGCGCGATCCGCCCGCCCATGATCATGTTGTCGATCATCTGGCTCAAGGCTGCTGCGCTGCCGGACATCTCGAGGCCGACGTCGAAACCCTCGGTCATGCCGAGCTCCTTGTGCCAGATGTCGGTCAGGTTCTCACGGGCCGTGTTGACGGCTCGCGCAGGGCTGAATTTCCGGGCCAGCGCCAGCCGGCCGTCGTTGATGTCGGTGATGACCACGCGGCGGGCGCCTGCTGCCTTCGCCACCGCGATGGCCATGCAGCCGATGGGGCCGGCGCCGGTGATGAGCACGTCCTCGCCGACGAGATCGAATGACAGCGTGGTGTGCACGGCGTTGCCGAGCGGATCGAAGCAGGAGACGACGTCGAGATCCATGCCGGCGGGGATTTTCCAGACGTTCGTGGCGGGGATGGAGACGTAGTCGGCGAAGGCGCCATCGCGGTTCACGCCGACGCCGATGGTGTTCGGGCAGAGGTGGCGGCGGCCGGCGAGGCAGTTGCGGCAATGCCCGCAGACGATGTGACCCTCGCCGGTGACAAGCTGGCCCTTGGCGAAGCCGGTCACGCCCGCGCCGACGGCCTCGACCGTGCCGACGTATTCGTGGCCGATGACCAGCGGCGGCTTGATGACGCGCTGGGCCCAGCGGTCCCACTTGTTGATATGCACGTCGGTGCCGCAGATGGACGTCTTCTTAATCCGGATGAGCACATCGTTGACGCCGGGTTGCGGGACAGGGACCTCGGTCATGATGAGCCCCGGGCCGGCCGTGGGCTTGACGATGGCGCGCATTTTCGTGGGCATAGCGGGGGAAAATCCGCCGGCAGCGTAGCCGTGGTTTTTTAGGAAACAACCACGAAGCGGCAGAGACGGGTGTTTCCGCGCCGGCTAACCGCCAGCAGCGGTCCGTCTAATCCGCCGTCGGCGCCAGCGACCGCCACAGATACCAACTCGCGACGCTCCGATAAGGCGACCACGCCCGGGCGTGCCGCAGGATGACCTCCGGCGACGGCTCGCGGCGCTTGCGATAGAGCCGCTTGAACGCGAGCCGGATGGCGAAATCGCCCGTCGGCATCACGTCGGGCCGGCCGAGATGAAAGATGAGCAGCATGTGGACGGTCCACGGTCCGATGCCGCGCACCTCGGTTAGCCGCGCCACCAGCTCGTCGTCGCCGAGCTGGTGCGCTTCGCGAAACGACGGCACGACGCCGGCTTGGCACTTTCCCGCAAGGTCGCGCACTGCGGCGAGCTTGCCTCGGGAAAGTCCTGCCGCGCGGAGCTCTTCGTCTCTGGGCGCGGCCAGTGCGTCGGGCACCGGTCCACCGTGCCGGTCTAACAGCGCCAGAACGCGCCCATGGATGGTCGCCGCGGCCTTGCCATGCAGCTGCTGGTAGACGATGGAGCGCAGTAGCGCCTCGAAAAGACTGCCGGCCGTCAGCAGCTTAAGCTCGAACGGGCCGACGCGGTCAATCAGCCGGGCGAGCTCCGCATCGCCCGCACGAAGATGGGCGACGGCCTCGGCCGGATCGTAACGGAATTTTGGCTTCATGCGGAGTATTTATCGGCCGGCGCGGTAGGGGCCTTTGCCCTCAACGGTCCAAGGGCGCTTGGGGGCAAGCGCCCCTACCGGATTCACCAGAGGTGTTCATTCCGACAGCAGCTCGGCGCCCTCCAGTGCGAGCAGGCGGGTCTTCGTGCGGACGCCGCCGGGGGCGGAGAACCCCGTCATCTTGTCGCTGGCTGAGACGACACGGTGGCACGGCACGATGAGCGGCCACGGATTGGTGGCCAGCGCCACGCCGACGGCGCGCGCGGCCTCGTTGCCTAGCGCCATGAGTTTGGCGATCTCGCCGTAGCTATTCTTGTAGCCGGGCCGGATGGCCTGGGCGTGGAGATAGACGGCCTGCTGAAAATCGCTCACGCGCGACCAGTCGAGCCGCACCCCGGAGAAATCCTGCATGATGCCCTCGAAGTGCCGCTGCACCCGCGAGATCACGTCCTGCACCCAGTCGGGAATTTCCACGGCAGGTTGGGTGCGGGCGCGGGCAGCGAGGTGCTGCTCCGTGAGCACTTCGGTTTCCTCGGGCAGTTGGAAGCCGGTCAGGCCGGTGTCGTTCCAGGCGAGTCCGCAGGTGCCGAACCGGGTGGGGAAGAGCGCATGGGGCATGGCGGGCAATGTGAGCGAATGGTGCATGGCCTGCAAGCAGGCACGCGTCCCGTCCCAGCGCAAAGCCGGAAACCGGGCGCCTAATTCTCCCCGATGTAGCGGCGGAAGAATTCCTCGTAGCGCACAAGGGAGTCGAGGCGCTGCCGGGGCTCGCCGCTGCGACTCATCTCGTGCGTGGCGCGCGGATAGCGGACCTCCTCGACGTCGCGGCCGAGCGTCTTGAGGCTGCGCAGGAGCATCTCGCTCTGCACAAAGCCGGTGCGGCGGTCGTTGTCGCCGTGCTGGATGAGCAGCGGGGTCGTGATGTTCTCCACGTAGGTGAGCGGCGAATCTCGTTCGAGCAGGTGGCGGGTCTGGGGTTGCCACGGGTGGCCGTCCCAGGTGTTCGGGACGAGCCGCCACGCGTTGCCCTCGCCGAAGAACGTGCCGAGGTCGTAAACACCGCGCTGCGCGACCGCGGCCTTGAAGCGATGGTCGTGCCCGACCAGCCACGCGACCATGTAGCCGCCGTAGGAGCCGCCGGTGACGACCTGCCGTGCACGGTCGACATAGGACTCCTTTACGGCGAAGTCGGCCGCGCTCAGGATGTCGCTCGCGGGGCCGATGCCCCAGTCCTTGTGGTTGGCCTGCTGAAAATCGTAGCCGTAGCCGCCGGAGCCGCGCGGATTGGCGAAGACGATGGCGTAGCCGCGCGCGGCGAAATACTGGAATTCGAACCACATGCTGTCCTCGCCCGGGCCCCACATCGCCGCCGGCCCGCCGTGGATCTGCAGCAGCAGCGGATATTTCTTCGCCGGGTCGAACTTGGCGGGTTTGATCGTCCAATACTGGATCGTCAGGCCCTCCTTGTTCACGAGGCTGTGGGGTTCAACGGCACTGAGCTTCTTGCCCTCGAGCCACGAGCTGTTGTGGGTCGTGAGCGCGTGGCTGCCCTTGCTGTCGGCGGGGCTCACATGCAACTCGTGGGGATTGGCCGGCGAGGTGAGCACCTGCACCAGCACGGCGCGGCCAATGTCGTAGCTGCGGACGCCGATATCGGCCGCCGGGGTGAGCTTCTCGGCGGTGCCGCCGCCGGCAGCCACGCGGTAGAGGGGGAATCCGCCGCTGACCGGAGCGGTGAAGTAGATGAACTTGCTGTCCGGCGACCACGCAAGGCTGCCCGCGTTGTGATCGAGCTTTTCGGTCAGCAGCCGCGGCTCGCCGCCTGTGGCGGATACCACTGTCACCACGGCCTGCCCGTTGCTGAACGCCTCGCCGGGGGTCGCGGTGAACGCGACCCACTTGCCATCCGGCGAGGGCGCAACATTGGCGAGGCTGTAGTCCCGTTTATCGAGGAAGAGTTTTACGCCGCCGCCCGTGACATCGATTTGATAAAGGCTGAACGCCCGCGTGCGATCGGGGTGCTCGTCGAGTTTCTTGGCACCGACGCAGACAATGCTCTTCCCGTCCGCCATCCACTCGGCCCCGGCAAATCCGTTGTAGCCGGGCGTGAGATCCTTTGCCTCGGCGCCCTCGCGGGCCTCCTGCACGAAGAGGTGGGCGAAATTCTGCTCGGGATTGACATCGGTCTCGCTCTGGAAATTCAGCCGGTGGAGCGGGCGGGGGTTGCCGTCGGCCTCATTTTTGGCGAGCCACTCGCGGCGCTCCTGCAGAATTCCATCCGGGTCGGCCTTGGGTTTCTTGGCGTCGCTGTCCTTGCCCTTGTCGCCGTTCTTGAGGCCCCAGTTTCCGGTATCGTTGGCGGTCCGGCCGGGCTTTTCAAAGTTCCACTTCGGCTTCGCATCGGCGCCGGCCTTTTCGAGGGCGGCACGCGCTTGCGCGTAGTTGAGTGAAGAGGTGAACATGATCCGCGTGCCGTCCGGTGACCAGCGCGGCGCGCCGGCACCTGTCTCGGACTTGGTCACCGCCTGAGCCTCGCCTCCGGCGAGCGGCAGCAGGAACACTTGGGGTTTTTCCTTCTCCAGCGTCCGCACGAAGGCGATGCGGTCGCCCGTCGGGCTCCAGGCCGGTGCGCTGTCGTTGCCGGCGCTCCGGGTGAGCTGGCGCGGCGGCGCGGAGCCGTCGGTCGCGGCGAGCCAGAGATGTGTGCGGTAAACCCAGTCGTCCTTGGCGTCTGGTTTTGGCTCGATGGCGTTGACGACATAGACGACCCACTTGCCATCGGGCGAGAGGACCGGAGTGGCCAGCTGTTTAATTTTGAGCAGATCGGTGGCTTGGATGAGCGAGGACTCCGTCGCCGCGGCCTCGGCGGCGAAGACGACCGGCCGCGGGGCGACCAAGGCGAATAACGCGGCGATAAGCGCCAGGCGAAGCAGGGATAGACGTGGCATGGGTCTCGAAAATGGCCCGGAACCTCGCCCGCTGTCGAAGCGAAACTGCCGGACCCCGGGCGATTCCGCGACGAGCGGTTCCTTTTCGTCGCGGAAAGGCCGGCACGGTGGTTTTGGCATTGCGGGCCGCGCGGTTTTGCAGGACGAGGAAGGACGCCCATGCCGCAAAACCGATTCTACAACGCCTTCGACATGCAGGAGTGGGGGAGCGGTCGCAAGCCCGACTACCGCAGCCCGTTCCAGATCGACCGCGATCGCATCATCCACGCGCACGCCTTCCGCAAGCTTCAGTCGAAGACCCAGGTGTTCCTCAGCGGCGAATACGACTTCTACCGCACCCGCCTCACGCACTCGATGGAGGTCGCGCAGATCGGCCGCTCCATCTGCCACTTCCTCCGCAGCCGCGGCGACCCGCTGACGGACGATTTCTACATCGACGACGCGCTCGTCGAGGCCTGCTGCCTCGCGCACGACATGGGCCACCCGCCGTTCGGGCACTCCGGCGAGCGGACGCTGCAGGAGCTGATGAAACGCCGCGGCGGTTTCGAGGGCAACGCCCAGACGCTGCACCTCCTTTGCGAGACGATGTATCAGAACGAGTCCGGCGTGCGCGGCATGCAGCCCACGCGCGCGCTGCTCGACGGCGTGCTCAAATACAAGAAGCTCTACACCGAGTTCCCCACGCCGCCGGTCAGCCACTTCATCTACGATTCGCAGTCGCTCGTGCGCGACTATGTCTTTGGCGACGCGAGCATCCCCGGTCCGCTGATGCGCGGCATGGCGTTGAACGATTTCAAGAGCGTCGAGTGCCAGATCATGGACTGGGCCGACGACGCGGCCTACTCGCTCAACGACATCGTCGATGGCGCGCGCGCGGGCTTCCTCACCCTCGAGCGCGTCGAGCGCTGGGCCGCCGGCCAGCCGGTTGGCGCGGAGGAACAGCGGCACATGGACACGCTCTTCGACGCCATCCGGAAGGACCGGCTCGAAAGCGCCTTTTCCAAGAAGATCGGCGCGTTCATCCAGGCCTGCCACCTGCGCGAGCGGGAGAATTTCATGTCGGGGCAGACCAACCGCTACCGCTTCGAGTTGGTCGTCGCCGAGCCGGCGCTGCGCGAGGCGCTGTTCTTCAAGAAAATGGCCAACGACATCATCTTCGAGAGCCCGCAGCTCGAACAGCTGGAGCACAAGGCGCGCATCATCCTCAACGCGCTCTACAACGCCATCTGGGAAAACTACGCGCAGCGCAACGAGCGCATCATCACCATCCTCCCGGCGAGCGTCAGCCGGCTGATCGACGCGGAGAAAGCGCTCGACGGCAAGGCGCGCCGCATTTGCGATTACCTCTCGGGTCTGACCGACGGCATGATCATCCGCACCTATCGGCGCCTGTTCGATCCGGAGTTTGGCTCGTTCCGTGACCTCAGCTGAGCGACGCCACGCAGCTTCCCTCCGCCTCACCGTGCGGTGCTTTTCGTCCGACTCGCTGCCGGATCGCTTCGCCAAAGCGGCCGCTAGGGCGCTGATGGCGGGCGGATCTCGGTGGCGCGCATCGCCGCGGGCCACGGGGTGAAACCGCGAGGATTGCTCGACAAAGCCGGAGCGGCGTTGAAAATTCCACGGATGAGATTCTTCCGATACGCAACGGCTCTGCTGGCGTTCGTTGCGGTCGCATCGGCGGAAGAATTTGATCTCATCCTCCGCCACGGACGGGTGGTCGATGGCTCCGGCAATCCCTCCTTCCATGCCGATGTGGCGGTCAAGGACGGACGCATCGCCCGGATCGGACGGGTGGTGGGACGGGCCCCGACGGAGATTGATGCGACGGGACTCGTGGTCGCCCCGGGGTTCATCGACGTGCATACCCATGCCGATGAGATCACTGACCAGCCGCGCGCGGAAAATTTCCTGCGCATGGGGGTTACCTCCATCGTCGTGGGCAATTGCGGCGGGTCGGCGCTGGACGTAGGCAAATTCTTCCGCGACCTCGAGCGCAACCAAGTGTCCCCCAACGTCGCGACACTCATCGGCCACAACACCGTGCGCGAGGCGGCGATGGGCGGCAGCTTCAACCGGGCACCCACGCCCGAGGAAGCGGCAAAGATGAAGACGCTGGTGGACCAGGCGATGCGGGACGGCGCCGTGGGTCTCTCCACCGGGCTCATCTATATGCCCGGCGTGTTTTCCACCACGGACGAGATTGTCGAGCTGGCCAAGGCCGTCACGCCCTACGGCGGCATCTATGCCAGTCACATGCGCCACGAGAACACCCGCATTTACGAGGCGCTCGACGAGGTGTTCCGCGTCGCGCGCGAAGCGCACCTGCGCGCCGAGGTTTCCCACCTCAAGCTGTCCGGCGAGTCGGCCTGGGGGCAGGCGGAGAAGGTTCTCTCCTACATCGAGGCGGCGCGGGCCGGCGGCCTCGACATCACCCAGGACCAGTATGCCTATACGGCTTCCAGCACCACCATGCGGCAGCTGATCCCCGATGACGCGTTCGACGGTGGTCATGAACATTTCCTCGCCGTCCTCGCCGACCCGGTAAAGAAGGCGGACCTGGTCGCGCGCATGAAGAAGAACATCATGACCCGCGGCCGCCAGGACTATGCCTACGCCGTGGTCGCCTCGTTCCGCCACGACACCTCGATCAACGGCCTGAGCATCCTCGAGGCGGCGAAGAAGCTGCGCGGCTCAGATTCGCTCGATGCCCAGATCGAGGTGATCCTGGACCTCGAGAAGAACGGCAGCGCCAGCGGCGTGTTCCACGGAATGAACGAGGAGGATCTCCAGAAGTTCATGCGCCAACCGAACACGATGATCGCGTCGGACAGCGGCCTGCGCGAATTCGGCCAGGGCGTGCCGCATCCGCGTGGTTACGGCAACAACGCCCGCGTGCTCGGCCATTATGTGCGCGAGCTGAAGATCCTGCGGCTCGAGGACGCGGTCCGCAAGATGACCAGCCTGCCGGCCGCGACGTTCCATTTCGCCGGGCGCGGTGAACTGCGCGAAGGCAACTGGGCCGACATCGTGGTCTTTGATCCAGACAAAATCGGCACACCGGCGACCTACGCCGACCCGCATCATTATGCGGTGGGCCTGCCCTACGTGCTCGTGAACGGAGTCCTCGTCATCAGGCAGGGCGAACATACGGGCGCGAAACCGGGCCTGGTCTGCCGTGCGACTGATCCAGTTCCGCCGCCGTCGGCCGGTTCCGGTCTCGCGGCGCAATTGGAAGGCTGGGTGTCCCAATCCCGGTTTGCGGGTGCGATCTGGGGCGTGCAGGTGCGGTCGCTCGACAGCGGCCGCATCCTGTTCGAGCACGAGCCGGGCCGCCGGATGAGCCCGGCGTCGAACAGCAAACTCTACACGGGCGCGCTGGCGCTCGACCTGCTCGGCGGCGATTACCGGATCGTCACTCCGCTCCGCGCGACGGCCCGGCCGGATGCCACGGGCGCGCTGGCGGGCGACCTCATCATCGCCGGACGCGGCGACCCCAGCTGGGACCATCGCACCGGGAAACGGGATTTCTGGAGCAGCTTCGGGCCGTTCATCGCGACGCTGCGCCAGGCCGGCGTGAAGCGGATCGCCGGAGACATCGTGGCCGATGCCACCTACCTGCGCCTGCCGCCGGCCGGCGCGAGTTGGACGTCGGACGACTTGGACTATGATTACGGGGCCGAGATCTCCGCCGTCAGTCTGGCAGATAACTATGTCGACCTGCGCATCACCCCGGCCAGTGCCGCCGGGCAACCCTGCTCGGTTGAAATCTTGCAGCCTTGCAGCGGACTCGTGGTCGACAACCGGACCGTCACCGGTCCCGCCGGCAGTGCACGCGAGATCCGCGTGCAACGCTTGCCGGGGGAACGGACGGTGCATCTAATCGGCACACTTCCGCTGGGTGGAAAAGTGGAGGAAACCGAGGCGCCGGTGCCACGCCCGGCGTTGTGGTTCGCCACCGCGCTGCGCGAGGCGTTGCAGAAGGCCGGTATCGCGGTCGAGGGCCGCGCCCGCAGTCTCCGCTGGCCCGATGCACCCGCGGACGGCGCCGTGCTGTTGGGCGAAATCGTGTCGCCGCCGCTCCGCGATCTGGTGGCGCGTTTCATGCTCCCTTCGCAGAACCTTGAGACCGACCTCGTTTTCGCCCACTTGGGTGAGCAACGCCGCAACGCCGCGACGCCCGCTTGGCTGCGCTCTGATGAACTGGCCGTGTCGGCCCTCGGGGAGTTTATGGCCCGCACCGGCGTGCCTGCCGGCTCGGTCATTTTTGACGAGGGCTCCGGCCTGTCGCGAAACAACCTGACTACGGCGGCGGCAACCGTGGATCTCTTGGTCTACATGTCCAAACACCGTGAGGCAGCAGCCTTCCTCGCTTCGCTCCCGACGGCCGGCGTCGATGGCTCGCTGGAAAAACGGATGCGCGGCACTCCCGCGGAACACAATGTCCGCGCCAAGACCGGCACCCTGCGCTGGGTCAACTCGCTGTCCGGCTATGTCACGACCGCTGCCGGTGAAAAAATCGCCTTCAGCCTCATGCTGAACCGCCAGCTCTCACCGCCGGAGCACAAGACGAGCGCGGATCTCGATGAAATCGCGATCCGGCTGGCCGCTTTCGGCCGGCGGGAGCATTGAGGCGCACGCGACCCCGGCCATGAGCAACTCCCCACGCTTGGTCTCCCTCGATGCCTTCCGGGGAGCAACTGTCGCCGGCATGCTGCTGGTGAACAATCCCGGTTCGTGGAGCACGGTCTATCCACCGCTGCGGCATGCGCCGTGGCACGGCTGGACACCGACCGATCTCATCTTCCCCTGTTTCCTCTGGATCATGGGCGTTTCGCTGGCCTTTTCCTTCGCCCGCCGCAGGGAGGAGGGAGCAGATCGCGCGGCGCTGTTCCGCCATGTGCTCCGGCGTTCGGTCATCATCTTCGGGGTCGGCCTGCTGCTGGCGGCGTTTCCCTTCGGCCTGCTGCCCGCGCATCATCTCTCACTGGGGACGCTGCGCCTTCCGGGGGTGTTGCAGCGGATTGCGTTGTGTTACCTGGCGGCCGGCGCAATTTTTTTGCGCACCGGTCCACGGGGCCTGACGGTTTGGGCTGTGAGCCTGCTGGCCGCCTATTGGGCCATGCTGATGCTGGTTCCCGTGCCCGGCTACGGTGCGGGGGTGCTTGAGCCCACGGGTAGTCTGCCTTGGTGGATCGACTCGCATGTGCTCGCGGGGCACACATGGTCGGGGGCGCCCGCTCCCGGATTCGATCCCGAGGGAATCCTCTCCACCATCCCCGCCATCGCCACGGTCCTTGCCGGGATCTTGGTCGGGCTTTGGCTACGCCGGGCCGTGTCGCCTACAACCAAGGCGGCACGTCTACTAATGGGAGGACTGGTCATGCTTATCGCCGGCGCGGTCATGGACGTCTGGCTGCCGATCAACAAGAATCTGTGGACGAGTTCCTACACGGTCTTCATGGCCGGCTGGGCCATGGTGCTGCTGGCGGCCTTCTACTGGTTGATTGAAGTGCACGGCTGGCGGCGTTGGGCGCAACCGTTTGTGTGGTATGGAATGAACGCCCTCGCACTGTTCGTGCTGGCCGGGCTCAGCGCGAGGCTCCTGGGCCTGATCCAGTGGACCGGTTCCGACGGAGTGCAGATTAGTTTGAAGGGTTGGCTCTACGCGGCCTGCTTCCAGCCCGTGGGCAGCCCGCTGGACGCCTCGCTACTGTTCGCGGTCGCCTTTGTGCTGGTCCACCTCATCATTGCTTGGGAACTCGCACGGCGGAAATGGTTGATCAAGATTTGAGCCGGCTGTGCCGGTGACACCGGGCGTGCTCAAAACGCGGCCGTGCGCACGAAGTCACCCGGCGCATACCGGCGAAACGCCTCGACGGCCTCGTATTCGGCCAGGCCGAGGGAATTATAGGCTTGGGCAAGCCGGCGACTGCGGTCCTCGGTGCGTTGCCAGAATTCGCGGCGATCTTCTCCGAGAAAGAGAGCCTGGTCCTTCTGCGTCTCGTGCCGGAAGATGGCCCGGCGCCGGCGGAGCACCTCCTGGGGACTGAGCGGAACCGCGAGGTCGATCTCGTCGAGCGGCCACTCCGCCCACGCGCCGCGGTAAAGCCAGAGCTCAGCGGCCGCGAGCCAGGCCGTCTTTTTATCCGCCGCTTGCGCGATGGCGTCGCGCAGCACCTGCAGGCAGAGGCGGTGCGTCCCGTGCGGATCGTCAAGGTCGCCGGCGGCGTAAAGCAGGTGCGGCTGGAGTTGTTCCAGCAGGGCCGAGAGGACGGCCACGTCCGCCGGGCCGTAGCGACGGCGGCGCGCCTCGGCTGCATAGAAGGGCAGGTTGAGGAAATGCAACCGGCTCTCCGGCACGCCGCAGACCCGCGCCGCCGAGATGGCCTCATGGCGGCGGATGAGTCCTTTCCAGCGTAGCAGCTCGGGCGCGGCCTCGACCGGTGTGACGCCGGAGAGCGCCTGGCAAAGCTGGTCGAGTCGGGCGGCATTCGCAGTTTCTGCCAGCCCGCTGTCGCGGACGAAAGCCAGCACCCGCCACGCCGCCTCGTCCGACACGGCGCCCGCGCCCGACACTTCGTAGGCGATATGCACCTCGTGCCCTTGGTCCACCAGGCGGCAGAGCGTTCCACCCATGGAAATGACGTCGTCATCCGGATGGGGTGAGAGCACGAGCACGCGCTTGGGAAAGACCGTGGCCGAGGGGGCGCGCAGCGGCCGCACCGGTGCATCGCCCGGTTTCGCGCGGTCTGGGTCGCGGCCACCGGGCCAGCCCGTGATGGTGTGCTGCATCTGGTAGAAACCCACGAGATTGGCCTCGTAGGCGGAGCCGTGGGTCCGGCTGAGATCCTGCAGCCCGGCCTCGTTGTAGTCGTCGTCGGTCAGTTTGAGGATGGGCTTCTGCCGGAGTTGGGAGAGCCAGAGGATGGCGCGCCGGGTCATGCGCTCGTCCCACGCGAGGCCCAGTTCGGCGAGCGGGCCGATGAGCCATGGTGTGCGATAGCGGGTGAGCGAGCCGGCCGCCGCCGCATCCAGGACATACAGGGCGTTGGCATGCTCCTGCAGGAAGGAGGCCGTGACCCGCGAGCTAACCTCGCCCTCGACGGCCTGCCGCACGATGTCCGCCTTGTGCTGTCCCCAGGCCATGAGGATTACGCGGCGGGCATTGAGGATGGATCGCACGCCCATCGTCAGGGCGTGGCGCGGGGTGGCCTGGTCGCCCCCGAAATCCGCTGCCGCATCGCGTCGCGTCAGCGGATCGAGCGTCACCAGCCGCGTGAGCGAGTGCCGGGGACTGCTCGGCTCGTTAAAGCCGATGTGGCCGGTGCGGCCGATGCCGAGAATCTGCAGGTCAATGCCGCCGGCGGCCTGGATGGCTTCCTCGTAGGCCGTGCAATGGGCGTCGACTCCGGGCTTGGGCACCGTGCCGGAGGGCAGGTGCGTGCACGCCGGATCGAGATCCACCTTGTCGAAAAAATGCGTGCGCATAAAGCGGTGGTAGCTTTGCGGCTGTTCCGGTTCCATTGGGTAATACTCGTCCAGGTTGAACGTGGTGACCCCGGCGAAGCTCAAGCCCTCCTCGCGATGCAGGCGGACCAACTCGGCATAAAGACTGACGGGGGTGGAACCGGTGGCGAGACCCAGCACGCACGGGCGGCCCTCGCGCGCCCGGGCGCGCATAAGGGTGGCGATCTCCGCGGCGACCATGCGGGAAGCCTCCAGGCTCCCGGTAAAAACGGCGACCGGGGCGTGTTCGAAGTGGTTTCGCTCAAGGAGGTGGGAAGGGCTCATGGAATAGGGTGACGGTCCCGTGCGAGGTGGAACCGGGCGATGTTATCGCCGGCCCTTCGCCGAACCAAAGCAGAAACGATGAGGCTTTTTGCCTAAATGCCAATTTCCATCCTTCGCTCCCCTTTGAAAGCGCAATAACTGCACCGAGCGGAAAATATTATGCTTGGACGCCGTGTGCAAATGGGCTAAACGAACAGCTTAACACTTGGCAGGAAATGAACTCCTGCCCTCACACCTCACGGTTCTTGTGACCCCGCTTCAGCAAGGACCTCCCCACACACCTGCCAACCCCAACCCGTATGAATGCACGTTATCTCTGGAACCGGTCAACTTGTTTTGCGGTTATTGCCGCCGTGAGTCTGCTTCCCGCCGCAGTGGCGCAAATCGCCAATCCCACCCCGAACGAGGAGAAGCCCGAGAAGACTATCAAGCTGGAGAAATACATCGTCACGGGCTCGATGATCAAGCGTCTCGCCAACGAAGGCGCGCTGCCGGTGCAGACCATCACGCGCCAGGATCTCGAGCAGCAGGGCATCGTCAGTGCCGAGCAGATGATCATGGCGCTCAATATTAACGGCAATGGCTTGGACAACTTGGCTAGCAACTCCGACGTGGTGGACGGGGCCGCGCGCGGTAACAACGGTTCGACTTCGGCCAACCTCCGCGGCCAGGGGTCCAACGCCACCCTGATCCTGCTCAATGGCCGGCGTATCGCTTCGCATGGTTTGAACGGTGGGACGGTTGATCTGAATCAGGTCCCGTTCGCCGCCATCGAGCGCATTGAAATCCTGAAGGATGGCGCCTCGGCCATCTACGGCACCGACGCCATCGGCGGTGTCATCAACTTCATCCTGCGCACCGATTTCACCGGTCTGGTCCTCAACACCGGCTTCGATGTCACGCAGGAAGGCGGCGGTAACATCTACCGCGCGTCGCTGATCGGCGGCTACGGTGACCTCAACCGTGACAAGTTCAACATCATGGCCGCGTTGTCGGTTACCGACAACAAAGTGCTGCGCGGCGACCAGCGCGACTTCGTCAACACCTTCCAACCCGACCGCGGTCTGTCGCCCGACACGCGCGGCGCACCGATTGCCACCATCTTCGCGATCAGCTCAGTGTATAGCGCACTCAGCCGCGACAACATCAACGCCACCGGCCGCGGCACCGGCCCAATTGACCCCGCCAACTCGGCGCTGCGCGTCAACGGCATCAACATCGTTGACCTGCCCACCAACACTGCTGGCTACGCGGGTCTGGACGGCATGGGCCCCTACGACGAGGTTTTGTGGTCCTCGCCGGCCTCCAAATACGGGTCCGCTTGGGATACCGGCCGCGCGGCGGTGCTGCAACAGCCGGTGCGCAACACCAACCTGGTGATGCGCGGCACGTATAAGCTGGGCGAGCACCGGTTGACCGCAGAGGCCATTATCGGCCGCTCGGAATCCATCAAGAGTTTCTCGCCCAACCAGATTTCAAGTTCAAATACCACCACCGTCGGTCTGCCCGACGGCACGAGGATACCAAACCCATTCTTAGCCCTCGCCTATCCGAGCACGGGTGCGGACTACAACCGGGTTTTCAACGCCCTGGTGGCCTACTTCCCCGCCCTCGAGGCAAACCGCGGGCGGCCGATGCCTTTCCGCTGGCGCGCCATCCCTCTCGGCAACCGCGCGCTCCAGACACAAAGCGACACCCACCGGATTCTGCTCGCCGCCGAAGGCCCGCTGCCTTTCTTCTCCGAATGGGAATATCGTCTCGGCGCCTCGCGCGCCAGCAGCAAGAGCAAGTCGGTGCTGAACCACGGCTTCTTCTATCAGGTGCCTTTCGCAGCCTTGCTCAATAACGGCACACTCAACCCCTTCTCTTACACGCAGACGCCCGAGGCGCTCACCGCGCTGGACGCCATTCGGGCGGACGGCGTCAAGCTCTACGGCGGCACCTTTACGACGGATGACTTCGATGCCACGACCTCCGGCCCGCTGTTCAAGCTGCCCGGAGGCACGGCGATGGCTGCCGTGGGCTTGGATTTTCGTATTGAGAAATACTTCTT
Organism: Opitutaceae bacterium; assembly: GCA_023269565.1. Lineage (GTDB taxonomy): Bacteria > Verrucomicrobiota > Verrucomicrobiia > Opitutales > Opitutaceae > JAHFTD01. Next base: position 1,966 of record JAHFTD010000046.1, on the reverse strand, counting down.
TGCGGGCGACCTGCGTCCCGACGCCAACACGGCCGCAGCCTTGGTGTTTAATGCACCGTTCGATAATGCGCTCGCTACCGCCGGCACACTCAGGCGCGATATCAAGGCCGCTTTCGGCGAACTGCAGGTGCCGGTCTGGAAGGGGCTGGATCTGAACACCGCGGTGCGCACCGACCAATACACCGGCTTCGGGCGCACCACCAACCCGAAGGTCACGTTGCGTTATTCGCCTTCTGACCATATCCTTCTCCGCGGTTCCTATAGCAAGGGATTCCGCGTGCCGGGCTTCAAGCAGATCTTCGACCCACGCACCGAGACCACTTATGTGGGCAATGATATCGCTGACCCGTCTCTTAATAACGGTTCCCTCGTGGTTGACTCGACCCACCCCGCAATCCACCCGCTCGAATACGGTGGCGGCAACCTAGCCCTACAGCCGGAAGATGCCAAGATGAGTTCGCTGGGAGTTGTCATCTCGGTCAACCCTCACCTCAGTTTCAATGTCGATTGGTGGGATGTAACGCGCGATGGCACGATTCAATTTTTGGGCATCAAGGGGATCTTGGCGAATTACACCTTGTTCCCGGATCGCCTCATCCGCGAGAACGGCATTCTCACCGCGGTGGACGCCCGCTCCATCAATGCCGGTGAGACGAGGACCAAGGGAATGGAGTTCGGCGTGCGTAGCGATACCGACGCCTTCGGCGGCAAGCTGGCTGGCGGCTTCGACGTTTCCTATCTGCTCGAGAAGAAATCACGCCTGATTGCCAACGCACCTTTTGGCCCCAGTGAAATTGGCCGATTCACGCGCGCCAGCGATCTCGGCATCCGCTGGAAGCACACCGCCTTCGTGAGCTACCGCCGGGGCAACTGGACGGGATTGCTGAGCAATCTCTACCGCGAAGGCTATCTGGATGCGGTATTGCCGGGCGTGGCCAGTGGCGCCGTGGTGCCCCCGAACTGGAACCCCAGGGTCGCCGCCTACAGCACCTTCAATTGCAGTCTCATCTACAGCGGACTGAAAAACATGACGGTGATCGCCGGGATAAAGAACATCCTCAACACCGATCCGCCTTTCTCGGCCGCCTATGACACCAACACCGGTGCTGGCAGCAGCTGGGAGCCGCGCGTGGCCGATCCGCGTGGCCGGGCGTTCACGCTCTCGGTGGAGTATAAGTTCAATTGACCACCGGCACCGCGGCCTACGCCGCCGCGCAACTCATCCGGGGCGATCTTCCACGATCGCCCCTTTTTTTGCCCTGTCCCTTATGCCCCGAATCTCCCGCTCCTTCGCCCCCGCACTCCTCGGATTCGTCTTCTGTGGCGCTGCCTACGCCGCGGAACCCGCCGGCGTGACGGGAGCCGCGCCCGCTCCCGATAAGCCGCTCTTCCAGTTCACCGAGACCGAGGTCGGTTCGTATCTCGCCCACCTTCAGACGACCGAGTCCAACCTTCGCCAGCGCATCGTCCATCTCGCCCGCAAGAACATCGGCCAGCCTTACGAACTCTATCTTCTCGGTGAGCTGCCATTTGAGACCTACGATCCCCAGCCGCTTTACTGCCTCGGCAAGAGTGACTGCCTCGTCTTCGTCGAGCACACCTACGCGATGGCCCTCAGCGGCGACTGGGCCGGCTTCATGCGCCTGCTTCAGCGCATCCGCTATCGTGACGGAAAGATCGGCGTCGCCACCCGCAACCACTTCACCGAGGCCGACTGGAACCCCTCCAATCGCTGGCTTGCCCGCGATGTCACCGCCGAACTCGCCGACGCCCGTGCCGTGAAGTTCGATGAAAAGATCGACCGCTCCCGCTTCCTCAAGAACCGCTACCACCTCGACACCGCTATTCCCGTCGAGGACCACCGTGATATCTACCTGCCGTTCGCCGACGCCGCTTCGCTCGCCGGGCGGCTGCAGGACGGCGACCTCATCGAGGTCGTGCGTGGAGTTGTGAAACCAGGCGCGCC
>JAHFTD010000045.1:2167-21844 GCA_023269565.1 Opitutaceae bacterium | reverse complement strand
CTAGTCGGTCCGGGCCAGCCACCTTCTGCATCGCCCGGCAACTTTAACCTATCCAAACCCCGTTCCGGTCAACAGTTGGAAGGATCGGGGATAAATCGCCGCTTCTGGCTTCCGGTTTGGCGGCGAGCCTTGCAAACTAGCCGGCTGTGAACCTGCCGAGTTCCATCACCGCCCTCCCCCAGCGCTCCGACGAACTGTGCGACCTGCTCATCCGCTGGAGCGGCCAGAATTCCGGCTCGGCCAACTTCGCCGGCCTCGCCGCCATGCTCGGACAGCTGCAGGCCGCCTTCGCGCAGTTGCCCGGGGCCCAAGTCGAAACGGTCGTGCTGCCGGACACCTTCGCCAAGGCCCTCCGGGTGCGGATGCGGCCCGCCGCGCCAATCCAACTCTTCCTCAGCGGGCACTACGACACGGTCTACGGCGCCGACGACCCCTTCCAGCGTTGCACCTTGCTCACATCCGAGAAACTCCGCGGCCCTGGGGTCACCGACATGAAGGGCGGACTCGTCGTCATGCTCGCCGCACTCCAGGCTTTCGAGCAAACTCCGCAGGCCGCGCAGATCGGCTACGAGGTGCTCTTGAATCCCGATGAGGAAATCGGCTCCTTCGGCGCCGGCCCGCTCTATGTCGAGGCGGCGTCGCGCCACCGCTTCGGCCTCGTCTTCGAACCGGCGCGCCCCAACGGCGACCTTGTCCACTCCCGCAAGGGCACGGGCAATTTCACCGTCACCGCCCGCGGCCGCTCCGCCCATGCGGCCGCGGCCAACCGTCCCGGCCGCAACGCCATCGCCGCCCTCGCCGAGTTCCTCGTCGCGGCCAACCGCCTGCCGGAGGAGCTGCCCGGCGTGCTGCTCAACATCGGCCATATCCGCGGTGGCGGTCCAGCCACCAACGTCGTGCCCGACTTCGCCGAGGCGTTGCTCGACCTCCGCATCACGCATCCCGGCGAACGCGACGCCGTGCTGACGCAGCTGCGCGAGCTCGCCGCGCCCATCAACGCCCGCGAAGGCTACCGGCTCGAAGTCACGGGCAGCTTCAACCGCCCGCCGATGGAGCGCTCGCCTGCCGCCGAGGCGGTCTTCGCCGCCTGGCAGCAATGCGGCCGCGATCTCGGCCTCGCGCCTTTCTCGTGGGTCCACGCCGGCGGCGGTTCCGACGGCAACAACCTCTCCGCTGCCGGCCTCGCCTGCCTCGACGGTCTCGGCCCCATCGGCGACCGATTGCACAGCCCCGAGGAGTGGGTGCATCTGCCCAGCCTCGCCACCCGCGCCCAGCTAACCGCGCTGTTCCTCCACCGCCTCGCGGCCGGAGTGTTTGTGCTGCCAAGCCAACCCTGAGTCTTTCTTCCCATGCTAATCTTCCGTCCCATCCGTGAGAGCGATCTGCCGGGCCTCGTGGCGCTGGCCCGCTCCACCGGCGGCGGCCTCACCTCGCTGCCACCCAACGAGGAATTCCTCGGCGACCGGATCGATGCCTCGTTGCGTGCTTTCAGCCCGCGCGTGAAGCGCCCCGCGGGCGAATACTACCTTTTTGCTCTCGAGGACACCGGCACCGGCGAGGTCGTCGGCGTATCGGGCATCGCCTCGCGCGTGGGCGGCTTCGACCCGTGGTATAGCTACGAAATCCAACCGGAGAAATTCGCCCATGCCCCGCTGAAAATCGAGAAGTCGATTCCGGTTCTGCACCTGAAGCAGGTGCATCGCGGCCCATCCGAGGTCTGCTCGCTTTTTCTGCGGGCGGACCGGCGGCGCGGCGGCGCCGGCCGGCTGCTCTCGCTCAGCCGGTTCCTGTTCATTGGCGCGTTTCCCAGACGCTTCACCGACACAGTGCTGGCCGAGATGCGCGGTTACATCGACCAAACCGGCCGGTCGCCGTTCTGGGAGGCGGTGGGCCGGCATTTCTTCCCGTTCGATTTCTACTCCGCCGACGTGCTCAGCGGCCTCGGCGAGAAACAGTTCATCGCCGACCTGATGCCACGCCATCCACTCTACATCCCGCTGCTCGCCTCCGAGGTGCAGGCTGTCATCGGCCGCGTCCATCACGACACTGAGCCGGCCCTCGCTCTTCTGCTATCCGAGGGCTTTGCCCGGACCAATGAGGTAGACATCTTCGACGCCGGCCCGCTCATCGCCACCGAGGTGGCAAAGCTGCGCACCATCCGGCTGGCCCGCACGGCCAAGATCAAAAGCGCTGCCGCCACGATCCCCGCCGCGACCCCGCTGCAGCTGCTGGCCAACGGCGCGCTGGAATTTCGCGCCACGCTCGGTGCGCTGCTGGCAGGCCCCGATGGCACCGTCTCGCTCGACCGCGACACCGCCGCCGCGCTGAATGTCGAGGCGGGCGACAAGCTCACCTTCGCCCCGCTGAAATGAGCACTTTCTCCTCGCTTAATCCGGCAACCGGCGAAGCCGTGTGGTCCGGCACCGCCGCCGAGGCTGGCGCGGTGGACCGCGCCGTGGCCGCGGCCCGCGCCGCGTTTCCCGCGTGGTCCCGCCGGCCGCCCGCCGAGCGCGAGGCGGTGCTGCACGCCTTCGCGCAACAATTGATGGCAAACAAGGAGCCACTCGCCCGGGCCATCTCCCGCGAGATCGGCAAGCCGCACTGGGAGGCGCTCACCGAGGTGCAGTCGATGATCGGCAAGATCGACCTCTCCCTCGAGGCGCACGCCCTGCGCTGCGCCGAGTTCAAGAACAGCCTCGGGGTCACCCGCTTCAAGCCGCACGGGGTCGTCGCCGTGCTCGGGCCGTTCAATTTCCCCGGCCATCTGCCCAACGGCCACATCGTGCCGGCGCTGCTCGCGGGCAATACCGTCGTGTTTAAGCCCAGCGAATTCGCCCCGGCCGTGGCCGAGCTCACCGCGCAGTTCTGGACCGCCGCCGGCCTGCCCGCGGGCGTGCTCAACCTCGTTCAGGGCGGACGTGATACCGGCGCCGCGCTTGCCGCGCACCCGGACATTGACGGACTTTTCTTCACTGGCAGTGCCCGCGCCGGCTTGGCGCTCAGCGAACTCTTTGCCAAGACTCCGGAGAAAATCCTCGCCCTCGAGATGGGCGGCAACAATCCGCTCGTCGTCCACCGCGCCGCCGATGCAAAGGCCGCCGCGGTGCTCGCCGTGCAGTCGGCCTACCTCAGCGCCGGCCAGCGCTGCACCTGTGCCCGCCGTCTCATCGTGCCCGCCGGCCCCGGGGGCGACAGTTTTCTCCCCGCGCTCGTCGCGCTCATTGGCTCGCTCCGCGTCGGCGCACCGGACGACCGGCCCGAGCCGTTCATGGGTCCGGTCATTTCCGCCGCCGCGGCCGAACGCCTGCTGGCCGCGCAGGAAAATCTGCTCGCCCGCGGGGCGAAACCGCTCGTCAGGATGACCCATCTCCGAGCCGGCACGGGACTGCTCTCGCCGGGTTTGCTCGACGTCACCGCTGTCGCGGATCGCGGCGACGAGGAATTTTTCGGCCCGCTGCTGCAGCTCATCCGCGTGCCGGATTTCGCCACCGCACTCCGCGAGGCAAACCAAACCGCCTACGGCCTTGCCGCCGGCCTGATCTCGGACGACGCCGCACTTTACGAGCAGTTTCGCACCGAAGTGCGGGCCGGCCTGATCAACTGGAACCAGCAGCTCACCGGGGCCAGCAGCGGCGCGCCGTTCGGCGGCGTGGGCCGCAGCGGCAACCACCGTCCCAGCGCCTACCTCGCCGCCGATTACTGTTCCTATCCCGTCGCCTCCATCGAGGTGCCCGCGCTCAAACTGCCCGCCCAGCTGCCGCCCGGCCTCATCCTGTCATGAAGACCCACGAGGTGAATTTCGACGGACTCGTCGGCCCGACGCACAACTATGCCGGCCTGTCGCTCGGCAATGTCGCGTCGATGACGCACGGCGGGGCGGTCTCCCATCCCCGCGAGGCCGCGTTGCAGGGCCTGGCCAAGATGAAATTCCTCGCCGACCTCGGCCTCAAGCAGGCCGTGCTGCCGCCGCACGAGCGCCCCTCCCTCGAAACGCTGCGTGCGCTGGGCTTCTCCGGTTCCGACACCGCGGTGCTCGGCGCTGCGGCGAAGCACGCGCCTAATCTGCTCACCGCCTGCTCCTCCGCCTCGAACATGTGGGTGGCCAACGCCGCGACGGTCGCGCCGTCTGCCGACACCGCCGACGGCCGCGTGCACCTTACACCCGCCAATCTCGTCGCGAAATTCCACCGCTCTATTGAGCCGCCGCAGACCGCGCGGACACTCCGCGCCATCTTCCGTGACGCGGCGCGTTTCGTGGTGCACGAGCCGGTGCCCGGCGGACAGGCGATGGGCGACGAGGGCGCGGCCAATCACACCCGCCTCGCTCCGACGCACGGCCATTACGGCCTGCACTTCTTTGTCTACGGACACAGCGCGCTGGGCTCGCCGCTGGTGAAGGAGAATGTGAAAAAATTCCCCTCGCGTCAGGCGTGGGAGGCGTCCGAGGCCGTGGCCCGGCGGCACGAACTCGGCGAGGACAACACTTTCTTCGCCCAACAGAACCCGGCCGCCATCGATGCGGGCGTGTTCCACAACGACGTCATCGCCGTCGGCAACGAGAACGTGTTCCTCTACCATGAACGCGCGTTCGCCGGCACGGCGGCCGTCGTCGCCGACCTGCGCCGTCATTACGAAAAGCTGAATCCCGGCGACGAGTTTGTGGGCATCCGCGTTCCCTCTCGCCAAGTGCCGCTGAAGGACGCGGTGAAATCCTACCTCTTCAACAGCCAGCTCGTGACGGTCGCGCCCGGCGAGATGGCGCTCATCGCACCCAGCGACTGCGCGGAGACACCGCGCGTGCGCGACTTTGTGCGCGAGCTGGTTGAGAGCGGCGACACGCCGGTGCATCAGGTGCATTACTTTGACCTCAGGCAATCGATGCGCAACGGCGGCGGGCCCGCCTGCCTGCGCCTGCGGGTGGTGCTCAACGACACCGAGCTGGCCGCCCTGCCCCCGGGCGTCTTCCTTACCGACCGCAGCTACCGGAAGCTGACCGCCTGGGTGAAGAGTCACTACCGCGAGCGACTCACCGCCGCCGATCTGGCCGACCCGAAGCTGCTCGACGAGACGCGCCACACGCTCGCCGAACTCACCCGCCTCCTCGGCCTCGGCACAATTTATCCCTTCCAGACATGAATTAATTAGCCCGGGCGCTTAGTGGCGTGACCGTTCGTCCGCGGCCCGGAGTTCCGCCAAGGCGGCGCGTGCGTCCCCATCTTCGGGCCGCAGCCGCAGGAGGAGTTCAAATTGCGCGATGGCCTCGCTCCGCCGGCCAAGCTGGGCGAGCAGATAGGCTAGATTCCGGCAGGGGTCGATGTAGTCAGGGACCAGTTCGAGCGCCCGCCGGTAGTGTTTGATCGCCTCAGTGGGGCGGTTCAGCTCCAACAGGACATTGCCGAGATTGTTATGCCCCGAGGCGTAACGGGGATTGAGGAGCAGGGCCTGCTGGAAGTGGTCGGCCGCCCGGGGCAGCTGTCTCGCTTGGACGAGAGCGTTGCCCAGATTGAAATGAGCCTCGGGATAAACAGGCTGCAGGCGCAGGGCCTCTTCGCCCTGCGCGATGGCTTCGGTCGGACGCCCGGCTTCGAGCAAGGCCACACAGTAGTTGTTGCGGGCCTCCGCCCAGCTCGGGCGCAACCGAATGGCCCGGGCAAATTCCTCGCAGGCCTCGACCGTCCGTCCGCTGGCCAGCCAGGCGTTGCCAAGATTGTTGCGCGCCTCCGCGTAATCCGGCTGCAATTGCAATGCCGTCTGCACGGCCGCCACCGCCTCTGGCAGGCGGCCGAGCCGGACCAGGGTTAGTCCGAGGTTGCTCGGCGGCTCCGGCGCGGCGCGATCCAAATCGATTGACTGGCGAAACTCGGTGGTCGCTTCCTGATACTGTCCGAGGGCAAACAACGCCTTGCCCAGATTGTTGTGGGCGCGGGCATTTTCCGGGAATTTGCGCACGGTATCGCTCCACAGCACCAATTCACTGCGATAATCCCCGTTGCGCTGGAATGTCTGCCAGCCGCCCGCCAGCGCCAGTCCCGTGCAGAGGTAGAGGCAGCGCGGCCCGGCGAGATGATGCAGGGCGATCACGGCCCCCACGACCAACGCTGCCAACGGCAGATACATGCGATGCTCCGCCATCGTCTGCGAGGCGATTGGGATGACACTCGAGCTGGGTGCAAGAATGACAAAAAAACATGCGCCCAGAAATCCCCATGCCGGGCGCCGCCATACCGCCCAGCCAGTTGCACCGAGTAAAACGACGAGCAACATGGCTTGCGGCCAGACCTGCGCAAGGCCGGGCACCGTGCCCGTGCCGTAGTCAAAGGTCAGCCGGGCCGGCCAGATCGCCAGCCAGAGATAGTTCCCCAGCGCCCGGCACTGCGTGAGCAAATAGCTCCAGCTCGAGACAGCGGTGCCAAAGCCTGCAGTCCCTCCACGGCCTTGGGTGTCGAGGACGAGCACCGCCAGCAGCGCCCAGGTGCCCGCCAGGCCCAGATAGTATGCCGCACGGGCCCGCCAGGCCGCGCGCAAAGTCCCGGCGACAAAGGTGCAATCATATAGAAGCACCAACAGCGGTGCGCCGGCCATCACCTCCTTGGTCGCCATTCCACCGAGGCAGGCGCCGACGGAAAGCACAAGCCAGCACGTTCCACCGGGCTTGGCCCCGCGGATGAAGCAGTAGAGGGTCAGCAGATAAAACAACCCGACCATGGATTCCGCCCGCTGGATCAGGTAGGTGACTGATTCAGTCTGCAACGGATGCAGCCCCCAGATGGCGGCCACGGCCAGTCCCAGCGACCCGGCCAACGAGCCGTATTTTTCCATCAGGGGCGGTTGCTGCAGGGTCCGCCTTACAATTCCGAACAGGAGGAAAACCGCGCAGCCATGAACCAGGAAATTGAAGCCGTGATAGCTCCAGACGGACTCTCCGCTCAGGGCATAATTGATGGCCAGGCTGAGATTGACCAAGGGACGACCCGCTACGGTCTGTCCTCTGTCGATGCTGGGCGACAACACGTCCGTCAGCGGCCAGAGCCGCCGGATGCTGGGATTCTCCAGGATGTTCGGGATGTCATCAAAAACGAACGGCAGAGTAAAACTGTTGGAGTAGGCCAGCAGCAAGACGGCCGAGAGTGCGAGCCCGGTCCAAGGCAAGGCCCGGTGAAAGCGGTCGGCAGACGTGGGGAAAGGCATCACAGGCCTGGCATTGGAAGCGTGAATTTTAGCGAAGGAAACTCAAATTACCGGAGGCGGGCTGCGCGCCATGCCTCCCGGTGGATGTTCCGTCAGGTTGGCCGCGGCACGACGTGGAGGAAAACCGCGGACCAATGGCAGGCGCTGCCGGCGAGGACAAAGAGGTGCCAGATGGCGTGCTGATACGGCAGTTTTTTCCACAGATAAAATCCCGCCCCACCGGTATAGCACAGGCCGCCGGCAAAGAGCAGGCGCAGCCCGCCTTCCGGCAGCGCGGCGGCCAGGGGCTTGATCGCCACCAACACGAGCCAGCCCATGCCAAGGTAGATCAGGGTCGAGACGAGCCCGAAGCGGCCAGCAAACCAGAATTTCAGCGCAATGCCGACCGCCGCCAATCCCCAAACGACGCCGAAGAGGCTCCAGCCCCACGGCCCGCGCAGCGTCACCAGCAGGAACGGCGTATAGGTGCCGGCGATGAGCAGGAAGATGGCGGCATGATCAAATTTGCGCAGCAGATGCTTCATTTCGTCCCCCTCCAAGGTATGATAGAGCATCGAGGCTACATAGAGGAGCATCAGGGACGTGCCGAAAATAGCCGTGCTCACGACGTGCCAGGCGTCGCCATGCCGCACGGAAACCGTCACCAACAGAGCCAGCCCGATCGCACTCAGCACCGCACCCAGACCGTGCGTCAGGCGGTTGGCCATTTCCTCGCGTGGTGGGTAGGCATGAGCCGTCATGGATACCGGGAAATTAACTGCCCCGCTATCAGCCGCGAGGAGAAACCGATGGCTGCTGATCAATCACCCCCAAAAAGTTGCTTCCACTGTCGGCCAGCCCCAGCTCACAGCCGTGGAAGTAACAAGGCGGTTACGCCGCAGATTTGTGAATAATCCCCGGGCTTGCGGGCTTGACTCATCGTGGCGGGCGGCGTTCGCTACCCAACCAACTGAACAGCCGGGATCACCCCAGAATTGGATGCCGGCGATCTTTCCAACCTAAAAGCACCATGCATAAATCGTCCCTGAAATTGTTCCTGCTCGCAGTCGTCACTGCCCTGGCCGTGACCCTTACCCCGACGGCCCTTGCCCAGATCGTGTCCACCGGCATGTCGGGCTCCGTCACCGGCTCTGATGGCAAAGCCTTGGCTGGCGTAACCGTCACCGCCGTGTTCACTCCCACCAACGCCACTTACACGGCGACCACGAATCCCGGCGGCCGCTTTAATTTCCGCGGTTTGCCCCCGGGCGGCCCTTACACCGTCAGTGCCAGGGCCGATGGCTACAATGGCGGCACCCAAAGCGATCTCACTACCCAGCTGGGCAATGATATTGCCGTCAATCTCACCCTGCAGTCCGATGTGCTGCAGCTGGAGAAATTTGTCGTTACGACCAGCCGCAATGATCTCGACGCCAACGCCAGCGGCGCCGGCAGCGTCCTCACCTCCGAACGCCTCGCGAACAAACCCACCTCCGAGCGCTCCTTTGCGGATATGATCAGCGCCAACCCGCTCGTGACCCTACGCTCCACCTTTGGCGACCGCGAGGAATCCCAGATTACCGCCGTCGGCCAGAACAACCGCTTCAATTCGATCCTGATCGACGGTTCCCGCATCAACGACGTGTTCGGCCTGAATGGCACCGGCCTCGCCTCTTTCTTCAATCCCCTCTCGCTGGAGTGGATTGAGCAGATGTCGGTGCAGATCTCCCCCTACTCGGTCACCCAGTCCAGCTTTACCGGTGCGGTGGTCAATGTGGTCACCAAGAGCGGCACCAATACATATCATGGCGGCACGCAGTATATCGTTCGCGGCGACGAGCTCCTTGGCATCCAGGCCCAGGGCAATAACCCCCGCGAGCGGAGCACGACCGGAGCCAAGATCAATCCGCTGCTCGACCGCTATACCTGGGAATTCCATTTCGGCGGCCCGATCATCAAGGACAAGCTTTTCTTCTTCCTCGGGTATGAGAAATTCCAGAGCACCAGCGCCGGCCGCGACATCCGCTTCTCCACTCCGCTGGAAAGCGCGATTCTCGCCCGTCTGGCCACCTATAACACGGCCTCGGGCAAAACCATCGACTGGGGCAATCCCGTCACCAGCGCGACATCCAATACGCTGGTAGACGAGAAGAAACTCGTCAAGGTTGACTGGCAGATCAGTCGCGACCAACGGCTCTCGATGCGCTATCAAAAGGCCGAGGGCGAGGTGCCGCAGTTTGGCAATTTTGGCGGAGGCACTAGTTCCAATGTGGGTCTCAATGGTGGTATCAACACCTCGTCCGACGGCCACTTCTATTCGCAGACGCGCGTGGAAGAATCCTATACCGCGCAGCTTTTCAGCCAGTGGACCCCGGACTTTAAGACGGAATTCAGGTATTCCTCCACCACGGACGACCAACTGACTCCCGTCCATACCATTGGGCCCATGACCTATATCTTTGGCGTGTCTGGCACCGACCTGCTCACCAACACTGCCGTCACCAATGGTGTCTACATCGTCGGCACCGAACAATTCCGCCATGGCAACGTCATCAACGTCGACTTCCAGCAATACAGTTTCATGGGCGATTACCTGTGGAAAAATTTCGTGTTCACCTTTGGCGCCGAGCGCGAAGCGAGTAATTTCTTCAATCTGTTCCGCCAAAGCTCCTACGGGTTGGTCAGCTTCCCCACCTACAACGATTTCCTCAACGACACCAACGCCCGGATCTCCCGCAATTTTCTCGACACCAATGTTCGCAATATCGCGGACCTTTCGAGTTTTGCGACTACGGGCATTTATGCCCAGGCGAAATGGGAGCCCAATTCCCGGCTGCAGATGACTTTTGGCCTGCGCTATGAGTTCACCGGAACTGGCGCAGCTCCCGCACTCAACCAAGCCCTGCTGACCGCGTCCGGTTTCCGCAACGATGGCACGCTCGATGGCGTCACCACCTTCTCTCCCCGGGTCGGCTTCAACTACTCGCTGGATCCCAAGCGCGCCGTCCAACTGCGGGGCGGCATCGGCCACTTCCTGGGCCGCGCCCCGTGGGTGATTTTCTCCAACTCCTACGGTTCGACCGGCGTCGGCTCCTTCACGCGCGCCAGCTTTGATGCCATCAGTCCGCTGACCAATTCCTTCACCAGTTACCTGAGGAATGACTTCGATCCGGCCAATCCGATCGGAACCGGCACCGACAATCCCACCCTGCGCCGTGAAATCGACTGGAATGACAATAAGATGGATTTGCCCCAGGTCTGGCGCGGCAACCTGGCCCTCGATCACAAGCTGAGTTTTCTCGATTCGCAGATCAGTGTGGAATACGTCTACACCAAGGTGGATAAGGCACTCTTTATCCGGGAGGAAAATCTCAAGCCCAGCACTCTTCCCGCGGCTGACGGCCGAGCGCGCTTTTCGGGCAGTCCTGGCACTGCCGCCAACGCCCTTTACCCGGCTTTCACCAACCTCCTCCATGTAGTCAATACGGACGTCGGCAAATCCACCTACCTCAGCTTCGTCTGGGATCGCCCGATGAAGAACAAGTGGGGGTTCAACCTCTCCTACACCCGCGGGCGGGCCACCGACGCCCAGGCGATCGGCCAGACCACGGCCGGCGGCCAGTGGAATCGCAATGTCGTCTTCAACCAGAATACGGTCGAGGAGCGCACCTCGGATTTTGAAATCAAGGACCGCCTGCAATTTTCGCTCACCCGCCAGTTTGAAGTTTTCAAGAATTGGAAGACCAGGGCTTCGCTTTATTATGAAGGCCGCTCGGGCAATCCTTACAGCTGGAGATACAGCACCGACCTTAATAACGATAGTCGGACGGATAACGACGCCGTCGCCGTGCCCTCCGGCACCAGTGACGCGCGCTTTGATTTCAGCGGCATGACCACCGCGCAGCGCGACGCCATGTTTGCCTTCATCGACAGCAGCGGCCTCAGTAAATACGCTGGCGGCATTGCCCCGAAGAATTCCTTCGTCGAGCCCTGGGTCAATCGCCTCGACATCAAGCTTGTGCAGGATGTCCCGCTCTACGGTCCGGCCAAGCTCCAGCTGTTCTTCGACTTCATCAACTTCGGCGCCTTCCTGAGCAAGAGCACCTTTGGTTACACCGAGATCGTCACCTCGCTCTCCAACGATGTCTTCCGCACCCGTGCCCTCGGTGGCGCTACCTATGGCACGACTGGACTCATCAAGCCGACCTTCACCGCGACCCCGGCCGGCTTCAGCATCGACAACGGCATGTCCCGCTGGCGCATCCAGCTTGGGGCCAAACTGCTTTTCTGAGCAACGGTTCCTTTGCCTGATCTTCCTGGCGGCTGCGGCAACGCAGCCGCCTTTTTTTGTTTCCGGATCATTCCGATCGCCGCACGTGAAGTCTCCCTGCCTTTGCGCTTCTCGCTTTTATGCTCCGCTCGCGCGCCAATAAATTTTCCCTCACTGAAAAAGCCAGCAGGTTTACCCGCCAGTTGCGTCAAGACAAAATTCGGCGGACCGTAGCCGGCCTTGCCCAGAGCCGTTTTCAGAGGGGAAAATGACTTTGCGCCCCAGTTCCCGGACGAATTTCACTCAAAAGTATCCGGAAGATAAATTGTCTACAAAAAAAGTGCGGGATTTCCCCGTTAAATCTATTGACCGACCCTGAACCGACCCCATAGGTAGTGGGCAAGGTTCCGGGCAACCACATCCTGTGGTGGTCAACAACGTGTCAGGAAGTTTTGGCAACTTCGTGTCGCCAGCACTCCTTTCCCGTCGCTAGACCACGGGCCGCACACACATTTCTCCAACTTTTTTGTTCTCTGCACTGCCATGCAAAAGTCTTTTCAGGTCGGCACCAAGACGTTCGTTCTCGATCAGGACAAGGCTGAGGCCGCCTTCGCCGCCAAGAAGGTCATCAACGGCCGCCAAGTCCCCTACTTCAACATCCTCCCACTGAAATACCAGTGGGCCTACGATCTCTACAAGACGATGAAGGCCAATCACTGGGAACCCGAGGATGTTCCCATGGGCAAGGACATCGAGCAGTGGCGCGACACTCAGCACGTCTCCGATGTCGAGCGCTGGATCATCCGCATGGGCATCGGCTACTTCTCCGCCGCCGAGGGCATCGTCGGCGACAACATCCAGCACGTCGTCCGCGAGATCGTCACCGCCCCCGAGCTCAAGCTCGTCCTCGGCCGCCACGCCCACGAGGAGAACATCCACGCCGATTCGCTCCTCTACATGATTTCCTCCCTCGGCATCAACCCGCACGAGTGCGAGGCCATGTTTGAGGACATCAAGTCGATCGAGCGCAAGAACGAGTTCGTCAACCGCGCCTCCCAGGCCCTCCGCCGCGACCTCGACATGACGCAGGAGGACAACAAAAAACTCCTCGCCAAGAACATCTTCATTTTCGGCCAGTGCATGGAGGGCACCCAGTTCTACGGCCTCTTCGGCATGGTGCTCTCCCTCTACCGTCAGAACAAGTTCCCGGGCATCGGCCAGATGTTCCGCTACACCCTCCGCGACGAGTCCAACCACATCGAGCTGTTCCGCAATCTGTTCATGGATCTCGTCGAGGAGAACCGCGAGATCTGGTCCCCCGGGTTCAAGGAGGAACTCCGCGAAACGATGAGTGAGGCCATCGCGCTTGAAAAGGATTTCATCCGCGACTGCCTCCCGGTCAACGCCGTCGGCCTCGCCCTCGACGAGTTCCTGACCTACATCGACTACATCGCCGACCGCCGCCTCGAGGGCTGCGGCCTCGCGCCCCTCAACCCCGGCGTCAAGAACCCCCTCCCCTGGCTCGCGGAGATGATGGACATCAAGAAGGAGCAGAACTTCTTCGAGGGTCGCGTCACCGAATACCAAAAGTCCTCCGCGCTGCACGTCGCCAGCGACGACGAACTCTGAGCCGCGCCGCTCGCGCGGCCGCCCGTCTCACTCTATTTCCGCCTGCCCCATTTTCCATGAATTCCCCGACCATCCACCAAGACCTCGCCCTCAAGAAATTCTCCGCCGCGCCGCCTGACCAGAAGCCCAACCACAACTGGCGCGATATCCTCCGCGACGAGGACGTCACCGTCCCCGAGATCGAGGTCCTCTGCCCGCACGGAGCCGAGCGCTTCGACCTCGCCGAGGTGGCCGACACCATCGGCAAGTCCCTCGCCAACCTCCTGCTCGCCCGCGGCGAGAAGGAAATCTTCAACGAGAAGAACCAGCACTTCGTCGCCGACATCACCCGCGAGGTCGCCCGCAACCTCACCTCCCGCGCCCTCGAGCGCGGCCCCCTCCGCGTCACCCTGCACGACCTCTACGTCCTCATCGAAAAGACCCTCGTCGACAACTCCGCCTACGACGTCGCCAAGAGCCTCCTCCTTAAACGCTCCCACAAACTCAACCTCGAACGCGACACCCACGGCGTCACTGTCCGCCTCATCCGCCGCAACCACCAGGTCGTCCCTTGGAACGAGTCCAAGATCGAGATCGCCATCCGCAAGGCCTTCCTCTCTCTGAAGAAGGACCCCGCCCCCGCCTCCGCCATCACCCGCGCCGTCACCGATCGCGCCCTCCTCGTCCAGCAGGCCTTCCTCCACATCGAGGAAATTCAGGACATGGTTCAGGAAGAGTTGATGAAGACCGGCCACTACAAGGTCGCCGAGGACTACATCCTCTACCGCGCCCACCGCGCCGCCGCCCGCACCGCCGCCGGCGAGTCCGCCGAGTCCACCCCCGCCTTCCCGCTCCCCACCCAGAACTCCATGGTCGTCGTCGCCCGCGCCGACGGTTCCACCTTCCTCTGGGACGGCCTCGACCTCAAGAAGCGCATCGAGTTCGCCTCCATCGGCCTGAAGCTCTGCCTCACCCCCGACCAGATCGAGGCCGAGCTCCGCCGCGCCCTCTTCGACAACATCGCCCTCGGCGACCTCAACAACACCATCGTCCTCAACGCCAAGACCCTCATCGAGAAAGACGCCGATTTCGCCAAGTTCGCCGGCCGCATCCAGCTCACCTACATCTATGAGGAGGTCCTCGGCTGGGACATCGTCCGCGACGGCCTCGGCGCCCTCAAGCGCGCCCACCAGGACGCCTTCGCCAAATACATCGAACGCGGCATCGCCATCCAGCGCCTCTCCCCCCGCCTCAAGGAATACGACCTCGCCGCCGTCGCCGCCGCCCTCGACCCCACCGCCGACCTCGAGTTCGACTTCCTCGGCGTCCAGACCCTCTACGACCGCTACCTCATCATCGACAAGACCGGCAAGCGTTCCCGCCGCCTCGAGACCCCGCAGTTCTTCTGGCTGCGCGTCGCCCTCGGCCTCTTCCTCGACGAAAAGTCCGGCCGCGAGCAGTGGGCCGTCCAGCTCTACAATCTCTACAAGTCCCGCCGCTTCTGCTCGTCCACGCCCACCCTCTTCAACTCCGGCACCCTCCACTCCCAGCTCTCCTCCTGCTACCTCTACTACGTCGACGACTCCATCGAGGGCATCTTCCAGCGCGGCATCGCCGACAACGCCTACCTCTCCAAGTGGGCCGGCGGCCTCGGCGGCTCCTGGACCCCCGTCCGCGGCACCGGCGCCCACATCGGCGGCACCAACGGCGAGTCCCAAGGCGTTATCCCCTTCCTCAAGCTCCACAACGACCAGCTCGTCGCCGTCAACCAGGGCGGCAAGCGCAAGGGCTCCGGCTGCGCCTACCTCGAGTCCTGGCACAACGACATCTTCGAGTTCCTCGAGCTCCGCCGCAACACGGGTGACGACCGCCGCCGCACCCACGACATGAACACCGCCAACTGGATCCCCGACCTCTTCATGAAACGCATGGAGGCCCGCGGCACCTGGACCCTCTTCCGCTCCAACGAGGTCCCCGACCTCCACGAGACCTTCGGCCGCAAGTTCGAGGAGCGCTACACCCACTACGAGAAGCTCGCCGAGGAGGGCAAAATCCAAGGCCACAAGGTCGAGGCCCTCGAGCTCTGGAAAAAGATGCTCTCGATGCTCTTCGAGACCGGCCACCCTTGGATCACCTTCAAGGACCCCTGCAACCTCCGCTCCCCGCAGGACCACGTCGGCGTCATCCACTCCTCCAACCTCTGCACCGAGATCACCCTCAACACCTCCAACGACGAGACCGCCGTCTGCAACCTCGGCTCCGTCATCCTCGACTCCCACCTCCAGCCCGACGGCTCCCTCGACCACGACAAGCTCCGCGACACCATCCGCGTCGCCCTCCGCGCACTCGACAACGTCATCGACATCAATTTCTACCCCACCGAGGCCGCCAAGCGCTCCAACCTCCGCCACCGCCCCGTCGGCCTCGGCGTCATGGGCCTCGCCAACGCCCTTTACCTCAAGGGCATCGCCTTCGCCTCGAAGGACGCCGTCGAGTTCAACGACGAGTTCATGGAGGCCATCGCCTACTACGCCTACGAGGCCTCCGCCGACCTCGCCGCCGAGCGCGGCACCTACTCCACCTACCGCGGCTCCAAGTGGGACCGCGGCCTCCTCCCGCAGGACACCCTCGACCTCCTCGAGCAGGAGCGCGGCGTCCCCGTCGACGTCCCGCGCGGCGGCCGCCTCAACTGGGAGCCCCTCCGCGCCAAGATCGCCAGGCAGGGCATGCGCAACTCCAACTGCCTCGCCATCGCCCCCACCGCCACCATCTCCAACATCACCAACACCTCCCCCTGCATCGAACCCTACTACAAGAACCTCTACGTCAAATCCAACCTCTCCGGCGAATTTGTCGTCATCAACACCTTCCTCGTCGAGGACCTCAAGGCCCGCGGCCTCTGGAACCAGGAGATGATCGACGCCCTCAAGTATTACGACGGCGACCTCAAGGACATCGAGGCCGTCCCCGCCGACCTGAAGGCCAAATACCTCACCGCCTTCGATGTCGACGCCAAGTGGGTCGTCGAGGCCGCCGCCCGCCGGCAGAAATGGATCGACCAGTCCCAGTCCGTCAACCTCTGGCTCAAGACGCCCGACCTCAAGACGATGTCGCACATGTATCGCCACGCCTGGCGCGCCGGCCTCAAGACCACCTACTACCTCCGCACCCTCGGCGCCTCCAACATCGAGAAGGCCACCGTCGCGGTGAAGAAGGAAGTCCGCGGCGCCGCCGGCGAGACCAAAGCCGAGACGGCGACGAGGGATTCCCTCGCCCTCAACTCCGCCTCGCCACTCCCCACCGACTCGTCCCAGGTCACCCATCCCTCGTCCCAATCCGACATCGCCGCCGCGTTCGACTCCGCCACTCCCATCCCCGCCACCGAAATAAGCACACCCCCGTTTGCGGCAGCTCCCAGCTCGTCACTCGTCACTGGTCACTTGTCACAACCCGAGAAGCGGCCTTACACCGAAGCCGAGAAGAAGGCCTGCTCCATCGAAGCCATGAAAAACGGCGATACCTGTGAAGCCTGCCAGTAACTTCTCTCACAACTCTAAAACTTACGGGCCGCTGGTGACGCAAGTCACCGCGGCCTTTTTCTAAATATGACCTTCTCAGAATTCTACCTGGAATTGCAAAAGCGCGAATGTCATGAACCGCGGTTACTCGTAGATGCCTGGCCTGCCGCTCTCAGTGACGAGATCGCTACAGATTTTACGCACGCCGCTAGTCTTCAGGCCTTAAAGGGATCCGTCTGCCCGATCCGTGCTGGAAGCTCGAATCAGTCCATCGGCAACCAAGTTGAGGCTTTTGTCGTGCCCAAGCTCGTGGCCGGACTTCGCAAATACCACTTGGAAAAATGCCGCGGAGCGGGCTATCCAGACCAACAATTGAGAAGTAATGATCTGCTAATTCCTTTGGAGCTAAAAGCCACCAGCGATTGGAACCCCAGTGACTCGAATCGACGGGTTTTAACCTCCTCCTCCGAAAAACTTAGGAAATACTTCCAATCACCCATATATCACCTGCTTTGCACGGTCCTTTATACTGACGTAGCCGGGGGAACTAGGATCGATGCCCTGCGTCTCGATTTTCTAGAGCCTGATTCGCCTGTGAGTGTTCGCCTTGAGGTTTCTGTAAATCATAAGCTACTTGCCACGGGCAAACACAAGAGCGTTACCATCTAGTCACGACACATGGCACTTGTTCTACAAAATGTAAGTTCTGCAGCTGCCGCGCTCCTAGACGAGTTGAGGGATTTCTGTGACTTCGGAAGCCGAACGGTATCCTCTGCGATCACTGCTCCCGAAATTGGCCGTGTTCCTGTTTTAACTAACGAGTTCTGGACTTCGAAGCAGCGTGCAGCCCATCGACTCCATGAGGTTTCCTACCGCGCTTGCTTCAAACCCCAGCTCCCGCGTTTTTTTATCGAACGGCTTACCCGGCCCGGCGACCTTGTTTACGATCCGTTCATGGGCCGCGGCACCACGCTCGTCGAGGGCGCACTGCTCGGTCGTCGCGTCGCCGGCTGCGATGTCAATCCGCTCAGCCGCGTCTTCACCGCCCCGCGTCTCTCGCCACCGACCATTGAGGAAGTCGCCGACCGGCTCCGGTCCATCGATTTCTCTTGGGACGGCGAAATCCGCGAAGACCTGCGGGTCTTTTATCATCGCTCGACCCTGCGCCAACTCACCGCCCTGCGACACTACCTGCTCGCTCGCATTGGCTCGGCTCGGGTTGATGACACCGATCGGTGGATCCAGATGGTGGCGACAAACCGCCTGACCGGCCACTCGCCCGGCTTCTTCTCGGTCTACACTCTGCCGCCCAACCAGGCTGTCTCGGTCACCTCGCAGAAGCGCATCAACGCCCGGCGAAGCCAGACTCCACCGAAACGCGACGTGCCGGCGCTCATCCTCAAGAAATCCCGTCAGCTGCTAGCCGCAGGTAGGGCGCGACCGCCGGGCGCGCCGCCCACCCTCCTTACCCAATCCTGCGAGGCCACGCCGCAGATAGCCGACGCCTCCGTCGATCTCGTCGTCACCTCGCCGCCTTTCCTCGACACCGTCGATTACGCCCAGGACAACTGGCTCCGCGCGTGGTTCTGCGGCTTCGATCTCGCGGCGGTGCCCATTTGGCACCTGCGCAATCTCTCCGATTGGACCGCGGCCATGACCACCACCTTCCACGAGTTGCATCGCGTGCTGCGCCCCGGCGGTTTTGTTGCCTTCGAGGTCGGGGAAATCCGTAAGGGCAAGCTACGACTAGAAGAGCGAGCGTTGACCGCCGGTCTTGCCGCTGGATTGGAGCCCGTGCTCGTGCTAATAAACGACCAGAGATTCACCAAGACGGCCAATTGCTGGGGTGTAACCAATAATTCAAAAGGCACCAACACCAACCGCTTAGTGCTTTTCCAGAAGCCTCATTGCGCTCTAGGCCCTCGTTGCTTCAGCGAAGAAGGCTATCTGCTCGTAAACTAACACTGATGAATTGAGAAATAGGATCACCTGAAATGACAAATGTCTCCAGCAGGACCATATTAATTCTCCTAACTTCCATACTAGCACTAGTAACGTGCTATTTTTTTGCGCCAAGTTTCCTTCCTGCAATAACACCAATTCTAGTCATCACAATTGGTTTGTTGCATCAAGAACGCTTACGCGCGATTTCTCGCCATTCAATAATCTCCGACAAACTAGCCGAACGCACGGTTACTCTGTTGCTTGAATTCTGCGATACGCGGGCGAAAACTCGAGCTGCTCTTCAAGGTTGCATTTTCTGCGCAGTCTTTAATCCAGACGATGAGCAAACAACCGCAGATGCCGCGGCTTCACTTCATGCCCTTAGACGAATAATTGAACAACTAGCCCTTGTCGCACCTGAATTGGCTGACGAACTTGATGCACAACAAGAATGGTTGTCTAGCTCGTTCGATAGTAGAGATGTCGAAGTAGCAAAAAGTAAACTTGCTGGGGCTGAAAATCACTATCGGCAACTATTGAGACGCATTACTGACTTCACGAAGAACCCTTTGTGATAGAGCCGGAGTTGGGCTTGCTCCGATGCCCCGGACAGGTCGAGCAAAAGGGGTCAGCAACGGTCTTTCAGGCGAGCTTAAAGTGAGGATTTTTGAGGAGGTGGTTGAGGTTCACCTGACTTGACGGATAGTGGACTGGGGATCAAAATCCAAGGAGCCCATGGAGACGCAGCTACCGAAGTCGGCTACATCTGTCCCTGATTCATCTTGTTGGAAGGGCATTTCATCGCGCCGGCCTTGAGCGCCGGGGCCGGTCCCGGAGACTGCGGGCATGAATTCCTCCCTCTTCCACGACATACTCAAGAATCCCCTCCGCCTGGCTCTGGTGCTTGGCTGCTTCATCTTGTTCACGGCCGGTTGCGCGAACATGTCCAAGCCCACCATCGGCATTTCGGGTTACGATGAGACCCAACACCCGGGCCGCCATTGACCATGCCGCCGCGTCAGCGACGTCTTTGGCTCCTGAGTGAAGGCCCGGGCGGGACCGCTTCCAACATCCCGCCGCCTCAGCGTTCGGCCGGGCCGGTGGGATTCAGCAGGTGCCCGGCCATGCACGGCTAGCAGCATCTCCACAACGGAGGCACTCCCCGGCACA
>JAHFTD010000045.1:0-2067 GCA_023269565.1 Opitutaceae bacterium | reverse complement strand
CCCGCCAAAGACGCCGCCATCGCCCTGCTCCACTCGCACGTCACCGACGAATACCAACGCCTGCACGCGCTGATGGTCGCCACCGCCATGGAGGGCTACGCCACCCACGTTGGCGAGGACCCCCACCTCTGGTTCGTCACCGGCCTGCTCCACGACCTCGATTTTGAAAAGCATCCCGCCGAGCACCCGAGCCCCTCACTCGGTTGGTTCAAGGACTGGGGCTATCCGCCCGAGCTCATCCACGCCGTCGAGGCCCACGCCTACGGCTACAACAATTTCAAAACTCTGCCGCAGACCAAGCTCGCCGCCGCGCTCCTCGCCTGCGACGAGCTCACCGGCATCTTCTACGCCTACCGGAAGATGAACCCCATCCCCTACGGCTCGATGAAACCCAGCTCCATCCGCAAGAAATTCAAGGAACCTTCCTTCGCCGCCAAGATCGACCGTTCCGTCATCCAGCTCGGCTGCGACCACTTCGGCATCCCCCTCGACGACCACATCGCCAATCTAATCCGCTTCCTCGCCCCGCTGCCGTAGGCCTAGCGCCTGGATATTGCAGGAGCACACGAAGGCCGCGAGGGGATTCTCTTCTCCTTTTCCGCCGTTTCCTCCTGTGAATTTCCCCGTTATCCGCTAGCCTTTGCGGCATGAAGTTTTCCATTCCGCGCATGTCCCTGTTAGCCGGACTTGTCCTGTTTCTGCCCCGCATCGCACTCCTTCACGCCGAGGAAGCCAAGGCCCGCCCGTCCGCCGCCGTGGACCAGTCCGCCATCCGCGCCGCGCGGCTCGCGCAGAATGCCGCCATCGTCCGCCGCGACCTCGATGCCATCGCCTCCTTCTGGACCGACAATGTCACGATCTGCCGCGGGCTCGGCCTTCAAGTCGCCGGCAAGGCGGCTTACCTCGAACTTTTCCGCGGCGACGATCCCGTCAACGGTCTCGTGTATGAACGCATCCCCGGCGATATCAGCGTGAGCGCCGACTGGCCGCTGGCCTTTGAGACCGGCCAGTGGGTCGGCCGCCGCGGCGGTCGCACCGGGCCCGTCATTCTTTCCGGCCGGTATTCCGCGCAATGGGTCAAGCGCGACGGACACTGGCTCATCCGCGGCGAGGTCTACGTCGCCCTCGAGGCCTTCGCCGAGGGCAAACAACTGAAAGCCGCACCCTGAAACCGCCCCGGTGTGCACCCATCAAATTTCCCCTTATGAAATCCACGCCACTATTCTTGCTATTCCGTCCCATCATCCCTCCACCCTGACTCCAGCCACCGCCGCCCTGTCGAACATGACACTTAATAGGTGCCATTTTCCTTTCGAGCCCTCCTCTCAGATTCCGGCCTAGGAGCAACATGACACCTATTAAGTGTCATTTCACCCGACCGTTGCTCGGTCACGATGGGCGGCGGCCCTGCCGCACTGCGCTGAGCCACGCAAGCAGTTGCAGCGTGCGCTCGGCATCGGGCATCTGGCTTCCCCGTGTCATGAACGCCTGCACGCGCTGCCGGGGCAGGCCGAGCAGCCGGGCCAGGTTCGCCTGCTCGCCATAGCGCGTGAGGTGGGGCCGCAACTGCCGGCGCAGTTCGTTCCATAACGGGGTCTGCCGGCCGGGACGCAGTGTGCCGCCGCCCGGCGCCGCCGGGTGATGGATCTTATAGGCTTTTTTGACCTGGCGCGACATCGCCGTCGCCGCCTCGAGGATCGCTTCGGTCAGCATGAGTGGGAGCTGCAGGGACCGGGGAATTGGTGGGTAGTCGGACATGACACCTATTAAGTGTCATGTGCGGCGCGCTGGCGGCGGGGAAAAGCGCCTGAATCGTGGTGGTCGCCGGGCGCATGGAGTCCTTGCGGTCATGTTCCGCGCGGTTAGCGTATCCGTCCATGAGAACCGCGCTCCTTGTCCTGTTTGCCCTCTTACTGGCGCCGTTGCACGCCGCGCCCCAGGTTGAAAGATACCAGGCCGGCCCGTGGGAGGACGACTACGGCTACCGCCAGGCCGTGCGCGTCGGCCACACGCTCTACATCGCCGGCTGCACCGGCGGCGGCGAGATGCCCGACGCCATCCGCACCG
>JAHFTD010000044.1 GCA_023269565.1 Opitutaceae bacterium | reverse complement strand
GCCACCGATCCCCTTGCCTATGTCTCCGCCGCCGCGCTGCTGACCGCCACCGCCGTCCTCGCCTGCTGGCTCCCCGCCCGTCGCGCCGCGCGCATCGACCCGATCGTCGCGCTCCGCTCCGAGTAATTTCCCAGACAAAGCAGGCGGCCGGCGGCGCTTACTGGGAAACCCGTCGCCATGGATATCCTAACCTCCGCCCTCCGCCAGTTGCGCGCGCATCCGTTGTTTGCCGCACTCATTATTCTGCTCCTCGCCCTCGGCATTGGTGCCAACACCGCGATTTTCAGTGTCGTGCACGCCGTGCTGCTGAAGCCCTTGCCCTACCCCCAGCCGGGTGACCTCGTCGTGGCGCGCAAGCCCCCGCGCGACGGCAATGCCGCCAATTTCCCGGGCGGCGGCGATATGATGCCCGACACTGAGTTCCAGGGTTGGACGGCAGCGGTGCCCAAGTCTTTCCTCTCACTCGCCGCCTACCGCAACAGCAGCTCCACCCTCCAGCTCGGTGACGGCGCTGTGCGCGTGCCCACCGCGGCCGTGACCGGTGAATTTTTCCCCACGCTGGGCGTGAATGCTTGGCGCGGTCGGCTCTTCGAGCCCACTGACCTGAAACCAGGTGCGCCCATGGTCACAGTGCTCAGTTACAGCACATGGCAGTCGCGCTTCAACGGCAATGACTCCGCGCTTGGCCAGGTGGTGAAGATCGATGATGTAGCGCACACTATTGTCGGCGTTATGCCGCCTTCCTTTGAGTTCATTGATCCAGTGCAGTTCTGGCGCCCTCTCCAGCTCATGCCCAACGCCCCGGGTCAGCTGCGCATCCAGATGGTGCGTGTCTTGGGCCGCCTCCTGCCCGGCACGCCGCTCGACACCGCCCAGCGTGAGCTCGACGGGATCTCGGAACGATTCTGGAGCGATCTGGCCGGTGGCCTTATCAACGGGCCAGCGGGAGGGGACGTTGAGCGTCGGGTCATCAACGGCCCCGGCCTCCAAGGCGCAACGAACGGTCCGCGCGAACCGAGCGTGGCGACTGCTTCCGGTGGCGGCATAGCCACCACCAACAGCGGGCAAACCCAGCAGATTGTCCGCAGTCCTGACAGACAGTTTTCCCCACCCGCCCCAGGCCGTCAGGTCGTCGTGGGCGGGCCACAGGGTGGACCGGCAGGTGCCGGGCCGGGTCCGCGTCTTTCGCTCCCGTTCGCCGACGCCAAGGTCCAGCTCATGCTCCTCCAAGAGCAACTCGTGCGGCAGTCGCGAACGACACTGTGGCTGCTGCTCGGTGCCGTCACCTTTGTGCTGCTGATTGCCTGCGCCAATATCGCCAATCTGCAGATGGCCCGCACTGCGGCCCGCCGCCGTGAGGTCGCGATCCGTGCCGCGCTCGGCGCCACCCCCGGGCGGCTCGCGCTGGAATTGCTCGCCGAGAACGTGCTCCTGGCGCTCGTCGGCGGGTTGCTCGGCGTCTTGCTCGCTTGGTGGGGCACCCTGGGCATGCAAGCTTGGCTCGCGGATTATCTGCCACGCGTAAACCCCGTCGGCTTGAGCGGGCCGGTGCTTGGCTTCGGCTTTTTGCTCGCAGTGTCGGCGGGGCTGGGCTTCGGACTCGCACCGGCCTGGCAGGGCACGCGGGTCAACCTGCTCGACGCCCTCAAGGAAGGCGGTCATACTGGCATCGCCAGCGGCCAGCGCTGGCGCTACGGACTCGTGGCGCTGGAGGTTGCGCTCGCCCTTGTTCTCGCCGCCAACACCGGGCTTCTGGTCAAGAGCATCTACAATCTCTATGCCACCGAGCTCGGTTTCCGCACGGGCAATGTGCTCACCGCCAACCTTGCCCTGCCCCGCCGCTACGGCGCGCCGGCACAGCAGCGTGATTTCGCCCAACGCTGGCTGGCAGCCTTGCAGACACTGCCCGGCGTGCAGTCCGCGGCGATCACCGATCTGCCCCCGCTGTCGCCTTACACTCAGATGGTCCTGGTCGCCACCGCGCAGGGCTCCACCGCCAACGTCAACGCCTCGGTCAACTCCGCCCCGCAGGCGATGGCCGTGGCCGGCGCCACGCCGGATTTCTTCCGGGCTGCGGGCATCGCACTGCGCCAGGGCCGGTTTTTCGCCGGACAAGACGGCTTCGAGGCTCCGCCTGTCGCCATCGTCAACGAGGCCTTTGTGAAGCAGTATTATCCGAAGGGACTGACCCTCGGTGCACAGGTCAGTCTGCCGGACAATTCCCGACATGGCGGCGCCACCGCCTCAATCGTCGGCGTGGTGGCCGACATCCGCCCGCGTGGGTTCGAAAGCGCGGCCCAGCCGCTCGCCTATTTTCCGCTCGCGCAGTTTCCGCGGCAACGGCTGTCCGCCGTGCTCCAATTTGAGGGTGATGCTGGAGCGCTCGCCCGCGCCGTTACCCAGGCCACGCACAAGATCGACGCCGACCTCGCACTCGACAATCCCCAGACTCTTGAGCAGCAGATCGCCCGGCAAACCGCGCCGCGCCGGATTACCCTTTACCTCACGGCGGCCTTCGCCGCGACCGCAGTTCTGCTGGCCGCACTCGGCATCCTCGGCGTCATGAGCTATACCGTGGCGCAGCGCACGCAGGAAATCGGCGTGCGCATGGCGCTCGGCGCCGACGCCGGCCGCATCCTGCGCTGGACAATGCAGCAGGGAAGCCTGGCGATCGCCCTGGGACTAGCTGTCGGGCTCGGTCTGAGCTTCATCAGCGGGCGTTTACTGAAATCTATGCTCTATTCCGTCTCGGGCTTCGACCCCGTTGTCCTCACGCTCGCGTCTCTGGGACTCGCCGCAGTCGGACTCGTGGCGTGCTGGTTGCCGGCGCTGCGCGCCTCGCGGGTTGATCCCAACGTGGCTCTGCGGACCGAATGATTCCGGCAGTAGACTCCGCTGTAAATTCCCGCTTCCGGGAAAGCAAAATTCCAAGCACGGACAGTTGCAGGTAATTTCTCCCACCGGAGCGGCCCAAGTCCCTGAGCAGCAAGGTGGCAACTTTGCCAGCGCGCTGGCATCGCACTTGCAGAAGCTGGGTTCGCCGCAGTCGGACAATTCACCCCCAGCGCGTTGCGCCCCACGAACCCCATGTTCCAAGACATCCGCCTCGCCTTCCGCCAGCTGAAGAAATCCCCAAGCTTTACGCTCATCGCCTTGCTCACGCTTGCCCTCGGCATCGGAGCCACCAGCGCCATCTTCACGGTGGTCAACTCCGTGCTGCTCCGGCCGCTGGAGTTTCCCGCGCCCGACCGCCTCGTCGTGATCGAGGAAACCGGCGGTGACGAGAAGGCCGTGGCGCCGCCCAACTTCCTCGACTGGGAGAAATCGGCGGCCTCGTTCGCCGCCATGACCGCCGTCCGCGGCGCCAGTTACAACCTCACCGGCTCGGGTGATCCGCAGCGCATCATCGGAGCGCGGGTGACTGCCGGCTATTTCAATGTCTACGGGGTCGCGCCGCTCCTCGGCCGCTCGCTGCTCGCCGAGGAGGATGCGCCCGGCAAGAACCTCGTTGTCGTCCTCAGCTACGGATTCTGGCAGCGGCAGTTCGGTGGAGCCGCCGATGCCGTGGGCCGCACGGTCACGCTCAGCGGTCAGCCGCACACCATCGTGGGCGTCATGCCGGCCTCGTTCCAGCGCAACACCAACGCCGAGCTGTGGGCGCCGATGGCCTTCACCGCCGCCGAGCACACCGAGAACTACCGCGGTGCGCATTACCTCCGCGCCTACGGCCGGCTCAAACCCAGCGTGACTCTGCAGCAGGCGCAGGCCGAGATCGCCGCCATTGCAAAGCAATTGGAAACCGCCCACCCCGAAAACAACCAGGGGCGCACCGTCCGGCTGACCGCGCTGCACGACTTCACCGTGCGCGACGTGCGGCGGGTGCTCTTCGTCCTGCTGGCCGCCGTGGCCTGCGTGCTGCTCATCGCCTGCGCCAACATCGCCAACCTGCAACTCGCCCGCGCCACGACGCGGCTCCGGGAATTCTCCATCCGCGCCGCGCTCGGCGCGTCGCGTGGCCGGCTCTTCCTGCAACTGATCATTGAGAGTCTCTGCCTGGCGCTCGCAGGCGGTGCGCTCGGCCTGCTGCTGGCCCGCTGGGGGCTCGACGCCCTGCTGGCGCTCGCGCCGGATTCTCTGCCCCGCGCCAAGGAGATCACGCTCGACGGCACGGTCCTCGGTTTCACCGTCGCGGTCAGCGCGGCGACAGGACTGCTTTTCGGACTTGTGCCTGCCTGGCAGGCCACCCGCCTCGACCTCAATCAGGCGCTCAAGGACGGCGCGCGCGGATTGCCCGACGGCAGCCGCGGCCGACTGCGCCAGGTGCTGGTCGTGCTGGAAGTCGCAATCTCGCTCGTGCTGCTGGTCGGCGCCGGCCTGCTCGGACGCAGTTTCCAGAAACTCACCTCGGTCGACCCCGGATTCAATCCCGCGCACGCCCTCACCGCATCGCTCACTCTTCCCGAGGCGAAATACGGCCAACCGGCGCAACAGCTCGCGTTCGCCCGGGATGTGAGCGAACGCTTCCGCTCGCTGCCCGGGGTGAGCACGGTCGGCTACACCCATTCGCTGCCCTTCGTTGGCAACTGGGGTTTTAACTTCTTCGTGCAGGGCCGGCCGGCCCCTCCGCTCGGGCAGGAACCCAACACCAGCTATTTCTCGGTCAGCCCGGAATATTTTCAAGCCATGGGCATCAGGCTGCTCCGGGGTCGCTATCTGGCCGCCACCGACACGGAGAAGAGCGCCCCCGTCTGCGTCATCAACGAGACGCTGGCAAAAAAATATTTCCCCGGCGAGGATCCCCTCGGCAAGCGCATCCGCATCACCAATGGCAACCAAGCCTATCGCGAGATTGTCGGGATCGTCACGGATGTGAAGGAAGGCGGACTCGACCAGGCTGTCGCCGAGCAGTCCTACGAGCCCTACGCGCAATCTCCCTATGAGACGCTGACTTTCGTGCTTCGCACCGATGGCACGCCGCTGCCCGTCCTGCTGCCATTGCTCCGCGCCCAGGTGCTCGCCGTCGACAAGGAGCAGCCACTCGCCCGCGTGCGATCGCTGGAGACCATCATTGCCGGCTCGGTGGAACGGCAACGGTTCGCCGCAACCCTGCTCGGTGTATTCTCTGGCGTCGCGCTGGTCATCGCCGCCGTGGGCATCTTCGGCATCATGGCCTACACGGTCAACCAGCGCACCAGCGAGATCGGCATCCGCATGGCGCTCGGCGCCAGTCCCGGCAATGTGCTGCGCATGGTGCTCGGACAAGGCATGACAGTCGTGCTGATCGGCATCTGCGCCGGCTTGGCGTGCTGCTTTGCGTTGACGCGACTCATCCAGTCACTGCTGTTCAACACCAGCGCATACGATCCCCTGGTCTTCGCCGTCATCTCCGCAGTCTTCACTTTCGTCGCACTGCTCGCCTGCCTGTTGCCGGCCCACCGCGCTACCAAGGTCGATCCACTCGTCGCCCTGCGCAGCGAGTAGCAGACAGCCGCCATTTAGTTGCCGAGTTCCATTTCCGGGATTTCCCAATCCCGCCCTTGAATCCAGTAGCGTTACGAAAGTTGAATTAAATTCTGGTATCACGCTGACAAAGAAGAGCTAAAATATCCGCTCAACTCTGGCACGAGGGTTGCAGAGTAGCCGGAAACCCTGATCCCATGCATTTAATTCGGCGCCCATTGGTTCTCTTGTTTCTTGGCAGCGCACTGTGTGCGGTTGTTGCCACTTATGGCGACGAGCCAGCCCCTGCTGCCACAACCCCAGCCCGAGACCAGTCGGAGAAGATAACTTTGAACGACGCCATTCTTCGTGCACTTGCAAAGAATTTTTCCCTCAGGGTCAGCTCCTTCAACGCCGCGATTGCCGACGCCCGGTTTACGGAAGCGCTCGGCAAGTTTGATCCGGTGCTGACCGGGCAATACACTCACGCGGACGGAGAAAGCCCGCAACTGCGCAACGCCCTTACCGGCGTGCGCCCGGCCGACACGCTCACCGAGTCGGACACCTATCAATTCGGACTCAACGGCCTCCTGCCATGGGGCCTCACTTACAGCCTCGGCGCCACTTCGACGAATTCCCGCGGCACCTTCAACCTATTCGCCGACAATTACTCCACCTTCGCCGGTGTTTCGGGCACCCAGCCACTGCTGCGCAATGGCGGCTTCGGCCCCACCCTCGCCTCGATCCGCATCGCCCAGACCAACCGCACGATTTCCGAATGGCAGTTCAAGCAGGATGTCATCGACACCATTACGCGCGTCATCTTTGTCTACAACGACCTCATTTTCGCCCAAGCCAACCTGCGCAGCGCCCACCGCGCACACGAACTCGCCGCCACCCTGCTTGGTGAGAACGAGAAGCGTCACAAGATCGGCAGCATGTCCGCATACGACGTCACCTCGGCTCGTTCCCGTCTGGCCAACCGCGAGGAAGGCATCCTGTTCGCCGAACGCTTGGTCCGCGACACTGAGAACAATCTCAAGGCGCTCATCTCCGATGACCATGCCGCAGGGCTGCTCACTTGGCGCCTGGCCATCGATCCGCCACCTCCCGCTCCACTCGTGGTCGTCGACCCCGCCGTGGATTTTCGCGAAGCCCTCCGCAAGCGCCCCGATTACCAGCAGGCGCGGCTCAACTTGAAGCGCAGCGACATCAATTTCCGGCTCCAGCGCAACCAGCTGCTGCCGCGCGTCGACCTCGTCGGCAGCTATGGCTACAGCGGCTACGACACGGACTTCGGCATCAGCCGGCAGATGGTGCGCGACCAGGATCATCGCTCCTACAGCTGGGGCGCGGTGGTTTCCATTCCGCTGACTTTCACGACGGAGCGCGGCCGCTACCGCGCCGCCAAGTTGCAACTCCGCCAAGCCGACGCAAACTTGCAGTCCATCGAGCAGCAAATCGTGGTCGCGGTGGGTAATTCCGCCGGCCAGATCGAGACCGCCCACAAGCGCGTGGACGCCGCCAAGTTCGCCCGCGAACTCGGCCAGCAGGCGCTTGACGCCGAGGTGAGACGCCTCCGCGCCGGCACCGGCAGCACCTTTTTCGTCCTGCAGCAGCAGGAAATCCTCACCGGCCTCGAAGTCAGCGAGCTCCGCGCACAGTCCGACTACCAGAAGGCGCTCGCCGACTATGACCGGCAGCTCGGGGTCACGCTCGAAAAACTCAATGTTAACATCACCGCGATGAAGTGACCGAAATGACTTGTTAGTGTGTGTGTCCAAAGAGGGCGACGCCTGCTCGGCGCCGCCCTCATTTTTAGATAGACCGCGCCTTGATTAGTCGGAAAGCAGCGCCATGGCCGGCGAAGACAATGCGCCCGGTGTGGAGCAAACCGTAGTCGCGATTACCCCGGTGCACACTCGCCGTGACAGCCGCGCGCCATTCCGCGCCATCAATCAGGTAGGTGGAAATTTCCTCTCCGTTGATCCAGTATTCCACCTGATAACCGAAGACGACTACCTTCGCCTGACACCACACGCCGGGCTGGATGGCGATTTCGCGCCGAGGTTTATTCAAGCCACCATTCGCCGCGACAGACCCGCCGTGTCCGGCCAGCTGCATAACCGGGCCGGTGTCGCCCGGGGAAATGCCGTCCTCCGAGACGTGGAAAAAAACTTCCACCGCGCCCCCCTCGCCCACCCGCCACTCAAATGTCAGTTCAAAATCCCCCCATTCGCTTTCCGTGACCAACCCCGGCCCGTCTTCGGCCGCCAGCGCACCGTCTTTGATCTGCCAGTTGTCCGGCAACTTGTTCAGACGGTAGCCGCGCCAGTCGTCGTGCGACCGGCCGTCAAACAACAACCGCCAGCCTTGCGACCGCTCGTAGGCCGTGAGGCGCTGCGCCTCGGCTCCCACGGCCGCAATCGCACAAACAAGTCCCACAGTGCTCAGGAGAATCTGCCAGGCTCTCACGGCCGCAGGATGCGCCACGGTTCGCGGCGGGTCAACCCTGGCTTCGGCGCAATGCGGCTTGCTGCTCGCATAGATTCGGCTGAACCATAGCCGCGTGCCACGGATACCCCTCGAAGACAACTTCACCGATGTGCTGGCCAAGGCCCAGCGCGGGCTCGGACTCACCGATGCCGCGCTCGTGCGGCAGGCGGGCGTGACTGTCTCCGCCCTTGCTGCCGCCAAGTCGGGCCGGATCGACGAGCCGGTGCTCCGCGCCCTCGCGGGACCGCTCCGTCTCGGTGGCGATGCCCTCGTGGCGCTCGCCCGGCGGCTCTGGTATCCCCGGCATCCGGTGTTTCCACACGGGTTCGCGATGTTCAATACACCCTACGCGGACATGACGGTTAACAGTTATCTCGTTTGGGACGTCCGCACGCGCGAGGCGGCTGTCTTCGACACCGGCGCGAGTTGTGAATCCATGCTGGCAACGCTGCGCTCCGAGCGTCTCAAGCTTCACTATATCTTCCTTACCCATACACATGAGGACCACATTGCCGATCTCTCACGCCTGGCGGCAGAGACCGGCGTGCCGGTCTGGGCCAGCGAACGCGAACCGGCCCCTCACGCCGAAGCAAAGAGTTTTCGGGAGAACGCCCACTTCCATCTTGGCGAGCTGGCCATTAAGACGCTCTACACCTGGGGACATTCGCCCGGCCAGACCACGTATTACATCAAGGGACTGGCCTGGCCGCTCGCCGTTGTCGGTGATTCGCTGTTTGCCTCCTCCATGGGCGGAAGCACGACGCACTACCGCGAGCAATACCGCCATGATCGCGCCAAGATTCTTGCTCTCCCGCAGGACACCGTGCTGGCCTGCGGGCACGGCCCGCTGACCACCGTGCGCCAGGAGAAAGAGCACAATCCCTTTTTCAGTCAGTAAGACATTCTCCGACCGGTGCGCCCTAATCTTTGCTTTGCCCGGGCCGCGGATTTCCGCCTCACTCCACTCCCGCTGCCGCGCGACGATAGCCTTGAGTGAGGATTCTGGTTGCCGGTTTCTCTGCCAAGACCCTGCTGCGCCGCCGGTCGTCTGAAATGAATAGACAATGGATTTCATCACGACTAAAGACGCCTACCCCTAGATGAATATCCACCGCAAGACTGTGCTGATTCTGGCGCTGGTCATCAGCCTGATCGCGGGTCTGGCTGCGATCATCCTGCAGGAGGATGTGCGCGAGCGGCTCGGTGACCAATACTTTGTCGTCGCCCTGACTATCATCGGCTGCGTGCTGCTCGTGCTCAGCGGCTATGTGTGGGACCGCGGGGTCCGTTGGCGCCTGAAGGAGCTGGGCACGCGGGTCGAGTCAATCAAGAGCGACACCGCCACTCCGTTTGCCATCTCGGCCGAGACCGACCCCAACGCCGAACAGCTGGACGAAATCTTCAGCCTGGCCCATTCGATCGAGCGTATGGCGCTCACCATTAAACAGGTCGACGCCAATTACCGGGCCATCGTGGAGGACCAATTCGATCTGATCTGCCGCTACAAGCGCGATGGCACCCTCACTTTTGTCAACGGCGCCTATTGCCGCTTCTACAATAAAAAGCGCCGCGAGCTGATCGGCCAGAAGTTCTCCGGCCTGGCCTCCAGCACCCCCGTTCCCTGGAGCAACAATCCCGCCGTGCAAATCTACGAACAGGAACTGCAGCAGGACGGCCGCCACATCTGGCTGCAATGGATCATCCGCGAAATCCACGACGAATCCGGCCGGATCATTGAAAACCAGACGGTGGGGCAGGACATCACTGCCCGCAAGCTGACCGAGGCCGCGCTCCTCCGGGCCAAGGAGTCCGCCGAGGCTGCGAACCGCGCCAAAGGTGAGTTCCTCGCCGTCGTCAGCCATGAAATCCGCACGCCGATCAACGGTGTGCTCGGCTTCACCCACTATCTGGGCGAGACCTCTCTCGATTCGCGGCAGCGCGAATGCGTCGACCTCATCCGGAAAAGCGGCGAAGATCTGCTCGTGCTCATCAACGATCTCCTCGATTTCTCCAAGATCGAGGCGGGGCGCATCGAACTGGAGTCGGAACCGTTTTCCCCCCGCAAATGCGTCGACGAAGTCGTCGCATTCTTTTCCCCCAAGGCCCGCTCCGCCGGACTGTCCATCGATATCCTCGTCTCGCCTGATGTGCCCGACGTTGTCCTGGGCGACGCCTACCGTCTGCGCCAGATTCTGATCAACCTGATCGGCAATGCGGTGAAATTCACCCCGAAGGGCGGAGTGACCCTCCAGCTCGACGCCATCATCTCCAACCCTGCGGTCGACACGCTCCTGCTGCGATTCTGCGTCAGCGACACGGGCATTGGCATCTCCGAGGAAAAACTTGCCTACCTCTTCCAACCCTTCCGGCAGGCCGACAGCTCGACGGCCCGCAAATTTGGCGGCACCGGCCTCGGCCTCATCATCAGCAAGCGCCTCACGGAGCTGATGGGCGGCACCATCTGGGTCGAAAGCACGCCCGGCGCCGGCTCCAAGTTCTTCTTCATTGCCCGCCTGCGCCAGGCTCCCCTGACCGTCTGAGCGCGGCGGCATTTCAGTTCTTGCGGAAGCGCGATAATTGACCCAAGTTGCGCGCTCGTTTTCTCCCGGCGCGGTAGCCAAGTGGTAAGGCCGAGCTCTGCAAAAGCTCTATCGGCGGTTCGATTCCGCCCCGCGCCTCCACTTCGGATTGCGGAGTTCCGGGCGGGTGCTGCAACAGATCGGACACCCAGCCCAGAACCCACCACGGCCGTTGAATCAGGCTTGGAATAGCCAGCCCCATCGTATTTGTTTCGGGCTCATTCTTCCCGGCAAGCATGTCATTCACCACCTTTCCCTTCGCCGCGCAACGTCGCACCTTTCGCGCGCTTCCCTTCATGGGCGTTATCCATGTCAACAACGAGGCGATGAAGGTCGGCTGGCGGATGGGCGACCCCGCTTGGTCCAATCTCGGTCAGGGTCAGCCTGAGGTGGGCGACATCGAGGGCGCGCCCGCGCGGCTGGACCGCCTCGAACTCGATTCCGGCGACCACGCCTACGGACCGGTCGAGGGCACCCGTGAGCTGCGAGAGGTCATCGCCGCGCACTACAACCGACTATACCGTCGGGGGAATTCCTCGCTCTACACCGCGGAAAACATTGCCGTTTCCTCGGGTGGACGCCTCGCCCTTTCGCGGGTCGGTGCCGCGCTCGACACGCTGCGACTGGGTTATTTCACCCCTGATTACACCGCCTACGAGGACTTGCTGACCACGTTTACGCGCATCGACCCTGTCCGGCTCGACCTGCCGGCTTCCGACGGATTCCGCATCGCCCCCGCGGATCTCGAGCGGCGCATCCAGCAAGAGAAGCTCAACGCCCTCCTCGTCTCCAACCCCTGCAATCCCACCGGCAACGTCCTGCGCGGACCCGAGCTGGCCGCATGGGTCGACCTCTGCCGCCGGCAGGCCTGCACGCTGCTCATCGACGAATTCTACTCGCACTTCTTCTACGGCGAACCGGCCGGTGGCGTCAGC
Source organism: Opitutaceae bacterium (assembly GCA_023269565.1). Taxonomy (GTDB): domain Bacteria; phylum Verrucomicrobiota; class Verrucomicrobiia; order Opitutales; family Opitutaceae; genus JAHFTD01. Next base: position 10,692 of record JAHFTD010000044.1, on the reverse strand, counting down.
ACCGCCGCGCATGTCCGCAATGTGGATGAGGACCCCGTTGTCATCTTCGACGGCCTGACGAAGTGCTTCCGTTACCCCGGCTGGCGCCTCGGGTGGGTGGTCGCCCCGCGCGAGATCATCCGCACCATTACGGCCGCCGGCAGCTTTCTCGACGGCGGACCGTCGCGCCTCGCCCAGCGCGCAGCCCTGGAGGTGCTTGAGCCCGCCCGCGCCGATCAAGAAACATCCGCCGTTCGCCACACCTTCGCCCGAAAACAACGGCTCACCTTGGAATGTCTTGCGGCCATGGGCGTGACCTTTCCCGGCCGGCCCGAGGGCACGTTCTACGTCTGGGGTTGTGTCGCCGGCCTGCCCGCCCCGCTGAATACCGGCGAGGGTTTCATGCGCGAGGGGTTCAAGCATCGGGTGCTCACCGTGCCCGGCGAGTTTTTTGACGTCAACCCCGCCCGGGGCCGCCCCGGTCCTTCTCCGCTGGAGGCCTATGTGAGGTTCTCCTTCGGCCCGCCAGAGGACAACCTCACCGCCGGTCTCGACCGGCTGGCGAAGATGGTCGCACAGGCGCGCCGCTGAGCGGACTGGGGTCCCCACACTTCGCGCTAGACTCCCGCGCCCCGATTCCGGTTAATCGCGCATGGCCTGCACCGTTTTCACCATCGCCAACCAGAAGGGCGGCGTCGGCAAGACCACCACCGCGGTCAACCTCGCCGCTGCGCTGGCCGAACGGAAAATCCACACGCTCGTCGTCGATCTCGATCCGCAGGCCAACGCCACTTCCGCCCTCGGGGTGGAGAAGCGGGAGGGCCGCAGCCTTTACGGCCCGCTCCGCGGCGAGGGCAGCGCCTTCGAGATGCTCACGCCCACTGCCTGGCCGCAGCTCGCGCTCATCCCGTCGGAAGTCGACCTCGCCGCCATCGAGATCGAGCTGGCCCAGCAGGAAAACTACCTCATGCGCCTGCGCTCGGTGCTCGAGCCCATCCGCAGTTCCGGCGGCTATCGCGCCATCATTATCGACTGCCCGCCCGCCCTCGGCATGCTCTCGATGAACAGCCTCGCCGCCGCCGACCACCTGCTCATCGCGCTCCAGTGCGAATACATGGCCCTCGAGGGCCTCGGCCAGATTCTCAAGGTCGTCGAACGCCTGCGGCAGGCTGGCGTCAATCCCACCCTCGATGTCGGCGGCATTGTCATGACCATGTTCGACAGCCGCACCAATCTCTCGAAGCAGGTCGTGGACGAGGTGCGGCAGCACTTGTCCAACAAGATTTTTCAAACCGTCATTCCGCGCACCGTCCGGCTCAGTGAGGCTCCCAGTTTCGGGCAGACCATCTTCGCCTACGACCGGCATGGTCCCGGCGCCACCGCCTACCACAGCCTCGCCAAGGAAGTCGCCGAGCGTTTCGGGTTGGAAGCAAACGGCACGGCCTGATTCGCGTCCACGCCACCCCTTCTGCCGTGCTCTCCACCCTGAACAAATACCGTCACGTCTTCCTGGTCGGCCTGCAGAGCAACATTGTCTACCGTTGGAACTTCGCGGTGCGCAGCTTTTTCTCCCTCTTCCAGCTGGCCGTGGTGTTTATCCTCTGGGGTGCAGCCTACCGCGGGGCGACGACCATCGGCGGTTTCAGCCTCCACGACACGCTGACCTACTTCGTGCTGCTGCTCGTGCTGCAGTTCCTGATCGGCGCGTTTCAGGAAGACTACCAGATCAGCGAGGAGATTCGCAACGGCCTCATCAACCAGTTCCTCCTCAAGCCGGTGAATTACTACGCCTATCGCTTCAGCATCTTCGTGTCGGCGCGGCTGGTTTCCGGCGCGCTGGTGTTCATTCCGCTGCTGTGCGCGCTGCCGTTCATCCACGGCGACCTTACGCTCACCTTCGAGCCATGGCGGATCGCGCTCGCGCTGCCGGCGCTGATCATGTCGGCGCTGATCCAGTTCACCATCGCCTATTGCTTTGGCATGCTCACCTTCTGGTTCCTCGACATCCAGGGCTTTGTCATCCTCTCCTTCGCCATCGAGACGCTGCTCGGCGGCCAGATTTTTCCGCTCGACCTGCTGCCGGCAAAAATCTTCGCCGCCGCCCAATATCTGCCGTTTTTCTACCAGATGTATTTCCCGGCCGCCATCGTCACCGGCCGCCTCGGGGCCGAGTCCATCGGGCGCGGTCTCGGGATCCAGCTCTTCTGGGTGCTGACCCTGCTCGCCCTCGCCCAGTTGCTCTGGACCCGCGGCCTGCGCCGTCACACCGCCGTCGGCGGCTGAATCATGTCGCTCGCCCATTATCTCCGCATCTGGCTTGCCTCCGCCCGCTACGCGATGGTGCGAACGCTCATGTTCCGATTTGATTTCGTGCTCTGGTCCGCCGTCGAGTTCACTTGGATGGTGGTCAACCTCCTCCTCGTGCAGGTCATCTATCAGCACACCAGCAGCGTGGCCGGCTGGAGCAAATACGAGATGCTCCTGCTTGTCGGCACATCGATGATCATCCAGCGCCTGTTCACCGGTTTTTTCTGGAGCAACCTTTTCGAGGTCGGCCGCAACGTCCGCACCGGCCATTTCGATTTCTACCTTGCCCAGCCCGGCAACCCGCTCTTCATGATCTCGACGCGCAAGCTCGATCCCGACGGCCTCGTCAATTCCCTCGTCGGATTCGCCGTCGTCTTCTATTCGGTGCGCGAGCTCGGGCTGCACCCCGGCGCGTTCGATATTGCCTGCTACGTTTTGCTCGTCGGTTGCGGCGTCCTCATCCACTATAGCGTCATGGTGACGATCGTCGCCCTGCCCTTCTGGATCATTAACTCGCAGGGCATCGAGGGCAGCTACTTCACCTTGTTCCAGTTTTCGCGCCTGCCACGCGAGGCTTTCCGGGGCCTCGCGAGCCTGCTCTTTGTTTACCTGCTGCCGGCCGTCGTCGTCAGCAACGTCCCCGCCAACGTGCTGCGCCACGGCTTCCAGCCCGTTCCCGTCGCCTGGATGGCTGGCATTGCCTTCGGCTGGTTCGCCGTCTCCGTCCTGCTTTTCCAGGCGGGCCTGCGCCGCTACGCCAGCGCCAGCTCCTGACCGCCATGCCAACTCCCGCCAAGCTCGCCGCACTGCAGAAGCGCCTCGGCCACACCTTCCGGTCAACCGCGCTCCTGCTCGAAGCCCTCACCCACGCCTCCTACCTGCAGGAACACGCCGAGGCGGGGGCCCACCAGCAAAGACTCGAATTTCTCGGCGATTCCGTCCTGCACTTCCTCCTGACTGACGCCTTGTTTCAGGAATTCACCGGCGAACGCGAAGGCGCGCTTAGCCGCCATCGTGCCGCGCTGGTCAAGGGCGAGTGTCTCAGCCGGCTCGCCCGTGACCTCGGTCTCGACGCCTACCTCAGACTCAGCCCCAGCGAGGACAAGGCTGGCGGACGCTCCCGCGCTTCGATCCTCGAAGACACGTTTGAGGCGATTGTCGGAGCGCTCTACCTCGACAGCGATCTCACTACCACCCGGCGCATCGTGCTCGGCTGGTATGGTCCGTTGCCGGCACGGCTTTCGCTGACGGCGGATTCAGAAAATCCCAAAGGGCGGCTGCAGGAGCTGGTCCAGCCCCTGCACGGCAACGCCGCGCTGCGCTACGAGGTGCTCTCCACGGAGGGGCCCCGTCATGCGCGCGAATACCTTGTGGCGGTTTTTATCAACAAGCAGCAGCTCGGCACCGGCCGCGGCACCGCCAAGAAGCACGCCGAGGAGGAGGCCGCCCGTGTGGCCCTCGCGGCGTTGCGCGCCTCCGGCCACGTTTGAGCATCTCTCCCACCCGGCCGGCCCGCGCATTGCCGGGTTGCGCTGCCATCGTCACGCAGCACATTCTCCGCCTCCCGCGATGAGCGAGACCTCGTCCCCTCACATCACCCGCACCAGGATCACCGGCGTCTGCCCGGCGGCCCAGCCCTATGCCCTGGCCAGATTGCTCCGTCAATACCCCGCGCCGGTCTGGCTGGTGGTGGTTGCGGAAGCCCAACAGATCGACGCCCTCGCTGAGGACCTCGTGCTTTTCCACGCTGCCGACGGATCCGGACCGCCGCTCGAGATTCTTCACTTCCCCGAATCGCATGCCGACAGCCGCGACATGCGCGAAGCCTTCAACGCCGCGAGCGACCGCCTCGCCGTCCTCAGCAAGCTCCGCACACTCCGCCGCACTACCACGCAATCAGGCACACTGCTCGTGCTGGCCACGCCGGCCGCGCTGCTCCAGCCGGTGCCCCCGCCCGCCGATTTCGACGCGCGGGAGCGCTCTTTAGTCCGGGGACAGGAGCAGCCATTCCAACTCCTCCTCGAACTCCTGCGCAGTTATGATTACGATGGCGAGGCCGTGTGCGAGGCACCCGGTCAATACGCCGTTCGCGGCGGCATCGTGGATGTCTACCCGGTGACAGCGCACCAGCCCTACCGGCTGGATTTCCTCGGCGACAACCTGGAAGACATCCGTGCGCTCGATCCCGTGACACAGCGCTCCGGCGAATCCGTAGCGAGTATCACGCTCACCGCCGCACCGCAGCTGCACACCAGCGCCGCGCAGTTCTCCCTGCTCGACTACCTTAATCCCGCCGCGCACGCCGTCTTCGTCGAACCTAAGTCGCTCGAGGAGCTGTTTCATTCGCTGGCGCCCGACAATGCCCGCCCGCAGCTCGACCGTTTTAGCCGCGTCTGCACGCACCTTATCGGTCTCGGCGACCTCGATCTCGCCAGCGATCTCTTTGACGCAGCCGGTCGGGACGAAACGTGGGACACCGAATCGCTGGCCCACCACCGCGCTTACCCGGAGGAGCACCTGCCCGCGCACGAGCGGTTGCAGGCCGAGGAGGAGGCTCGCCGGCAGTTCCTCGTCAAAGTCGCCGAATGGAAGCGCACCGGCTATGCCGTTGACTTTGTCGTCTCCAAGGAAGGAGAGGAAAACCGCATCCGCGAACTCCTCGCCGGGAACAAGGAACTGAAAAAAATCAAGCCCCGCTATCTGCGCGGCGCGGTGAGCGAGGGATTCCGGGTCACTCACCGCAATCCCGGGATCCCGGGACCCGGCATCGTCGTGGTCTCGGAGACAGAGATTTTCGGCCGACGCCGTCAGCGCCGGATCACCACCCGGCGTGCCCTGGCCACGCCTTCCGCCGTTGATCAGCTGCTCGACTTCTCCGAGCTGGTGGAGGGCGACTCCGTGGTTCATCTCCAGCACGGCGTCGCGCTCTTCCGCGGATTGACCAAACTGGAAACGCACGATGGCACCCGCGAAGTCATCTCGCTGGAGTTCGATGATCGCGTGACCCTGCATGTGCCGTTGCAGGAATCGCACCTCATCAGCCGCTACGTCGGACTGTCCAAGACCAAACCCCAGCTCGGCCGCGTCGGCTCCGGCCGCTGGGAAAAGACCCGTCAGGCCGCGGAGCGTGCCACGCTCGACCTCGCCGCCGAGTTGCTCGGGATTCAGGCGCAGCGCGAGGCGCAACCCGGCCACGCCTTCGCCGCCGACAATGATTGGCAGCGGGAATTCGAGGCAGTGTTTCCCTTCATCGAGACCCGCGATCAGACGCGTGCCATCGTGGAGGTTAAAACCGACATGGAGCGCCCGCGCCCCATGGATCGGTTGCTTTGCGGCGACGTTGGCTACGGCAAGACCGAGGTCGCCATCCGCGCCGCTTTCAAGGCCGTGATGGACGGCCGGCAGGTCGCCATGCTGGTGCCGACCACCGTGCTGGCCCAGCAACACCTCAATACCTTCCGCGAACGGATGGCCGGCTACCCCGTCGTCATAGAGATGCTCAGCCGTTTTCGCTCCGCCAAAGAGCAGCGGCAGATTCTCCTCGCTGCAGCCGCCGGCAAAATCGACATCCTCATCGGCACGCACCGGCTTGTGCAGCACGATGTGCAGTTTAAGGAGCTCGGCCTTGTCGTCATCGACGAGGAGCAGCGCTTCGGCGTGAAGCACAAGGAGGTTTTCAAGCGCTGGCGCGCACACGTGGACATCCTTTCGATGAGCGCCACGCCCATTCCGCGGACGCTTTACCTCGCGCTGACGGGCGCTCGCGATCTCAGCACCATCGAGACGGCACCGTCCAGCCGCCTGCCGATCCAGACTATCGTCAAGAGCTACGACGAGAAGTTGGTCGTCGAGGCCATCCGCCATGAAATCCGGCGCGGCGGGCAGGTTTTCTATCTGCATAACCGGGTGATGAGCATCGAGCTCGTCGCCCGCCGGCTGCGCGAGCTGCTGCCCGACCTGGCGATCGGCGTCGGGCACGGCCAGTTGGGCGAACACCAGTTGGAGCGGATGATGACGGAATTTGTGGCCGGCAAATACCAGGTGCTGGTCTGCACCACCATCATCGAGTCGGGACTGGATATTCCGAATTGCAACACGCTCATCATTGAGGGTGCGGACCGCTTCGGGCTGGCGCAACTCTACCAGCTGCGCGGTCGCGTAGGACGCTTCAAGCACCAGGCCTATGCTTACCTGCTGCTCCACCGGCACACGCGCCTGCTCGACCTTGCCCGCCAGCGGCTGAGCGCCATCCGTCAGCACAACCAGCTCGGCGCCGGCTTCCGCATCGCCATGCGCGATCTCGAGCTGCGCGGCGCAGGCAACCTCCTCGGCGCCCAGCAGAGCGGGCACATCGTGGGGGTGGGCTTTGAACTCTATTGCCAGCTGCTGCGGCAAAGTGTTGCCCGGCTGAAGGGCGACAAGCACGCCGCCGCCGTGCGCGCCACCGTGAAGTTCGACTTCGTGTTTGTCGGCGAGAGTGCGGAAACGCCCCGCCCCGAGGCCGTGGACAGCTTCACGGCCTTGAAACAGGCCGAACGTTCAACGGACGAGATCGCTAAAATCCAAGCGCGCCTGCCTGTTGCCTATCTTGGTGAAGCGCGCCTGCGCATCGACTTTTACCGCCGGCTGGCCATGGCGCAGTCTCCCCAGCAGGTGAAGGAGTTGCAGGGCGAGCTATGCGACCGATTTGGCAAGTTCGGCCGGGAGGTGCGTGCGTTGCTGCTGGTCACCGAAATCCGTGTCCGGGCGGAACAAAAGGGGCTCTTGTCCGTCGAAACGGACGGCAACCGCCTGAAGTGCGTCCGCAATTCGGGCCGCCGCGATGACTTTATCCAACCGAGCAGCCGCTTTCCCCGCTTGACCGCACCCACCCCGCTTGCAAGGTTGAAAGAGATTATTACGTTCCTGCACAATCTACCGAATCCATGAGTCGTTCCCGAGGTCTGCCGTTATCCTTCCTTTCCCTTGTCGCCCTGACGGCGCTGGTTGCCGCCCGCGGGCAGACCGGAGCGGCGACACCGACCGGCGACGGCCTTAATGTGCGTTTCGCCAATGGCATTGCCGCCATCGCCGAGGATAAAATAATCACGGTGGACGACATCCGCCGTGAGATCGTGCCCCTCCTGCCGCAGGTGCAGCGTGAGAGCCACAACGAGAAGGAATTCAACGAAAAGCTGCAAGCGCTGCAGGACAACGTCCTGCAGGATCTCATCGACCGCGTCCTGATGGTGAAGGAATTTTACAAGGACGAGAAGCGCAAGGTCCCGGCCAGCTACGTCGACAACGCAATTGCGGAGACGATCATCTCCGAGTTCGATGGCGATCGCAGCAAGTTCCTCGCTTACCTCCGTTCCCGCGGAATCTCGCAGAAGGATTACCGCAAGGAGACCGAGGAGAACATGATCTTCCAATACATGCGCCAACAGCAGCGCAAGTCCGCCAACACGGTCAGCCCGGTGAAGATCCAGGCATTCTACGACGAGAACAAAGAGCGCTTCACTCAGGAAGACGCCGCGCACCTGCGGCTCATCCAGTTCACCCGTGGGGCCGATGATACCGACGACACGCTGCGCGCGAAGGCAGGCGACGTGATCAAGCAGCTGAAGGCCGGTGGAAGCTTTGCCGACCTCGCCCGCCTCTACAGCCAGGATTCCCGCCGCACCAAGGGCGGCGATTGGAGCTGGCAGCGCCGCTCCGACCTGCGCAAGGAATTCAGCGATGTCATCTTCACCCTTGAAAAGGGCCAGTCCAGCGAACCGATCATCGTGCCCGAAGGCGCCTTCATCCTTTATGTTGAGGAACGCAAGCACGCCGGTCTCGTGCCACTGGACGAGGCCCGCGACCAGATCGAGCGCATGCTCGTCCAGCAAAATGCACGGCAGGCCACGGAGCGCTGGCTCGAACGCCTGCGCCGCAACGGCTACGTGAAACACTTCTAGTGCGTCGCGCCCGCGGGCCAGCGGGCAAAGACGCCGGCCCCCATGAGCGACGACTACCAGACTCTCCGCCTGAAGGACTTGGCGGTCAACGACCGCCCTCAGGAGCGCCTCGAAAAACTCGGCGCCGGTGCGCTCAGCGATACCGAGCTGCTCGCCATGCTCCTGCGCAGCGGCAGCCGCGGCCTAAATGTTCTCACGGTCGCCCAGCGGCTCATTGCCGAGGCCGGCTCGCTTCCGGCGCTGGTCGAGTGGACCGATGCGGATTTCCGCCGGCTCAAGGGCATCGGGCGGGTCAAGGCGCTGCAGCTGGTCGCCGTGCTGGAAATCGCCCGTCGCGTCCTGGCCGGCGCGGGTTCCGCCGAACCGATGCTCAGCCGCCCGGAGCTGGTCGCCGGGCATTTCCAGGCGGTAGTCACCGGCCTGGTGGTCGAGAAGTTCTGGGTGCTCTGCCTCAACCGCAAGAACCGGCTCCTCCGGCGCGTCGAGATCACATCCGGCACCGCCACCAGCAGCCTCGCACACCCCCGCGAGGTTTTTCGAGAAGCCATCCGCCACGGCGCGACGGCCGTCATCTGCGTGCATAACCATCCCAGCGGGGATCCCTCACCCAGCTCCGCCGACCTGCAGGTCACCCGCCAGCTCCGCGATGCCGCCCGCGCCGTCGACATCGAGCTGCTCGACCACGTCATCATCGGCCGTCCCGCCGCCGATCCGCGTGGGGTGGGATTTTATAGCTTTCGCGAGGCCGGCGTGCTCTGAGCACCCGGGCCGAGCACGGGAAAAAACCTCTTGGCAAAGGCGGAGTCGTCCCCATACCTTCCCCGCTCTCTTGGCGCCGGTGGAATAGCGAAGTGGCCAAACGCGACTGACTGTAAATCAGTTCCCGATAGGGTTCGGTGGTTCGAATCCACCTTCCACCACCATGCTTCGCCCGGGTGCTCGAGAGTAAGATTGCCCGGCGAAGCGAGTGGCCAGCCGCTTGCCAAGGGAGGAATTTTGACGGAAGATAGGCGGGCATGCTGGACCGATTGCACCAATTTTACGACGCCGTGCGGGAGCATCCGTTCACCAACGGCGTGCTGCCGCATCTGCTCACGGTCGCGGGCTTCCTCCTGGCCTTCTTTGCCATCGCGCGGCTGATGAGCGAGCGCCGCCAGCCGGGCAACACCTTCGCCTGGCTGCTGGCGATCGCTTTCGTTCCCTACCTCGGTGTGCCGCTTTATCTCATGCTGGGCGGACGGAAGATCAAACGCCTCGCCGCCCGCAAGGCCCGCCTTTGCCCCATTGTGCCCGGCGCCAAGCCCTCGCCCGCCGCCAACAGCGCCACCGCGCGCGTCCTCACCCTCAACGGTGCTTGTCCGCCGGTCGGTGGCAACCGCATTCACTTCCTGCCGAACGGCGAGGACTCGTTCACTGAGCTGGAGCGCCACATCAATGAGGCCAAGCACTCCATTTACCTGATGACCTTTATCCTCGGCCGAGACGCCGTCGGCCGCCGCCTCGTGCGCCTCCTCGCCCAGCGCGCCCGCGAGGGCGTGAAGGTCCGCTTGCTGCTCGACGCGCTCGGCTGCTTCTCGAGCAGCGGCCGGTTTGTCGACCCGATCCGCCATGCCGGCGGCGAAGTGGCCAGATTCATGCCCGTGCTGCCGCTGCAGACCCGCGGTTCCGCCAATCTCCGCAATCACCGCAAAATCGCCGTCTTCGACCACCGCGTCGCCATGCTCGGCGGGCGCAATCTCGCTCACGAATACATGGGACCCACGCCACACCGACGTCGCTGGCGTGATTTCGGCGCTGTCATTGAAGGTCCCGCTGTCACCCTGCTCAGCGAGACCTTTCTGGCCGACTGGGCCTTCGCCAGTGGGCAGAGCATCGACGAACTCCACAAGGAACTGCCGGTCGGCACCGTCTCTCCCGCGGGCCACAGCGAATTGCAGGTGGTAGCCAGCGGTCCAGACGTCGAGGGCGACACACTCTACGAGGGCATCCTCTCGCTCGTGCAGCAAGCCGAGCACAGCGTGTGGATCGTCACGCCCTATTTCATCCCGGACGAGGTGCTCTTCCGCTCGCTCCTCCTGAAAGCGCGTTCTGGCACCGACGTTCGCATCGTCGTGCCCGCGCGTTCCAACCACCCCATCACCGACCTCGCGCGCCGCCATTACCTGCGCGAGCTCCGTGACGCCGGCGCCCGGATCCTCTTTTATTCCCCGGGCATGAATCACGCCAAGCTCATCCTGGTGGACCGCGCCATCGGCCTTTTCGGCTCGGCCAACCTCGACCTGCGCAGCCTGTTCGTGAATTTCGAGATCGGCGTCGTCACTTACTCGAAACACGACGCCGTGAAGCTAACCGAATGGATGCACGAAGTCTTCGCCCACTCGAAGCCCATGCCGGCGCCCGGGCAGGAACGCCGCCTCATGCCTGCCATCGGCGAGGAAATCAGCCGCCTGCTCGCCCCGCTGCTCTA
>JAHFTD010000043.1 GCA_023269565.1 Opitutaceae bacterium | reverse complement strand
GGGCAAGTTGGTATTGGGCTAGTGCCTCGTCGATCCGTCCGGCAAAGCGGTAGGCATTGCCGAGGTCGGTGCGGATGTCGGCATCGTCGGAACCTTGGCGGATGGCGGACTCGTAGTGCCGGACGGCGAGCGGCCAGTTCTGGTGGTCGTAATAAAAATTGCCGAGCGTGCGGTCGGCCTGCGCGGGAGTCTGGCCGGCCGTCAGTCCCGGGGCCGGGACATGCGTGGTGGAGTCGGAGGACGCAACCGCCGGCGGTGCGGTGCGCTGCAGCTTGGGCAACAGCACCAGATACATGCCCGTGGCACCCACGAGCACGCCGCACAATCCGATCGCGACAAAGGGCAGCCAGAAGGAGCTTTCAGGTGCGGTTGCCGGCGCGAAGTTTGCCATTTCCGCAGTCTGGCCGGGGAGAGACACACGTCCAGCGCGGAAGAATCGCTATCACGGGTAGGGGCCGTTGCCCTCAACGGCCCTAAAGCAGGCGCGGCTGACCCAACGCTCAGGGCAGCGTCACGCCGTAGCGCTGGAGCGAGCTGCCTTCGATGCGGTGGAGGGCGGCGAGCGAGGTGCGGAGGCTGACCTTCGCCTGAAGTTCGTTGACGCGGGCGGTCTCGAGGTCGTTCTGCGCCTCAAGGACGCGGCGGCTGGTGGAAAGGCCGGCGTCGAACTTGGCCTTCTCGAGTTCGTATTGCTTGGTGCTGAGCTCGCGGGCCTGCGCGGAGATTTTCACGCTCTCGAAGTTGGTGCCGACAGCGCGGACGGCGGCGCGGACCTGCACCTCGATGTTCTGCTCGATGAGGCGGAGGCGGGTCTGCTCGCGGCTGAGGGTGGCGAGGCTTTGGTGGTAGCGGGCCTTGTCGGCGACCTGGCCCCAGGGATAGCTGAACGCGAGGTCGACCTGCCAGGAATTGTTCCCGCGGTTGAAGGCGTCGCTATAGGCGGAGGAGCCGGAGCCGCGGTAGCCGTTGAGGCCGACGGCGGCACCGACGCTGAGACTGGGCTTCACGGAGTCCTTGGCGATCTTGAGGTCGAGCTTCAACTGCTCAATGGCGGCGCGGGCGGACTGATAGTCGGGCTGGCTCTGGCGGGCGAGTTCGAGGGAGGATCCGAGCAGGGGCAGGGCCTCGCCGAATTCGGCGAACTGCACCGTGCCGGGTGTGCCGTCGAGTTCAAACTGGCCGATGAGGGCGAGGAGTGATTCCTCGCTGTCGCGGACACTCTGCTGCGCGAGGATGACGCCGCGGCGGGCGTTGGCGACGCCGACGCCGGCTTGAAAGACGTCGAGGTCGGTGGCGACACCGCTTTCGCGGCGGGCCTTGGCCTCCTCGTGGAGCCTTTCGGCGAGGGCGAGGGAGAATTTGCGGACTTCGAGCTGCTCGCGCGCGAAGACGAGGTTGTAATAGGCATTCTCGGTGCGCTGGATGACCTCGAGGGTGCCGACCTTGTAATCCAAGTTGGCCTTGTCGAAGCCGAGGCGGGCGCGGTCGAGCACGGCGCGGTTGATTTCAGTGCCGAAGCCGCGGAGCAGTTGCTGTCGGGCGGAAATGGTGATGTCGGCGTTGTAAGCGGGGTTGAGGGTGCCGACGGCGGGGTTGAGTTCGGAGCGGTCGAGCTTGGTGCTGATCCCCACGGAGGTGCCAGTGTAGAAATTCTGGGTGACGCCGAGGCGGGTGTCGGTGCTCTCCGAGCGGGTGCCGGGCGTGGTGCCGACGGCAGCGGTGCGGGCGACGCCGTGGGAGGACGTGAGGGAGAGCTCCGGCTCGTAGGCGTCTCGGGCGACATCGATGCCCTTTTGGGCGATTTGCGGGTTGAAGCGCTGGATCTCGAGGTCAAGGTTACGCTTGATCGCGCGGGCGATGCACTCATCGAGTGAGAGCGGGGACTGGGCGGTTACCTGCGCGGAGAGGAGGGCGGCAAAGCCGGCGACCACGATAGCAACGAAAAGGCGGCGGAGGGTCATGGCTGGAATCGGGTTGGTGAGATGACGGCGCAGATGGGGAAAAGACACAGGGAGTGGCGTGAAAGTTGTTTGTTTTTCAACGGAAAGACGCCGCAGGTCAAAGGCGAATGCCGTGTCCGAAGCCAAGCAGGAGGCAGGCCGACTCCGGGGATAAGTTTGCCGGGCGGTAAATAGGCGGGATGGACGGCGGCGGCCGTGGCGGCGCGCTCAGGGCTTGGCGGCGGGCTCGGATTTCTTCAGCTCCTGCTCGACGAGCGCACCGAGATAGGAGCTTTCGTTCGCCGCGGCGGTGAACTGCATCAATTGGGTGCGCAATTCGGCGTAACGCGCGTTGGCCGGGCTGAGGTCGGGCTGCTTCTTCTCGAGGCAACAGACGAGGTAACCCTTGTCGGCAGCGGAGACCATGGCGGCGATGCGGCCGGAGTCGAGACCCTGCAAGGTGGAATAGGCGGCGTAGGGCAGGTCCGGCGGCGGCTGGCTGAGCTTGAAGCCGGCGTAGGATTTCACTTCGAGTTTTTCGGCGACGGCGGCTTTTTCGAAGGGCGTGCCGGCCTTGACGGCGGATTCCAGCGTGGCCCGCAGAACCTTGCCGTGCTCGACGAAACGCTTGCGTTTCTCGGCATCCTTGAAGTCGGTGGCCAGCTTCTCGTGCACCTCGCTAATCAGAGGTTTGTAGGAGGGGAGGGTTTCGTTCCAGAGCAGGACGGCGATGCCGTCGGGAGTCGGGAGCGGGTCGGAGAAGAAGCGGCTTTTGTCGAGGCGATCAACCTGTTCGGAATAATTGCCGAGCCAGGTGCGGGCGGCGGGCGGCGCGTCGGGGGCAAAGGCGGGCACGGCGGTCGCGATGCGTTTCTGCGCGGCGAGGAAGGCGGACAGTTCGGGGGAATTGGCGGCGGCCTTGCGCTCGTAGAGGGCGATGGTAAAGTCGTTCGCGGCCTTGGCGGCGGCGCGCTGGGCGACCTCGGCGCGGAGGGCAGCCTCGACCTGCGCGCGGACTTTGGGGAAGTTGTCCGGGGCGGGAGCCGTCGTGGGTGCGAGTGAGAGCGCGGGCTTGACGGCATCGGGCTTGCTCTCGTCGGCGGGGGCGGGGAAGCGCGCAGGGTTGGCGTTGTAATAGTCGCGAAGCTGCTGCTCGGTGGGTGCGCCGAGGGGCGGAAACTCGGCGGCCTTGAACTCGACAAGGCTCAGGCGGGCGCGGGGTGGCACCTCGTAGCGGAAGGAGTTTTCTTCAAAATATTTCTTCAGAGCGTCCTCAGTGACGCCGCCGCCGGCGTCAAAGGTGGTGTAGTCGACGGAGGCAACGGCGACGGACCAGATGGAGTCGGAGCGGATAAGCTGGACGCGAATGTCGCCCGGCAGGACGTAGCCGGGGCCACCGAGGAGCTTGCCGAGTTGCTCGAGCCGCGTATCGTCACGCAGGACCCGGTTGGCGTCGGCGGTGGTCACTTGGGCATTGGTCTTCAGAGAATCAGCGAACGAGGTGTAGCGCTTCTGGTCGAAGTTGCCCTGCTCGTCCTTGAAGATCGGGAGGGTGGCGATGAATCCGACGATCTGTTCCTGGGCAGGCTGGGGGATTTTCAGTTCGTCGGCCAGGGCGAGGCCGGCGACACGGCTGAGCCCGTATTGCTGGAGCTGGGAGCTGCTGGCCTGATAGGCACCGCGGAGCTGGGCGCTGAGGCTGCCGTCGCGGAAGATGCGGGCGGCCTCGGCCTCGTTGCCGAGATTGTGGCCAAAATAAGGGCGCTCCAAAATCCTGCTGCCGGCGCGGCCGATGCCAGATGACTGGCTGTAGATGACAACCAGCGGCACGGCCATGGCGAGCAGGACGAGGGCGAACACCAGGCGGAAGTGCCGTTGGAAGTATTTTTGGATCCAGGAAATCATCGTAGAAAAGTCGCCCACGGTAGAAGCGGCCGGGCGGCTGGCAAGGGTGAATTCCGACGATGAATCCGGGCTATTGCTCGACGATAAAGCCAGTGGCCGGGTCGAAGCTCAGCACCGAGGCCCGCCGCGGGGAAAATACCAGCCGTCCGCGCCAGGTGAACTTCGGCGCGGTGGCGCCGGCGGCCGTGAAGATCGCCGCTTCCACCTCGTGGCTGCCGGGGGACAGCGTCTGGCGAAGCACGGCGATGCTGGCGCCGTCATGCTCCAACCCGAGTGGCGGGAGGCGATGCTCGGTGACGACTCCTTCGACAGCGAGCCGGACCATGACTGTTGCGCGTGTCCGCTGGCCGGCGGTGGCGCTGCGCATGTGAATGGGCCTGGCCGCCTGCGCCTTGGCGTCGAGGGCGGGGGCATCGAGCCATTCGCCCCAGGCCTTGACTGAAAGCACGAACTCCGGTGCGGCCGGCGCGGGATTGCGGAAAGGTGCGTCGGCGACGGTAGTGATGAGGCCGACGAAGACCACACATAACGCCAGCCCGAGCGTGACGGCGCATACGCGGGAGGAGGCCAGAAGGGCCGGCCGGCGGAGGGTGCGGGCGAATTCCGCGGCGCGCCGGCGGGTGCGTTCCGGGTCCGAGGTGTCGTGGACCAGGTGGAAGAAACTTTCCGGATTGGCGCGGGCGCTGCGGAGCGCGGGCTGGCGGGTGCCGTCGATCCTTTGCTGGAAAAATTTCCCACCCTCGCGGCAGCGCAACTCACCCTCACCGCAGCTGATGACAAGCATCCCCACCGCGCCGCGGGCGAGCACGCGCTCGAGGAGTTTCGGCTGCGCCCAGCCGACGCAGGGCACTGGCCACACGTGGAAATCGGGCAGCAGGGCGCGCCACTGCGCGGTGTTGAAGTGGTTCCAGTCGCCACCCGAGGTCTCGGCGCAGACCAGGGCGAGCAGTGGATGCTCGCCGCCTGCCCGCGCGGCTTCGATCGCCGCCTCGACCTCGCGCGACTCGTCGCGGGTGTTGATCCACGGCAGCTCGATGCTGTCGGCGTCGCACGCGCCCACGCAGATGCCGCAGCCGACGCAGCGCGCCGGGTCGACGAGCGCCTGCGACGGGAATTTTTTGCCGTCGGTGCGGGCGACCATCGTGATGGCGTCGAACGGGCAGTCCTGCACGCACAGCGTGCAGGCGTGGCAGCGTCCAACATCGACGCTGGCCTGGAACGCGGGTTTCGGCCGGCGGCGACGCATCCACCAGGGCATCGCGGCGATGAGCAGTCCCGTTACCGCAAACAGGGCGAGCGTGGCGGGACCGCCGAGGCGTTGCGCGAGTTGCAACGGCCAGAGGAACCACCAGTCCATCGGGAATGATTCCGGCTGCGTGAGCAGATGCGCGGGGCGTGCGCTGGTGGCGGGGTAGAGCAACGCGGCGACGCCGACGGCGCCGAGCACCCACACCGCCAGACGGCGAGCCGGGGTGATCCGCGGGCGGCTCAGCCGTGCGAGGTGGACGGCGAGGCCGCCGGCAATGCCCAGCGGCAGGAGGATGTGCAGGAAGAAGACGATGAAGAAAAGCAACGAGGGCACGGTGCGGTCACTGAGGAAGAGCCGCGCCATCGTGCCGGCGAAGACATGGAGTGCGTCGGCGACGCGGATGCTGGCGGTGGCCACGAGTTGCGCGCGCTCATCCCAGACGAGCCAGTAGCCGGTCCAGCCGATGAACCAGAGCAGCCCGAGCATGCCGGTGCCCGTCACCCAGGCGAGCCAGCGCGACTCGGTAATCTTGCGGGCGAAGAGCATCCGCGAGGCGTGCAGCATCACATAGAGCAGGCAGGCGTCGGAGCTGTAGCGGTGGAGCGAGTGGATGAAGCCGCCCAGCGAGCGACCCCCGAGCCCGGCCAGCGAGGGATAGGCGCCGGTGACGCTCGGCGAATACCAAATCAGAATGACAATACCGCTGGCGACGGCGAGCACGAGCAGGGCGATGGCCATCGTGCCGGTCTGAAGCAACGGGTTGACCTCAACGGAGAGTGCGTGGCGCAGCCAGGCATCGACGCGCGCGGCGAGCTGGTCGCCGCGGACGAGGAGACGGTCGCCACGGACGGAAGGCCCGGGGTGCACCGGCGCACCCGGGGCGGGGGGCGGCGGGGTCGCGGTCGGGCCGGCCATGGTTCAAAGGGCCGGGGGCGGTTCGGCCGCGAGTTGCTGCAGCGCGGCGTGCAACCACGGCGCATGCTGCGGATTAAGGGAGAAACGGTAGGCGATCTCGCCATGGCGGTCGACCAGCAGGAAGAGATTCGAGTGCTCGACCTGCCCGGTCACACGGTTGCGCATGCGCGCGAATTGCAGGCGTTCGAGGAGGGCGTTGACGACGGCCGGGTCGCCGTTGGCGTAACGGAACTGGGGATAACTGAAACCGTAGCCCTCGGCGATGGCACTCATGAGGGCCTGGGTATCGTATTCGGGATTGAGCGAGACGGCGAGGACGGCGACCTCGCGACTGACATCCGGCGGCAGGCTGGCGAGTGTGAGTCTGACTTGCTGCAGGATTTGCGGGCAGGCGGTGGAACAGAGCGCATAGACGCCGGTGATCAGCATGGGACGGCCGCGGTAGTCGGCGAGCGATACCGGTGCGCCACGCTGGTCCACGAGGGGAAAGTCCGGCGCGGTGAAATGCGTGCGGATGCGTTCGCCGGGGAAGGGCAGGAGTGGCTCCTCGACGGGGTTGCTGTAGGCGACGAGTCCGCCGACCACGAGCAGGCTGGCGAGCGTGCCGCCACTCCAATGCGGCCAGGTCAGCCGCCAGGTCGCGGCGTGGCGCAGTTCGCGCAGGGCCTGGCGCCAGACGAAGGCGATGATGAGCCCGACCGAGACCGGCTCGAGCAGCATGATGATGACGGAGGCCCACTCGAGGTAACCGGTGCGCGGGTCGTAGTTGAAGCACCAGATGCGGAAATCCTGCACGAAGCGGCCCCAGCCGGCGGCGCCCGGACGGCTGGTGAGGACCGCGCCGAGGAACAACTCGTAGACGAGCAGCGCGGCAAACGCGAAGACGGGGAAGCCCGGTCCGTCGAAGAAGCCGGCGGGCCGGGCGGAGTTCCCTGTCTCGGTTTGCGGGGTCATCTTTCAGCGCACGGGCCAGACGTCGGCCAGCGCCTTCCAGTTCGCGAAATAATAAACCGCGAAGCAGGTGAGGAAGATGAGCGTCAGGACAAACGTGCCCTTGGTCGCGGAGTGGTCGTGCTCCCCGAGCTGGGCGGTCGGGGCGCCGGTGACGGACTTCGCCACACCCCAATCGGTCATGGCGCGGCCCTCGGTGGAGGCGCCGAAGAGCAGCGTGCCGACGCAGAGCAGCACGAAAATCAGCAGGCCGGTGAAGGCGATAATGCCGCCGATGCCGACCAGGCCGAGCATCAGGTGCGCCGCCGGGCCGTAAACGCCGGCGATGTCGATGTCCCAGCTACGGCGCGGGACGCCCATCGAGCCGGCGAAGGACATGCCGATCGCCAGCATGGTGATGCCGCCGCCGAAGAGATAGGGCTGCACGCGGGCGAATTTCCGGCCGATGAAATCCTTCTCGAAGATCAGCGGGATCACATAGTAGGCGAGCGCCATGAACGCCAGCGTGGTGCCGCCGACCACCGTCACGTGGAAATGCCCGGGGATGCGGAGCGTGTTGTGCGCGATGATGTTGATCTGCTGCGTGCCGAGCGTGACGCCGGTGATGCCGCCGCCGAAGCCGAAGATGACGAGCGAGAGGAAAAAACCGGAGAACCCGGGGTTGCCCCACGGCGCGGAGGTGAGCCAGCCGAAGAGACCGCGGACGTAGCCTTTCTCGCGCATCGCGACCTCGACCGAGGCCGGCACGGTAAAGCCGTGGATCATCGAGGCGAGCACGGCGAGATACATCGCGTAGGAGGTGTTCCAGATCTTCCACGTCGCGCCGATGCCGGGGTCGACGAGGAGATGGTGCGCCGAGGCGAGGTTGATGAAGAGCACGTAAAGGACGAACGCCGTGCGGCAGACGGCCTCGTTGAGCGGGCGGGCGCCGGTCGTCACCGAGGCGAGGAAATACCAGCACGCGACCATGGCGCAGACGTTGACCTGCTGCGACTGGTGGCCGAGGCCCCACCAGATGAGGCGATACCACATCGGGTCGGGCTGCGGCGTCCAACCCATCGAGTAGGAAAACGTCGGGATCATGACGATGGCGCCGTGCAGGAGAGTGACGACCGCGATGATGGCGGCGGCGAGCGCGCCGAAGGTCACGAGCGGCATCGAGCCCTCGTAGGTCTTGTCGCGCCTGGCGATGTAGAGCGTGGCGAAGAAGTTGAACACGCCGATGAGCGTGCCGACCGCCACGAGAATGATGCCGAAATAGAACGCCGGGTGCGCCAGCAGCGGCAGGTAGGAGGTCATCATCACGTCGCCCTGGCCCTTGAAGATGACGACGTCGACCATGACGGCGCCGGTGAGCATCATGCCGAACGACGTCCACGCGACGCCCTTGGAGAAGAGCTTCGAGTTGAGCGGCGTTGTGCAGGTGAAGTAGAGGATGGCCACCTCCATGAACAGGATCCAGAAGATGAGCATGTTCAGACCGTGGAGCGTGACGATGCGGTAGAACCACTCAGCGTTGAGCAGGTGGACGGTCTGCCAGCGCGTGAGCGCGAGCAGGAGGGCGGCGACGCCGCCGACGAGCAGGAAGACGACCGCGGCCACGGCGTTCAGCTTGATGAACCGCTGGGCGGTGCTGCAGACGGACAGGCCGGTGGTGGCGCAGACGCGGCCGGGATTGACGAGCCGCTTGGTGCCGTCGGCGAGGGTTTGGACGATGGAGCTCATGGGTAAAATTCTCCGGGTTATTCGACGATGATTTTGCCGATCATGGTCGAGTGGCCGATGCCGCAGAATTCGTTGCACACGATGGTGAACGTGCCCTTCGAGGTGGGCGTGAGCGTGAGCACGTGGTCGTAGCCGGGCATGACCTGGAAGTTCATGTTGAGCGGCTGGAGCGAAAAGCCGTGCTGCAGGTCGAGCGAGGAGAGGTGCACGCGGTAGGTTTCGCCCTGGCGGAGCTTGAGGATAGGCGACCACGACCACATGCGGGCGAGCACATACGCATCGCCGCCGGGGGCGGGCGAGACGACGGGGATGCCGTTCTGCTCGCCGACCTTGGTGGCGGCGATGAACTTGTCGACGCGGGCCTGGAAGCCGGCGGGCGTGACGAGGTAGGCCTCGCCGCGGCTGTTCTGTTTGCCGCGGAAATGCCAGAAGGGCATCATCAGCGTGAGGACGAGGCACCAGCATAGCGCGAGGCCGATCCAGGTGCGTTCGTGGCCGGAGGGAGCGCGGAACCAGCCGCGCGCGGGGACGAGTAGGCTGCTCATGGTGGGTGTCTCCTCAGGGCAGGGCGGCAGGCTTGAGCAGGCTCAGCTCAATCCAACCCCAGACGGTGTAGGACAAAAAAGGCACGAGGACGCCGAGGGCCAGCAGCACCCAGGGGTTGTCCAGCAGCCTTTGCCAGATATGCGGTTTTTCTGCTTCTTGGTTCATGGTAGGGTTCCTTGTGGGAAAATTTCCGGGGCGCGCGCCGCACGGTGCCACGCGAGGATCTGGCGCACCATCAGGCCGAGGAAGAGCAGTCCGCCCGCGACGGCGACGAGCCCGCCGAGGCTCATCACGCCGAGACCGATGAGTTCGCCGGCCGAGCGCACGTGCTGCTCGGCGCCGTAGGTCTTGCGGCCCGCTCCGAACATCCCCGCGAGCGCGAAGCCGAGGGCAAAGACCGCCTGGCCCACGCCGAAGAGGCCGAGCTGCAGGTTCGCCCACCGCCACGCCGGCCGCCCCGTCGCGGCCGGGGCGACGATGCGGCTGAACTCATACGCGCCGGCCATGAAGACAACCGTCACCGCGCCGATGGACGCATGGTAGTGGCCCGGCACGACGGTGTTCACGCCGCGGATGCTCGCGCCGAGGGCAAACCCAAGCAGCGTCAGGCCGACGCTGCAGAAAAACCCCGTGAGCCGCGGATCCCGCCGCCAGTCGGGGCCGGCCAGGGCCCCGGACGCGCGCAGGTGCCGCACGCACAGAGCAAGGATGACCAGCACCACGGGGAAAATGCCCCAGCGCATGAGCTGCGTGGCGCCTTCGTGATAAAGATTGTCGAGCGTGCCCTTGATGGTCAGCAGCGGCGCGCCGAGATGGGGCAGCACGAGCAGCCCGAAGAACCACGCGGCGGTTTTCGCCGGCAGCACGGGCAGCGCGGTGGCGCGTTGCAGGAGGAAAAGCCAGAGCGCGAGCATCGCCGCGATGTTGGCCACCTGCAGCACGTGGCCGCCGCCCCAGAAGAGGAACTCGTAATAGGTGTGCGTGTCGAGTCCGCGCGACAGACCGCTGCCGGCGGCGACGAACGTCGCCATCGCCGCGCAGAACGCCAGTGCCGAGGCGCGCAACGCGGTGGCGGCTTCGCGCGGCAGCGCCGGGCATGCGCCGGCCGGGGCGAGGAGCGCCTGCACCATGAACGCGGCCGTGCCGGCGAAAAACAGCGCCACGCCGAGCAGGAACAGCGGATGGTCGAGCACCGGCACGTAGTTGGAAAGCACGGGCGTCACCCCGCGCAGCGTGCCGGCGGCGACCATCAGGCCGACCCCGGCCGCCGCGCCCCAGAAGAAAAACCTGCCGCCGCGTGCTTCCGGCGGCTGCAGCAGGGAAACCCACGCGGCGGCGCTCGCATGGAACCAAATGACCAGCGCCAGCCCCACGTGCACGACGAGGCAGCGCTTGAAGAAAAGCGGATCCGCGATCCATTCGCTCACCACTGGGATGCGGCCGACGACGACCACCAGCGAGAGCAGTCCGGCGATCACAAGGCTGCCGATGGCGAGCATGAACCAGCGGCGGGCCGCGGCGTAATGGGAAACCGGAACGGCTGGCGGGGTGACGGAGGATTTTACCCGGGCGAAATGCGGCGCGGCCGGCGGATTCAGAGTTCCGGGGGCAAACGAATGCTGCAGGGAAATCGGCACGTTGCCGCATTATTCCCGAAATCCCGTGCGGGAGCCTTGATGCAGGTCAATTGTTTGCCGCATTGCCGCGGCCAGTCCCACTCAGCTTGCGACGGGGTGACCGGTGGCGGGGAAGTCGTCCAATAGCTCCTCGAGGGTGCGGTCGGCGAGGACGGCGGGCAGCGCGCCGGCGAGGCGCGCGTGGTAGTGGGCGAGGACGGGGTCGACGTTGTCGAGCAGCTCGCCGCTGGGAGCCTCGCCGTAATTCTCGAAGAGCTGGCGGAATTCCAGGAGGTTGATGCGGTTGAGCGGGCGCGCGGGCTGGTAGCGATGGTCGTTGGGGTCGGCGCCCTCGCCCGGCGGCAGCTCGGCGATGAGCTGCAGGTCGCAGAGGCGGTTGAGGCTCTCGTTGAGGATTTGCGAGGGGACGCGGATGCGGTGCGAGAGCTCGGTGACGGAGTAGGCGGGCTGGCAGTCCCGGAAGCGGCGGGCGATGAGCAGCAGCACGAGGAGCGAGAGGCTTTCGCGCGTGAGGGCGTTGACGCTGTGCCAGGCGGTCTGGCTGCTGCGGTAATGGACGTTCTGCACGGCGTAGGTGATCTGGCCGCCGACGAGCACGAAGAACCAGAAGACGTAGAGGCCGATCATCAGGATGGGCAGGATGCCGACCGAGCCGTAGAGGCTCTTGGAGAGGAGCACGCGCTTGAAGTAGAGAAACGCGAGGTAGTTGTTGAGGAAGAGCAGGGCGGTGACGATAACGGCGCCGAGCAGCGCGGCAGCCCACCGCACGCGGGTGTTAGGCACGGTGCGGTAAAAGAGCGTGAGGATGACGACGAGTAGAAGCGCCGACAGGGCAGGCAGCATCCAGACGATCAGCCGGGCAAGCTGTGCGCCGAGTGGGAGTTTCTCGATGAAGAGATTGAGGAACGCACCGGCGGAAAAGAGCGTGAGGGCGGAGAAGAACAGCAGCGCGCCGAGCGTGATGGCCGTCCAGTAATAGACGATGCGGGTGAACCAGCTGCGGCCGCGGCGCACGCCCCAGATGTCGTTGAAGACGTTCTCAATGGTCGTGAGGAGCTGGATGACGATCAGCAGCAGCGTCAGCACGCCGATGGCGCCGGCGGCACCGGAGCGGCTGTTGGCGATAAAGGTGTTGATGAGCCGGATCAGTTCCGGATCGGAAGACGGAGCCTTGGCGGCCGGCGCGGAGCCGGGTGCGGGCAAGGCAGCGTCCGCGGGCGTCTTGGCAGTCTCGCCGTCGGCGCCGGCATGGTCATACTGGACGACCTGCGGGGCGATGAAGCTAATGATGCGATTGACGCCTTGCGCCATGACGGCGGGGTCCTTGTTGCCGAGCGCGATGCCGGAGATGAGGACGGTGATCGCCACCAGCGGTCCCAAGGCGAGCAGCGAGCTGTAGCTGAGCGCGGCGGCACGGGCGGCGACCTTCAGCTCCTGCAGGCCGGAAATGGTGATGGAAAGGATGCGCAGGAAGGTGAAGCCACGCGCCTTGACGGTGCGGTCGCGCGAGTGGGCGGCGAGCCAGATGTCGCGCGTCCAGAGCTGGCGCAACCGGTCGTAGAGGTGGGGCGCCCGCATGGCGAGGGAGGCGGCTGGATGCGCCGGGGAAGCGTCAGCCGATGCTCAGGGTGGCGAGGGCGGCCATGCCGCCAAGTCCGGCCAGCGTGGCGACACCGAGCGGAATGTAGCTGAGGAAAATCGTGCTGAAGTAGAGGCCGGCCGAGCCGGCGGCGAGGGCCATCACCGCGGTGGGCTGGCCGGTGCTGTAGAAAAGCAGGCCGAGAAATCCGAGACCGAAGACTGCGCGGAAGCGCACCAGCGGATACAGGCTGATGACGCCGAGCAGCAGCAGCACGCCGAGCACGGCATCGGCGACACCGAGGATCGCGAAAGGTTTTTCCAGCAGCTTGGCCGGATCCATCGACATGATGACGTCGATGCTCGGCAGCGCCATCGCGACGGCGCTGATCAGGCAGATGATGGCCGCGGAACGGGTGCCCCAGATCGCCGCGCTCATCATCGAGATATGAACGTCTTTCTTGCCCTTGGTCTCGTCGGTGCGGCCCTCGGCGGCGTCGAGGAATTCCTGGACGGTGATGGGTTTGTCGCCCTCCTTCTGCTCCTGGTTGATGGGCTGGAATTCCTTCTGTTTGAAGGAGAGTTTTTTCTTTTCCGGCCAGAGCTTGGCCTTCAGTTCCTCGCTACTCTCAAGAGTGAGCCATTGCTCACTGGCGGTGTGGTAATAATAAGTATCGGCCGTCACCTGGCCGGATTCGGCGAGGGAGACGAGTTGCTCAAGGCCGAAGGGCCCGCGGGCTTCGGTGTCGTTGGCGCCGCGGACGTAGAATTCGGGACCGGAGGAGGAGGGAGCGTCGCTCGACATGGTGCCCGGCATGTTGGGGCCGGCCACGGTCACGGCAAGAGCGAATTACTCAACGCCCGGGACCCGCGGGCCACGCGGCGGTCCCGGCGGAGAAACGGTGCTCCCCGGCCTCGCCTTTAGGGCGGATCCGCGCGGTCGCCTACATCCGCTCCAGCGGGCGCAGTCCGAGCAGGTGCAGGCCGGTCTCGAGCACGACGAGCGTGCGGTGGCAGAGCAGCAGCCGGCGGGCGCGCACCGGTGCCTCGTCGACGATGACCTTGTCGGCGCCGTAGAACGTGCTGAATTCGCCGGCGAGCTCATGGAGGTAGGTGCAGAGATAATGCGGGCGCAGGCTGTTGGTGGCGAGCTGCACGGCGTCGGCGAACTGGGTGAGCTTGCGCGCGAGGTTGATCTCGGCGGCGGTGGCGGGCGCGCTGGCGCCGGCGATGGGTGGCTGCAAGACGTCCATCCCGGCCTTGCGGAAAATGCTGTGCACGCGCGCGACGGCATAGAGCAGGTAGGCGGCGGTGTTCCCCTCCAGCGAGATCATCTTGTCCCAGGCAAACACGTAGTCGCTGGAACGGTTCTGTGCGAGGTCGGCGTATTGGACGGAGGCGACGCCGACGATGTCGGCGATGGCGCGGCGCTCGGCCTCGGGGGCTTCGGGGCTGCGCGCGGTGACGAGCGAGTAGGCGCGTTCGCGGGCCTCGCTGAGCAGCGCCTTCAGGCGGATGTGTTCGCCATCGCGGGTCTGGAGCGGTTTGTTGTTCTCGCCGAGCACCGTGCCGAAATCGACGTGCTCGAGCTGCGGGAGCTTGCGGCCGGTCTTTTCAAACCATTTCCGCGCGGTCAGGAAGAGCTGGGCCAGGTGGTCGCTCTGCCGGAAGTCAATGACGTAGGCCGCGCCGTCGACTTGGAAATGCTCGGCGCGGTAAAGGATGGTCGCGAGGTCGGTCGAGGCGTAGTTGGAGGCGCCGTCCTTTTTGCGGACGATGAACGGCTGCGTCTTGAAACGCGGATGCTCGGGGTGGAAGACCACGAGGGCACCCTCGCTCTCCTGCGCCAGGCCGCCGGCGGTGAGTTCGCGGTAAACGCGGTCGACCTTGTCATTGTAGAAACTCTCGCCGAGCGTGACGTCGAACTTGATGCCGAGCTGGTCGTAGATTTGCTGGAAGGCAGCGAGGCTGGCGTCGTTGATCTTTTGCCAGATGGCGAGATTCCCGGCGTCGCCGTTCTGCAGCCGGACGAGTTCCTGCTGCGCGGCGGTGAGCACCGCGGAGTCGGCCGCGGCGGCGTTGTTTCCCAGTTTGTAGAGGCGTTCGAATTCCTCCAGCGGCTCGGCAGCGAGCGCCGCCGGGTCGAGGTGACGTTTGTAGGCCCAGATAAGCTTGCCGAACTGCGTGCCCCAGTCGCCGATGTGGTTGTCGCGGACGACGTGCGCACCGCTGAACGCGAGCAACCGGCAGATCGCTTCGCCGATGACGGCGGAGCGGAGGTGGCCGACGTGCATCTGCTTCGCGGTGTTGGGCGAGGAATAATCGACGATCCATTTCTGGCCGGCGCGGGCGCGGGCGGCGCCGGTCTGGAGGTGCGTTTCGGAATCGTAGGCCAACAGCCACGCGAGGAGCGCAGCGGGCTTCAGACGGAAATTGATGAAGCCGGGGCCAGCCAGGCCGATTTCGAAATCACCCGCCAGCCCGCCGAGCCGATCGACGATTTGCTGGGCGAGGACGCGGGGGTTTTGCTTCTCGCGCTTCGCGAACGCGAGGGCGCCGTTGGCTTGGAAGTCGCCGTGCGTCGGATCAGCGACGCGCACTTCGGGTTCAAAGCCGCGGTCCAACATGCCCAACTGGCCGGCGGCGGCGCGCAGGCTTGTGTCAAGGTGGCTCGCGATGTTGAACGGCAGACTCATTGGTGGATTGAGGAATCGCGCTTGGCACTGAGCAAGAACGATTTTGGCGGCTCTCGCTGCCGGTCGATGGAGGGTCGTCGGGCTATAACAATCATTGCTTCGCCGGCATTTTAGTCTCGACAAAATCAGCAAAACTCTTTGCCTTCTCGGGTTTTGCGCCATACGGCGCCGACTCTTTCACACCCACCGTGACCTCCATGCGCAAACGTCCCATTCCCACGCGGCGATTCATCAAGCCGTCGTTCACCTCGCTGATTGAGAAGAAGCGTGATGGCGGCGAATTCACCCAAGAGGAGATTCGCTACATCATCGATTCCACGCTCGACGGGGAGATGCCGCAGCACCAGCAGGCGGCCCTGCTCATGGCGATTTACTTCGCCAACATGTCGGCGCAGGAGACGGCCATCCTCACCGAGGAGATGATGCTTTCAGGCGAGGTCATCGACCTGTCCCACATCAGCAAGCCGAAGATCGACAAATACTCCACCGGCGGCGTGGGCGACAAGACCGCCCTCGTTCTCGCCCCGCTCGCCATGGCCAGCGGCGTTGTCGTGCCGATGATGTGCGGCGTGGAGCAGGAGTTCGTCATCAACACCCTCGAGAAGCTCGCCGCCGTCCCCGGCTTCAAGAGCCATATGACGATCCAGCATTTCGTCGACCAGCTCGCGCGCGTCGGCGGCGCCATTGCCGAGCAGAGCAACGAACTCGCCCCGGCGGACAAGATTTTCTACGACCTCCGCCTCGAGACCGGCACCATCCCGAGCCTGCCCCTCATCACCGGCAGCGTCCTCTCCAAGAAGCTCGCCGAGGGCGCCGAGGGCCTCGTCATCGACGTCAAGTGGGGCAACGGCTCCTTCATCCGCGACCTCGAGCAGGCCAAACAGCTCGCCCGCTCCATGACGCGCGTCGGCCGTTCGATGAAACGCCGCTGCGTCGCGCTCGTCACCGACATGAACCAGCCGCTCGGTGACACCGTGGGAACGGCACTCGAGATCAAGGAGGCCATCGCGCTTCTCAAGGGCCAGGGCCCCGAGGACATGAAGGAACTCGTGCTCAAGCTCGGCATGGAAATCGTCCGCCTCGCCGGCGTCGCCGGTTCCACGCTCTCCGCCAAGCAGACCGTGCAGCGCCACCTCACCGACGGTTCCGCCCTCGAGAAATTCAAGGACATGATCAAGGCCCAGGGCGGCGACACCACCTACATCGACCACCCGGAAAAATTTCCGACTGCGCGCCACATCCGCAAGCTCCCCGCGCCGAAGCGCGGCTACGTGCACACGATCAATGCGGCGTTCATCGCCCAGGGCGTGCACATCCTTGGCGCCGGCCGCGACAGCCACGGCAAGGTCGACCATGCCGTCGGCGTCTCCGAGATCCGCAAGGTCGGCACGCAGGTCAAGCAGGGCGAGCCGCTCATGATGATTCACTACAACGACGAGGCGAAGCTCGAGCAGGCCCTGGAATACTTCAAGACCGCCTACCGCCTCGCCCCGAAGCGTCCGATTCCGCCGCCGCTCATCGTCGAGCGCGTCGCGTAGAATTTGCCGGCATTGCTTTCGACCCAGGCCGGTTCCGTTCACGGCACCCGAACTTTTCGTTGGTTCAGTTTTCCGGACGCGCGGGCGACGGCTCCTCGTCCAGTTCGGTTAGCAGTAAAACGCCCGCGGTTAGGGCGATTACCGCCAGCCCGACGGGGTCCTCGAGCAGACTGTTGAGCAGATTGACAAGGGAATCTCCGGCCTGGGTTGAGACGGCCCTGAGGTCGGTGGCCGCGCTGCGCGGCGCGAGCACCAGCACGAGCGCGACGGCAATGCCGCCGATGATCCAGTCGCGGCGCAGGAGCCGCGGGGCGAGACGCTTTGTCGGCAATGCGGCGAGCACGTGTGCTGTGAATCCGTCGTCAGGCAACGGTTCGCACCCGGTGGCGCGGAGGAGCACGGCGAGTTTTTCGTCGGTGGAATCGGGAAGGTTCATGTCGATGGGTTCCATGCGGCAAGGAGGGGACGGAGTTTTTCTTTGCTGCGGTTGAGGTGGGTTTTGACGGTGCCGAGCGGCCAGCCGAGCAGGGTGGAGATTTCGCGGTGCGACAGGCCTTGCTGATAACTGAGGTGCAGGGCGGTGCGCTCGTCAGGTGCGAGGACACGGAGCGCCTGCGCGAGATCCTGCTTCAAATCGCTGGCGGGCGCGGGTGAGGGAGCCGGGTCCAGTGCTTCAAGGTGCTTGGCCTCAAGCGGCACGTCGCGCTGGCGGCGGTGCGCGTTGCGCCAGAGGTTGTGCGCGATGCCGAGCAGCCAGGTGGAGAAGACCGCATCGCCGCGGTAGTGAGCGAGGCTGCGGTGGGCTTGGAGGAATGTGTCCTGGGCGAGATCGTCGGCGAGCGCGGCGTCGCCGCCGCTCAGGTGCCGCAGGAAACGCCGCACCGCGGACTGGTGCCGTTGCACGATTTCACCGAACGCCGCCCGGTCATCCTGGGTCAGGACGCGGGCGATGAGTGCGCTGTCGGGCCCCGTCACTGCTGGGCGGGCGGGTCGCGGTGGTCGTTCGGGTCCTTGGGTTCGCCGCGGAGCAAGGAGAAGAGGCCGAGGAGAAGGTAGACGGCGCCGAGGCAGGCGGGGATGGCGATCCACCCGCGCGTGCGCTCGCCCATGGAATAATACAGGCCGGCGCTTACCGCGAGGAGGACCAGGCCGCGGCGGATCTCACGCTGCGGGCTCCAGTAGCCCCACGGCTCAAAGCCGTTCATCCGCCCGCGGCCGGAGCCGAACGACACGTTCCAGCGGCTGGGCACCGGCTGGCCTTTCTCGAGCGCGATGCGCGCTGTCTCGTGCCACATCTTGTCGCGCTGATATTTGAAGAACATGATGATTGCGAGCAGGCACAGGACGAAGCCGAAGATGATGTAGAGGTTATCCTCGTTGTCATGCAGGCTGGCCATGATGCCGGCGAGGGGAAGAAGGAACAGGGAGGGAGTGATGAGGAGGTTCATAGTTGGTCTTTACCAGTGAGTGTTGCCGGCGGGGCGTTTGGATTCAAAATAATAAACGGGGGTGTCGTGCACCCTTGCCGCCGGGCGCAACCCTGTCCAGCCGTGCGGATGTGGTGTAAACAAAGTTCGACATGCTTCACCGCGTCCCAAATATCGCCGGCTCATGCACGGTCTGAAGCATCTCTTTGAGCAGAACCAATCATGGGCCGAGGCGATCAAGCGGCGTGATCCGGAGTTTTTCCAGATACTGTCGCGGCAGCAGAGCCCCGAGTATCTCTGGATCGGTTGCTCGGACTCGCGCGTGCCGGCCAACGAGATCATGGGCCTGCTGCCGGGCGAGGTGTTCGTGCACCGCAACGTCGCCAACGTGGTCGTGCACACCGACCTGAACTGCCTCTCGGTCATCCAGTTCGCCGTCGATGTGCTGAAGGTGAAACACGTCATGGTCGTCGGCCACTACGGTTGCGGCGGTGTGCAGGCCGTGGTGAAGTGCCAGCGGGTGGGTCTCGCCGACAACTGGCTGCGCTATGTGCAGGATGTGCGCGATAAACACGACGGCTGCCTCTGCCGACTGCCCGACGACACGGCGCGCAGCGCGCGGCTCTGCGAACTGAACGTCATCGAGCAGGCCGCCAACGTCTGCACGACCACCATTGTGCAGGATGCGTGGGCGCGCGGGCAGGAGCTGACCGTGCACGGCTGGATCTACGGCCTGCGCGACGGCCTGCTGCGGGACCTGCAGACCTCGGCCGGCAGTCCGGAGGAGGCCGTTGCGGCGCACAAGTTCGCGCTTGCGACGATAACTGGGTAGAGCGCGCCGCCGGCGAGGGCCGGCTGCAGGATTTTGAGCCACCAAAGGAAGTTTGACAGCGGCAGAATGTCCGGCAAATTGTCCGGCATGAACACCGTGACGGTCCGCGAGCTGCAGAAGAACCTGAGGGGCGCGCTGCTGCGCGTGGAACGCGGCGCGACGCTGCGGGTGACCCGCCGGCGGAAGGTGGTGGCGCAACTCGCACCGGCCCGGCCGGCGGGCGCGGCCCAGCCGTGGCCGGATCTGCAGGCGCGGACGGAGCGGGTGCTGGGCCGGCGCGTGATCCGGCCGGGTGCGGCGGACGAGATTCTGGCCGGGCGGGGTGAGTGGTGAAGGTTTACTTCGATTCCAGCGCCTTGGTGAAGATCTACGTCACCGAGGCGCAGTCCGAGCGGGCGCGGAGCGAGGCGCAGGCCGTGCCGCAACTGCCTTTGACCTGGCTGCACACGCTGGAGGTGGGCAACGCCCTGCGGGTGCTGACCGGCCGGAAGCTACTGACCGCGGCGGAGGCGCGGGCACTGCTGGACCAGTTTGAGGACGACCGGCAGACGCAGCGGCTGGCCGACGTGGCGCTGGAATGGCCCAAGGTCTTCCACGAGGCGGAGCAATTGTCCCGGCGGCACTCCGCGCAACTGCTGTGCCGGAGCCTGGACATCCTGCATGTGGCGGTGGCGGCCGAACTGGGCTGCACCCGCTTCGTGTCGGCGGACGGGCGCCAACTGGCACTCGCCAAGGCGGCGGGACTCAAGCCCGTGGACATACGGCAGGCCAAGTAAGGTCAGGCCGGACGGCACGGTGGTCGTCACCGGCTCGATCTACCTGCTCGGCGAGGTGCTGGCGCGGATCTCGAGCTTGCGCGCGGCGCCGGCGAGGGCCGGCTGCAGGATTTTTGAGCTGGAGAGCTAGAGGGCGGACTGCTCGCGCCTTGGCCCCCAGCAAGACTCTTCCCTGGATTGCGGTGGTTCGGCTGCGCCGAACGTCAAAGATGAGCCACGGCCCTATCTATTTTTTGCCGAACGTCAGCAGTCAGACACGGAGGGGCGTAGCCCCGGAGTTGTCTGTGATGCTCTGGATGGGCTCCCATTCATTTAATCTTCCTCACGGAGCCAATAGTGAAACCATCAATGCTCGAAAGCCGCGCCCGCCAGAAGACCGGTGGATTTGGCCACGGAGCCTGACCGGGGACAAGAAAGCTAGCATCCCGAAGGTGGACATACTCGGTCTTTCTTTCGAGCGACTCTATCAGCGGGACAGGCGTTTCCGATCCTTGGTGAACGAGGTGCGCCGGCAACTGGCCGACTAACTCGGTAACCGGATTCGCCAAAATAAAATCACGTTCACTGATTACGCGACCGGAGATAAGGAGCCCGCCGCACTGGAGGATAATGGAAAATGCACCGCTATCTTCTGATGTGCGGTCGGCCTCAAGGCCGAGCTTCACAATTAGCTCCAGAAGGGAATCAGACGTGCTCATCTTTTCTTCGCCCATCGTTACAGATGAGACACGCGCGGGCGAGCGTGCTGACGACCTGAAATTAGGAAGGATGCTGAGCGGAGCTGGGCCATGCGAATTACGGTCACTTCCCGCGCGTTGTCTCTGTCGGCTGGATCGGCTCCTTCTCTTCCTGTGTCGGCGTGTCACTGAATAGCGAAGCCCAGCAAGCGTAGATGGCGATCGGGATAGCGAATGTCGCCACGCCGAACAAACACCATGCTACCGGAGTGCGGATGGGGAAAAGCCAGGCAACAAATGCAACGTAGATCACCGAAAACCCGATGGCATCGATGCGGAACATGGCCTTCTTCTCTTCCGGTTCAGCAGGACCGGGCCTGCTCTTCAACTCCTTCGATAGCTCGCTCGAATAGAAGATACCGATGAAAAGCAGCGGGATGCCGATAAGGTAGTGTCCGAATAGCGATGAAAGCGATCCAGCGCACAAAACAACCATGCTGAGATTGCTCTCAACCCGGAGACGAGTGCGGGATTTCTGAGTATGGTCGAACATTTCTTCCGGCGATCGTCAAAGGTGAGCCACACGACCGGCGGGCGCGACTCGTGCGACAGCACGAGACGTGACCGCTGGTCGTGTTGGCTCTAGCGCCTTGTTAGGCCGTTTTTCGAACAAAGACGTCATTTCATAAACGGCGCATTCCGGAATGCTTCGAAGGCCCGAACAGTGAGCTCTTCAAGCTCTGTAAATAACACTTGATTGACCGAGCTAAAATTAAAGCACGACTTGCCTTGCATTCGCGCTTTCAGCTTTTTCGACACGCCTTCGAGGAGGCTGGGACGCGCGTAAACGCCCATGTGATGAAAACTCACATATGCTTTCCCGACGGCCACCCACGCGATTGGGAAAGGCTTCTTGTGGGTCGGATGCACTCCACCCTCCAAGCAGTAAGAAGTCGCGGTGTCTTCTTTCACCGTGAACTTGCCAACATGCCGTTCGAGATTCCCTCGAAGTGCTGAGAATACCTCGGCGAATTTTGCGGTCATACGAAGCGAAATTTTGCCTAACGTTTCAGCTCAGCCACGTCGGCTTGCCGGCGTTGGCTGTGACGACTGGTTAGGTGTCATGAACTCTTTGAGGTAGGTGAGAGCATCGGACACACTTGGATGCCCCTTGCACGTGAGCCTGCCGGTCCGCGAGTCGATAACGGCTGGAGGAAGCGACTGGGCCGCGCTACCGACCACCATGTCCACAAACCAGAAATCCCCCTTCTTCTCGGGTAACTCGATGGCGCCACAGAGGCCAAAATTCTGGGTGAAATACGCCCGGCTCAAAATGAAGGCCTCAAATTGATCGATCCCATCCTTGGGTCGGAAAATCTCGGTGATGTCGGTATTCTTGCGGGCAAGGCGATGGATACGCTGCTCAAAGACGGCTAGAGTCTTCTCCTTTTCAGTCTTCGCATTGGCGACGGCATCATCGAATAGCTTGTCCTGATCGCTTTCGGGCGAACCCAGTGCGACTGAGCAAAGCAAGATGGAGATTGGGATGAGCTTCTTCACCTAGACATCATAGCTGCGTGCGAGACGCAGCGATAAATAAGGTGTGCTTGTCCCCTAAGCGCGGGCTACCCGGTGAGGGGCGGAGCCGCAGGGCTGTGGCTGGAGTGGGAACAACAACCGAAACAACCAAAAACGGAGACAAGCACATGAAGGAGCTAAATAAATACGTGGGCCTGGATGTCCACAAAGATACCACGGTGGTGGCCGTGGCGGAGGCCGGCCGCGCCGGGGAGGTGAGAG